>JBEKGG010000176.1:0-14520 GCA_050012915.1 Terriglobales bacterium | reverse complement strand
AGCTTGCTCGGCGGCGAGATTCAATTGCGCAGTACGCCGGGGAAGGGAAGTACTTTCACTCTCTACCTGCCTCAAACCTACGTGGGTCCGTCTGCTGCGAGTGCCACGGCCGCGGACAGAAAGACTCGCTCGTCCGGCCCGCCCCTGCAGTTGTCGGCGGTACGGACGGCGGAGGTGACGGTCGAGCACGTCCCTGACGACCGCGAAAATCTGCAGCCTGACGATGCAGTTTTGCTGATCGTCGAGGACGACGCGCACTATGCCCGGGTATTGTGCGATCTTTCTCGCGATATTGGATTCAAGGTGCTGGTCGCGATGAAGGGCTCGGAAGCTCTAACACTCGCCCGCGAGTTCCATCCCACAGCCGTATCGCTGGATGTTTTCTTGCCCGACATGTTGGGGTGGACCGTCCTCAACCATTTGAAACAAGACCCGGCCACTCGCCATATTCCGGTACAGATGTTGACGCTCGATGAAGACAGGCATCACGGGCTGGCTCGCGGCGCGTTCGCTTTCGTGACCAAGCCGACAACGCCCGAAGGTCTGGGAGCGGCCTTGACTCGAATAAAGGACTACACGACCCTGCGTCGAAAGCGGCTTTTGGTGGTCGAAGACAATCCGGCGGAACAACTCAGCATCCGCGAACTACTGGGCTACGACGACATCGATGTCTCCGTCGCCGCCAGCGGAGTTGATGCGCTGACGATGTTGAACGAGCAGCCGTACGACTGCGTCGTGCTCGACTTGCGGCTCCCCGACATGTCAGGCTTCGACGTTCTGGAGCGTCTGCGCGACACTGAAACACTTAGCGATCTTCCAGTCGTGGTTTTCACTGGAAAGGAGTTGTCATCGGAAGAAGATGCCCGCCTGCACACGCTGGCGCGCAGCGTGGTTGTGAAAGGCGTGGAATCGCCGGAGCGGTTGCTCGATGAAACTGCGCTTTTCCTGCATCGGGTGGTTGCCGATCTTCCCCCCGAGAAACAGAAGATGCTCGACCGGCTGCATCGCTCTGATGACGCGTTGGTGGGAAAGAAAGTGTTGGTGGTGGATGACGACGTGCGCAACATCTTTGCGCTTAGCAGCGTGCTGGAGCGCCGCGGGATGACCGTCTTAACCGCCGGGACCGGGCGGGAGGCGATCGCAACGCTGGAATCAACTCCAGACTTGGCGATTGTGCTAATGGATATCATGATGCCGGAGATGGATGGTTACGAGACGATGCAGGTGATCCGGCGGAACGCATCGTTCCGGCGCCTTCCCATCATCGCTCTGACTGCGAAAGCCATGAAAGGCGATCGCGAAAAGTGTCTCGAAGCCGGCGCCTCCGAATATTTGGCCAAGCCAGTCAACACGGAACAATTGCTATCTGCGCTTCGAATGTGGCTTCACCGATAGTTCGTGTGTCCGAGCAAAAGCGGTAGATGGAGGCATGAAAGAACCGAAATGACTGCGAACGACAAAGTCAACATTCTCATGGTCGACGATCAGCCGGCCAAGTTGCTGAGTTATGAAGTGATACTGGCTGAACTTGGCGAGAATCTGATCAAGGCGACCTCAGGAAAAGAAGCGCTCGAACATTTACTGAAAACCGACATTGCCGTCGTTTTGATGGACGTAAGTATGCCCGATCTCGACGGCTTTGAACTGGCCGACCTGATCCGCCAGCATCCGCGTTTTCAAAAGACCGCCATCATTTTTATTTCCGCCGTGTACCTGACCGATGTGGATCGGCTCAAGGGGTACGAACGCGGAGCAGTGGATTACATTTCCGTTCCGGTCATTCCCGAACTTCTGCGCGCGAAGGTTAGCATATTTGCGGAACTCCACCGTAAGGCGCATCAACTGGAAAGACTTAATCACGAGTTGGAGCAGCGCGTCACAGAACGAACCGAGGAATTAGCCAGACGAGCCGAAGCGCTGCAGTTGCTAAACAGTGAACTTGCGCGAAAGAATCAGGAACTGGACGCGATCGTCCGCACCGCTCCCGACATCATTTTCAGCCGGCAATCTGATGGTGCCAGAGATTACATCAGCGATCGATTTTATGAATATACCGGTGCGGTCGCGGGCTCGGCGAGCGGATTCGGCTGGCTGGATTTTGTGCATGCCGATGACCGCGAACGAAGCATGGCCCAGTGGATGCGCTGTGTGCAGTCGGGCGAGAACTACGAATCCGAATACCGCTTGCGGGGGAAAGATGAACACTACCGCTGGTTCCGGGCTCGCGCCGTGCCGATCCGTGATCTCGAAGGCAATATTTTCAAATGGTACGGAACCTGCTCCGATATCCACGACAGCAAAGTGTTGGAACAGTCGATGCGCGATAGCGCGATCCAGTTAGAGAGGATGGTGGACGACAGAACTGCCGCTCTCCGACGCCTTTCTATTCGTCTTCTTACTATGCAGGATGACGAGCGCCGCCGCATCGCGCGCGAACTGCACGACGGGCTGGGGCAGGACCTGGCCGCTGCCAAAATGATGATGGACAGCATTCGCGCAACCAAGACCGTTCAGTCCAACCAGAAAGCCGCGGCGGAAGCCAGCGAAACCATGGATCGAGCTATCCAGCAAGTACGCAGCTTGTCCCATCTTTTGCATCCGCCCTTGCTGGATGAAGTCGGTTTGCTATCAGCGGTTCATTGGTATTTGGACGGTCTCTCCAAGCGCAGCGGTATCGAGACTTCTCTCGATGTCCGCCCACGCGAGTTTCCGCGACTTACAGCTGAGTTGGAAACCGCCATTTTCCGAATCATTCAGGAAGCTCTCACCAACGTCTATCGCCATTCAGGGGCCCAGAAAGCATGGGTCACCCTCGAACAGTCAGACAACCAAGTGCTAGTAAAGATACGGGACGACGGCAAGGGCATCGACCATCCGGTCGTCGAGTTAAGGCCTGGGAGCATTGGCATTGGCATCGGAGGCATGAGCCAGCGGGCGAAGGAATTTGGTGGTGAATTAAAGCTGGCGAACGCCGATCCGGGTACGCTGGTAGTAGTCGCTATCCCTGCATTAACTCTCGCCACGCCAAAAACGCACGCGATGGTTTGACGTTTCCTGTGGTTGTCGTTCGAGTCTCTGGCGTTGTCATTTCGAGCGCAGCAAAATCATCCGCGCGTGCGGATGATTTTGCTGAGTTTAGAAACCCGCTTTTCCTCTCGGAACGTTCAGGAAGATTTCCCGACGCAATTCGGATGCCCGCATTCGCATGAAACGCCGGCACTTCGCTTAGCCATTTGACAATGGGGGCTACAAAACTTGCTGCCCGGCATGGGCGAGCAACTGCAGTTTGGGTGGGCGCACTTGTCTTTTCTCTCGCTCATAGAGTCTCACTCTCCTTAGAAGACACCAAGTGGCGTTAATCCCTTTTAGCGCGTGCCAGTCGCGGCGACTCGTTCCGACGAGAATTGTCTGCGAACTTTGTCGCCCATCTCGTGGACTCGCTCCCCGAGGACGCTACGTGTTTCCTCTCCGCTCGCAGGGGCGAGTAGCAGGCCGACGCCTACTCCAACTCCGATCCCGGCCGTAAAGAGAAGAGTGTTGCGGAGAACGTCGCTGTCGTCGCCGCGGATAGCCTTGGACGCGCGCGCCATTCGCTCCGCGGCAATTTCATACTTTTCCTGCGCTGCGTCGCGCAGGTCGCCGAGCGGTCCAGCAGCACGGTCCCGCACGTTCTTAGTGGCGGTGTCTGACTGTTCGAGGAGATAGAGGCCGACGCCTAGTAGGATCTTGAGCATCTTGTTCATAGAGGTTCCTTTCGAGATATCAGTTCTCATAAACGCCACGATAACACTCTGAAAGATTCCGCGGCCATCAAGTCGATGCTGTAGGCTCGCGCGATAATTTGCTTACACGCCTGGACTTTCGAATCGTGATAACAAATTAGGTACTTTTCATACAACCCCAGCGAAGACTTATACAACAAAAACCGCAGCCGCGAACGCGACGGCAGGAGGAACTGTGAAACCGCATCGCCGTTCGTGGTTAACCCTGATCGGATTTCTGGTGGTAACTACGCTCGCGTCGTCGTTGGTTTTTGCGGTCGCGTTTGCCGGTGTGACCGCCGTAATCGGCGACGACTTCGTGCAAGCCGCCGACGCACCGCAAGCAGAGTCGACAGTCCCCGAGCGCGGGTTTTCGGGGATCATCACTGATGCGCGCTGTGGTCCGAAACATTCGAGCCGAGGGAAGAGCGCGGCAGAATGCGCACGGTTCTGCGTAGCCAACGGTTCGAAGTACACCATGGTTGACGGCGACAAAACATATGAGCTAGCGGGCGACTCGGAGCAGATCAGCAAATTTGCCGGGCAGCGCGTGACTCTGGTCGGCAATCTCAACGGAGAAACCATCAACGTGAACTCGGTGATGCTCCAGGCGGAGAACGGACGTGCCCTGCGATAGCGAATCCTTAACCCAGATCAACCCAGAATCACGTTTTTGTGTCCAGCTTTATGCCAATTTATAGATTTACACGCAGAAAATCCGACGCAATGCGACTTCTTGGAGGTAAGTGGATGCCGATTCGAATCCTAATCGCAGATGACGACGTTACCATTCGCCACCTCCTTCGCAGGATATTGGAAGAACGTCCCGGTTGGGAGGTCTGTGGCGAGGCGGCGAACGGAAACGACGCAGTTGCTCAAACCGAACAGCTTGCGCCCGACTTGGCCATCATTGACTTGGCGATGCCCGACAAGAATGGTATCGAGGCCGCGAGGGAAATCTTCGCCCAGTCTCCCTTGACGGCAATGCTGCTGCTGACCGTGCAGGAGGTATCGACAGAATTGGCGCGAGCGGCGCGGGACGCGGGGTTTCGCGGCGCGGTGACCAAGTCCAGCGGCAGCGAAGTCGTCGTTGCAGTCGAAACGCTTCTGGGCAAGGGCACCTTCTTTGCGGTCGAGGGACCAACGGGTGCTCCCAACTAGAAGCAGTTCGAATACAGTTTTTACCCGATTGCCCGCTCCGACGGCGCAAGATATTTTGTCTATGTTCGATCTCGTCCTGATGTCGTGGCTCTCGGCGCAGGCATGGCGGTCATGGGTTAGTGTCGGCAACGCCGACGTTCGGACCCTCACGACCGCCTTTTGTATTTAGAGGCAGAAACGGAAATGACAGGCGACATCGGCGGTTGTTCGGTATTATTATGGCTATAACAGGGGCTGTGCAGACGGGGCGGCGCTCCCGCGATTAAAGTTTCAATAAATTGCGATCCCTTCAAGCAATCAAATTTAGGATCCACTATGGGGCAGGAGAGTTTCTGGAGCAGTTGGCGCGAGCGTCTCGCAGCTCTCCGTAACATCCCTCCTGTTCTTGGAATCGTGTGGCAATCGGGGCCCGCTGTGGTAGCGGGAGGATTGCTGTTCCGCTTGTTCGCTTCGCTGCTGCCCATGGCGCTGCTCTGGGTCACGAAGCTGATTATCGACAACATAGTGCGCGCGGCCTCCAGCCATCAACCTGTACAGCCACGGTTCTGGTATCTCGTCGCGGCTGAATTCGGATTAGCGGTTTTTAGCACGATTCTAACCCGGATCATTGATTACCTCGACGCCCTGCTAGCCGACAAATATACCCGTCACGTCAGCATTCGCGTCATGAAGCACGCGGCGGAGTTGGACATTTTGTCGTACGAAGACCCTGTCTTCTATGACCGGCTGGACCGGGCGCGGGTGCAGGCGACCGATCGTTTGGGAATGATTCAATCGATTGGGCGGCTTGTGCAACAGGTCGCGACTGTGGTTTCTCTTTCGATTTCGATCATGCTCTTCTCGCCCTGGCTCATGCTTTTGCTCGTGGTTGGCGTCGTTCCGGCATTCCTGGGCGAGAGTCATTTTGCGTTTCTAGGATACGCCAAGAATTTCCGCCAGACCCCAATCCGCCGCCAGTTAGATTATCTGCGCATCCTCGGCGGCAGCCGAGAAGCGGCGAAAGAACTGAAGCTATTTGGACTGAACGGCTTTCTGACCGACCGCTTCACTCGACTTTCCGACGAAATTTATACCGAAAATGTTGCCCTGTCACGTCGCCGGCTGATCGCCGGATCGTTCTTATCGGTGATCGGCACCATGGGTTACTACGCGGCCTATGTTTTCGTGATCTGGCGCACCCTCACCGGACAACTCACGATCGGTACGCTGACTTTTCTTTCCGGAGCTATTCTGCAGGCGAGCACCAACATCCAGCAGATTTTCTCTACCCTTTCGGGCATAGCGGACCAGGCACTATTTCTCACCGACCTTTTGGCGTTTTTTGACATGCAACCAACCATCCGGTCCAAGCCGAATGCGCTTCCGGCGCCAAGGCCGATCGTGCGCGGATTCGAGTTCCTTAACGTGTCATTTCGATATCCTGGCAGTCCCCGCCTGATTCTCGACCATATGAATTTCCGGCTGCGGCCGGGAGAGCGGGTAGCGCTGATCGGGGAAAACGGTCAGGGTAAAACCACAGTGGTCAAGCTGATTACCCGGCTCTACGATCCAACCGAGGGGCAAATCCTGCTGGATGGCGTGGATCTTCGCGACTACAGTCTCGAAGACCTTTATCGCGAGATCGGCGTCATTTTCCAAGACTTCATGCGCTACGAATTAACGGCTCGCGAAAATATTGCGGTCGGGCGTGTCGAGGAGCTCGACAACCTGACCCTTCTGCGCACGGCGGCGCGAAAGAGTATGGCGGAGAACGTAATAGCCCGCCTGCCCCGGGGCTACGATCAAATGTTAGGCGGTCGGTTCGACGGCGGTCTCGATCTTTCCGGTGGCGAATGGCAGAAAGTTGCTCTTGCTCGAGCCTACCTGCGCGACGCGCAACTTCTCATTCTCGATGAGCCGACGGCCGCTCTCGATGCCCGCAGCGAGTTTGAGGTCTTTCACCGCTTCGCTGAACTTACCACCGGAAAGATGGCGCTCTTTATTTCTCACAGGTTCTCAACCGTGCGCATGGCCGATCGCATCGTAGTACTCGACAAAGGCAGAATCGCCGAAGAGGGAAGCCACGATCAGCTCGCAGGCATGGGCGGTCGTTACGCCGAAATGTTTGAAATGCAAGCCGCCAGCTATCGTTAGGATATTTCGAGATGCAGGACGACGTTCATCTGGAAACGATCAACGCAGAAATTGAACATCCCGTCGCGCCTTCAGACGATAAAGGAGCGAATGAGCGAGAATTGCGCTTGCAAGCGGCGGAGTTGGCGCGCAGTCTCTCGTGGCTGCCAAGCGAAAACTCCTCGCGGGCATTTGTCGAGCGCTGCCGGCAATTGTCCAAAACGCTTAAGCCGTTGCTCAGAAAGATCGATGTGCCATTGCCCGGAACTCCCGTTTCGGACGACTCGCGCTGGCTGCACGACAACGTTTATCTGATCATTTCGGAATTTGACGGCGCAAGCGAAACCCTTAAGCTTAGGCGAAAAACTCCTCATGTTCGCACCCCCAACGGAGCGGTTGTTCCACGGGTAGCCGCCTTGGCCGAGGGTTTGCTGCTCGCGACCGCCTATCAGTTTAGTGAGAAGACGTTCACCGATTACGTCGAGGCCTTTCAACAACAGACCGTCCTCAATACGAAGGAGCTGTGGGCGCTGGTTCCCGTCCTTAAATTAGTTTTGCTGGAGCAGATCGCGATCCGGGGCTCGCAACTGCTCGCAAATCCCTCTGGAGCATACGACGTTGGAGTATGCGTGCGCAGTCTCCGCGAGGTTGCTCAAGCTTCCTGGAAAGATCTCCTCGAACCACTGATTCTTCCCGACCACATTCTTCGTGAAGATCCAGCAGGCGCATATTCCCGCATGGATCTTGATAGCCGCGATCTGTATCGAAACAAGCTCGTAGAAATCGCCGAGCGCTCGGATGTCAGCGAGATGCAAGTCGCCCAGGAGATTTTGGATCTTGCCCGGCAGGCGCAAAAACAAGAGCAGGCAGATCCACGCGTCTCCCTGCGCTGTTCGCATGTTGGCTATTACCTGCTTGCAGAGGGCACGACGCTGCTGCATCGTCGAGTGGGCTTCAGGCCCACGCTCTATCATCGAATATCGTCTCTGCTTCGACGATACCCCGACGAGTTTTACCTCACGACCATACAGTTGATCACGCTGGCCATCATGTCGGGAATTGTTTTGCTGTTGATCGAGTCACAAGGTTCGCCCGGACTCGTTCTGTTCTCGATGTTGGCGCTACTTCTCCCTTGCTCGCAAGCTGCCGTCCAGTTGACGAATTATTTGATCACTGCATTGCTGCAGCCGCAGATTCTTCCCAAACTCGACTTGTCTGAAGGAATTCCTGACGGTTGCGTCACATTTGTCGCGGTCCCCAGTCTGCTCTTGGGTGACGATCAGGTTCGCAGGCTTGTGGATGATCTGGAGGTACGCTTTCTCGGCAATCACGATCCAAACATTCATTTCGCGCTTATAACCGATCTGCCGGATTCGCGCTCTGAACCTCGGGAAGACGATCCGTTGGTCGATCTGTGTTCCGAACTAATCACCGGCCTGAATGAGAAATATGCGGATCGAGGCATGGGATCGTTTCACCTCTTTCATCGACACCGCGTCTATAATCCGCGAGAAGAAGCTTGGATGGGATGGGAGCGCAAGCGCGGCAAACTGATGGATCTCAACCGGCTGCTGCGCAGCGAATACGACAGCTTCCCCGTAAAGATCGGAGATCTGTCCATCCTGCCACGGGTTCGTTTTGTAATTACACTCGACTCCGACACTGAGTTGCCTCGAGGGTCCGCGCAACGCATGGTAGGGGCGCTGGCCCATCCCTTAAACCAGGCGATCATCGATCCGGAAAAGAACATCGTCGTAGCTGGCTACGGCATTTTGCAGCCGCGTGTGGGTGTGAGCGTTCAAAGTACCGCGCGCTCCCGGCTGGCCAACATTTATTCCGGGGAAACCGGATTCGATATTTACACGCGAGCGATTTCCGATGTGTATCAGGATCTTTATGGTGAAGGCATCTTCGCCGGAAAAGGAATTTACGAAGTAGACACGATACGGCAAGTACTCGATCGTCGTTTCCCGCGCAATGCCCTGCTGAGTCGCAATGCCCTGCTGAGTCATGATCTCATCGAAGGCGCGTACGCACGGGCCGGCCTGGCTAGCGACATCGAAGTAATTGAAAGTTACCCATCTCATTACAGCGCCTACAATCGTCGCAAACATCGCTGGCTGCGAGGAGACTGGCAGATTGCGGGATGGCTGCTGCCCCGGGTCCTGGATGAATCGGGGCAACGCGTCCCCAATCCAGTTTCGATCACTGCCCAGTGGAAGATTCTGGACAACCTTCGCCGCAGCCTGGTCGAACCAGCTACTTTATTATTGTTCGTCCTCGGCTGGGTGGTGCTGCCCAGATCCCCCGTTTATTGGACGCTCGCCACCCTGGCCATTTTGTTTGTGCCAGCGTGGTGCCAGTTCGTGTTTGAGTTGGTTCGCGCCGCGATCAAGGAAAAATCTGAAATTGCTCGCGATGCCGTCGACGGGCTTTTTGCCGCGAACATCAATGTCTTACTGAGTCTGACTTTTCTCGCCCACCAAATGTTGCTCTCGCTCGATGCGGTAGTGCGAACCCTTGTACGTCGCATCGTAACCCGGCAACGGCTCTTGCAATGGGAAACCGCGGCAGAAGCGGAGACCGGGAAGTCCAGCCGAACGACGCTCGATATTTATTTGGATTGGACGCCCGCGCTTGCACTCGGGTTAGGCGTTTTAGTGTGGTATGTCCGGCCCCGCGCGCTTCCGGCCGCGTTGCCGATTCTTCTGCTTTGGGCAAGCAGTAAGCTATTGTCGCGGTGGCTGAACCGCCCGCCCCGCGCCTTGCGCAGCCCGGTGCCCGAAAAAGATGAGCTCCTGCTTCGCCGTTCCGCGCTCCGTACCTGGCGATACTTCGATGAGTTCAGCACGGAAGAACACAACTGGCTGCTACCGGATAATGTGCAGGAAGAACCACCCGCCATTGCAGCGCGCATTTCGCCTACCAACCTCGGTCTTCTTCTTAACGCGCGGCAGGTCGCCTGCGAGTTTGGTTATCTTACCGTCCCCGAGTTTGCGCTGCAGACGAGGCGAACTTTGGCTACGATTTCACAATTACGACGATATCGCGGCCACCTCCTCAACTGGTACGACACTCGAACGCTGAATCCGTTAGAGCCGGAACTGGTCTCTGCTGTCGACAGCGGAAATCTGCTAGCTTCGCTGTGGACGCTTCAGCAAGGATGTTTGGATCTTCTGAGCCGTCCCATATTGCAGAGCTGCATATCCGATGGGTTGCGCGATTATCTTCGCATCCTGGTCGATGTGCACGCATTCCCGCGCAAAAGTTTGTCCGCGTTTCAGAAGGATGTTAAGAAGGAGAAGTGGCTGCCGTATTTGTTGAATACGTCCGAGTCAATTCTGCGAGAGATCCATGCGGAATCCAGCCAATCCAAGCATTCAAAAGACGCGCAATGGTTTGCGGATCAGGCGCGCTCGCGGATTGAAAGCGTAAAGCAGACGGTGAGCGCCTACGCTCCGTGGCTGCTCCCGGAGTTTGCGTCATTGTGGGAGAAGCTTGCCATCAACTCGAATTCCGCACCGGATCTTCCCGCTCTTGATCGAGTGCCGAGCTTTATCGACAATCTGGGGGTCCGCCTCCGTTTCGTTTCGCGTTCGGCAGGGAGCACCGGAGAACAGCTTGCGTTGTTTCAGCGTCTCGAAGCTTTGCTTCCCGAAGCGCGCTCGAATGCAGTTCTCCTGATCGAGGATCTCCAGACGATTGCGACGAACGCGGGCAAATTTGCCAATGAAATGGATTTCCGTTTTCTTCTGAACCGGCGCAAGCTCTTGTCGGTCGGATTCGACGTAAAGTCTCAACAGGTCCATCAGGCATGTTACGACTTGCTCGCCACGGAGTCGCGCACGGCCGTATTTACCGCGATTGCCAAGGACGACATACGCCAGGAAAGCTGGTTCATGCTCGGCCGTGCCCATACGGTCGACCAGGGCCGCCCCGTTCTGCTCTCGTGGACTGGAACCATGTTCGAGTATTTGATGCCGCTTGTCTGGATGCGCACATACCCCAACACCCTGTTGGAGCGTTCAGCCAGCGGGGCAGTTCGATCGCAACAGGCATATGCAGCGAGCAGGCGCGTTCCATGGGGTATTTCGGAGTCGGCGTATTTCCGAATGGATGAGGCCGGCAACTATCAATACTATGCTTTTGGAATTCCAAGCCTGGCGCTGAGCAATCATGAGCTGAATGCGCTCGTCATTTCTCCCTACTCAACTTTCCTGGCGCTGCATGTGTGTGCCGCGGACGCGCTTAAGAATTTGCACCGAATGAGTCGCGACGGATGGTTGGGCGCGTACGGATTCTATGAGTCCGCGGATTTCGGCGCTTCTCGCCATCATTCCAAGCATCATCGCTATGAACTGGTACGTTGCTGGATGGCTCATCACCAGGGCATGAGCTTGCTCTCGATTGCCAATTATCTTCTTGATGGCGTCGTGCAGCGGTGGTTCCACAGCGATCCGCGCGTCCAAGCCACGGAGTTGCTGCTGCATGAAAAACCGGTTGCCCACGTTCGCACAACCCGCGCGGGCTACGGGGCCAGCGCCGCGTGAACTTCAGCCCAATCGCTGGATCCCAATGTTCAGTTACAATTCTGGCCTGACTTCCATCTGCTAAGGTGCTTGATGCGGAAATCTTATCGAGTCTGGACGTTCGCCTTTATCTTCGCGACGCTGACCTCAGGTGTGTGCAAGTTGAATGCTCAGGTTAATCCGAATCCAGATGTAATCGTCGTGGACGCGAGCGGTCCTTCGCATCCTTTTCCGCACTTTTGGGAAAAGATGTTCGGCTCGGGACGCGCCGTACTCAGCCTGCGAGGGAGCTACCAGCGCGACTTGCGCGAGGTCAAGCAGGCGACCGATTTTGAGTACATGCGCTTCCACGCGATTTTCCACGACGAAATCGGCCTCTACGACGAAGACAGCCAGGGTCGGCCCGTGTACAACTTTTCCTACGTCGATCAAATCTATGATGGTCTGCTGGCCAACCACGTTAGACCGTTTGTTGAGCTAAGCTTCATGCCGAAAAAGCTGGCGGCTCACAATATTCTGCACACCTTTTGGTACAAGCCGAATGTCTCTCCACCCAAAGATTGGACCAAGTGGGAAGACCTCATAAGCGTTTTCGCCAAACACCTAGTTGATCGGTACGGCGTCGACGAAGTTGCGCAATGGTATTTTGAAGTTTGGAACGAACCTAATCTGGATTTCTGGGCCGGCGATCCGAAGCAAGCAACCTATTGGGAGCTCTACGATCATTCGGCACGCGCAATTAAAAGCGTAAATCCACGCCTTCGCGTGGGCGGACCCGCGACCGCGCAAGCTGCTTGGGCAGACGCTTTCATCAAGCATTGCGCCGAGAACAATGTTCCCGTCGATTTCGTCTCGACCCACGTCTATGGCAACGATCGGGCGCAGGACGTTTTCGGCACCGATGAAAACATTCCACGTGACAAAATGCTTTGCCGCGCGGTCGATAAAGTGCACAAGCAAATCGCGGCTTCAAGTATGCCCCACCTGCCTTTGATTTGGAGCGAGTTCAACGCCAGTTACATGAATGAACCTGATGTTACGGACTCGATCTACATGGGACCTTGGCTGGCAGATTCGATCCGCCAATGCGATGGGATGGTCAGTATGATGTCGTACTGGACTTTCTCTGACGTGTTTGAAGAGCAGGGAGTTGTGAAAGCGCCTTTTTACGGCGGCTATGGATTGATCGCAGCCGGAGGCATTCCGAAGCCCGCGTACAACACGTTCAAACTATTGCACCAGCTTGGAGATCAGCGCATCGCTCTGGATTCCGAATCCGCCCTGCTCACTCGCAGAGAGGATGGCACGCTGGTTCTCGCGGTATGGAACTACGCGCCGCCAGGAGAACTGGGCTCGCCGAAAACTATTACTTTGCAATTGAAGAACACGAAAGCGCGTCGCGCTTTTATTTCGCGAGTGGACCGCGACCACGGAGATTTTCATGCGGAATACGAAAAAATGGGTTCGCCCCGTTATCCCACCCAAGCGCAGATACAGGATTTACAGAGCGCTACCAAGCTTCCCGATCCAGAGAATCGTAAGCTGAAGAATAACGAACTGACCCTCACGCTACCCGCGCACGGTTTGGCAGTGATCGAACTGAAGTAGCACGTGGTCCATCGAGACTAGGGTCGTCACTCAGTCGGCTCGGAAGACGTGTAGGTCTGGAATCCTGCGCGTTCCATACCCCGCTTCGCCTCAGGATTCTTCATAAATGTTTCCCAAACGAATCCGGTGCGCGCATTTTCGGCCATCACCATGGTGATTCCGGTATCAATTCCGATCACATCCGTGTCGTACCAGTTTTTCAACGGATTGAATGCGTTCACGAATCCGTACCGGCTCCAGGCCGCTCCGTAATGAGCCTTGATGTTTTGCAAAACGCGCATCACCGGCTGCGGCAAAAATGGAAGGGAACCTGCCGATCCGCTGGGGACAACGGTTCCGTCGATTGGTCCCATCGAGGGTGGGCCACCCCAAATCACATAACCTTTTTGCGAATCCGACGCCGTAATCCCCCAGAGATCGTCGCTGTAATCCGGAAATTGTTTCCCCAACTCCACACAGAAACGGCGATGTACGTCAGTGGCGATCGTCGAGTTATGAAAGTAATCCGCGTATTTATCGCGTTTGCCGCGAAAATCAAACCAGGCCTGTGAATACTGGTGCACAAACAAGGGCGCGAAGGAACCAATATAGCGTAGGCCGTCATATTCGAAGGTGCTTCGCTTCCATGCGTTCCAGGTTTCAACCCGCAACGGATAGGTTGCGGATCCCAATCCCAGAAGATACATCATCATCAGTTCGCTATAGTTGTCCCAGCGGTACGGTAGAAAACCGAACTCGGGGGTCCATCCGTGCGGCAGTAGTGATGTGTCTTCCGACAGCCAGGTCCAATCCACGCGATTAAAAATCTCATACGCCAGCAGACTGATCTCCGAATGCTGGAAGTGTTGTCGGCAGGTAAGAATTCCACAAAGCAGAATGGCTGTATCGACGGAAGAGACCTCGGAATCCCACACCCTTTCGCCAGTATTTATATTGGCAAAGTGATAGAAGAATCCGCGATGCGTGGGCAACTTTTTCCAGAGAAAACGCAAACTCGCCACCGCTCGCTCACGCGCGTCGGACAAAGAAACATAGCCACGCTTTTGTCCGATGCAGAGCGCCGTAAGCCCGAAGCCCGTAGCCGCAATACTCGCCACGATTCCGGTGTCATTCACGTGCACATTACAACGGTCTTTTACCATTCCGGTTTGTGGATTGCCTTGCTCCCAGAAGTAGAGAAAGTTTGCCTTTTCGATTTCCTCCAGTAGTTCGTCATCGGCTTGCGAAAGCGATGTTTTTGCTGGAGGTGGCGCGGGCTTAAGGTGTTGCTCATCCGTAGAAGCAAAAAGAGGCTGGAGGCGGTTTGCGAACGGTAGGCCGAGACTCAAGCCAGCCATCTGCTGCAGCAG
>JBEKGG010000175.1:0-9199 GCA_050012915.1 Terriglobales bacterium | reverse complement strand
CACAGACAGTGCCACCGGACAACCTTTGACCATCAACGTTCCGTCCAGCGCCGTCATCACAAACTATCCAACCTCCGCTACCTGCACCACCGCAAACACTTTTGCTTGCGTTCAAACAGGTAACGTTGTCACTGTGAATTTTGGAGCCAACGGCACTACTTCGCTGAGCTACAATGCCACATCCATCGCCGGTAATCCTGGCTTCAACTCAACCACTGCTTTCGAAGCCACCATCGTGCAGACCACACCGACTGTCGAGGCAGTTATCACCGCCGTGCCGTCGGGCAACACTGACAGCCTAACCGTAGGGCAAGTTGTGACGCTCAATGCAACCGGCGCGACTTTCTCTACTTCTTCCGCCAATACGCTGCCGGGCCAATTTCTCACCCCGGCGGATTTCGTGGTCGGCCAAAACGTTCTGATCGACGCTAGCGCATTCACGGCAGCGGCCCCTCCGACGTTGGCCATCGCCACGGCGGATTTCGTCGAGTTGTTGCCGACTCAGATCGCCGGAAATGCTGACGACCTCGCCTCGCCCAACTTCACGATCGACGGTCTGAATACGTTCTATACAGGCAATGGCATTACCTCGATCAATGCACAAACTGGTAGCTTCACTACTTACAATGGAACGCTAACAGGGTTCAGTGGCTTAACCGCCAGCAGCCCGTACTTCTACGACGGTTACTTGCTGAACAATCCCGGCACACCTGGAGTCCCGGTTTATTACGACACAAACATTTACGGGGCTACAGCGACAGCTGATGCAGTGAAAGCAATCAAGTAAACCATCACCTGAATCGACGGCGCACCTTGCCACACGCAAGGTGCGCCGTTTCTTTTTCTTCACCTGTTTGGATTAGGACCTCCCAGCAAGCGCAGTCAATAAATTCCTGGAACATCCGAAGGATCGTTGAATCGCCTTTTTCGTGGATTCATGGTGAGATATAGCCTGCTTTTCCCCTCCAATACGAACACAAAGCCGGGTTTCGATGTCTTGTCATTCAATGAAGTTTGGCGAATTCCACTAACCCAGATGTCCGCTTTTCGTCATAGGTCATAATTGTTTGCTGTAACCAAATGGCGGTTTGAATCGTCGGAATGTAATGCGCTGGTTTAATTGGACTTGTATCCGTAGGCCGGTAGCGGCTGCATACTTGTGAATGAAAAGGAATTCCGGAAATAACGGTCTCGGTTATCATCAGGGGACGCGGAAAAGCAAAAGATTCGGCAGACTTCAGTTCCAAGGCTAGAACGGTTCACGATCCTATTCTGAAAAAGGAAGCTCAAATTGCCTGACAATCCCCCGAATACGCCGAATTCTCCAAACGTGCCAGGCTCCGGTAATCGTCCCGGCGCTTCCGGCACGACCATCAGCACCAAAGACTCCCCCAGCACAACCGCAACCAGTCCCCCGGCTCCCGCGCCGCCTCGCCGAGCACCCCACGAGCAACTGGACGCGCCCCCTCGGAAGAGTCATACATGGATTTGGGTCGTCGTTATAATTCTGTTGCTTGTCGGCATCTTCTATTTTTATCGCCAGCATCAGAAAGCTGCGCAAGCGGCCGCACAGGCCAAGCAGCCTCGCCCCAGCGCCCCCATCTCCACCACCACCGCGCGCACCGGCGACATCGGCGTTTACATTAACGCGCTTGGCACCGTAACGCCGGTTTATACCGCCACCATCACCAGCCGTGTCGACGGTCAAATCACAAACGTGGCCTACCGCGAGGGCCAAATGGTGCACAAGGGAGATCTTCTGATCGAAATTGATCCCCGCCCTTTTCAGGCCGCGCTCCTTCAGGCGCAAGGAACGCTGGCGAAAGATGAAGCGGTGCTGAACGAAGCAAGAATCGATCTGACGCGCTTTCAACAAGCTTACGACCGCAACGCTATAGCCAAGCAGCAGCTCGACGATCAGGGCCAATTGGTAAAGCAGGACGAAGGAACCGTGAAGCAGGACCAGGGAACAGTTGCGGCTGCAGCCACTAATCTCGATTACACCAGGATTATTGCGCCAATCGAAGGGCGCGTCGGACTGCGCTTGGTCGATCCCGGCAACATTGTCACTTCAGGCAGCACCACTCCGCTGGTGGTAATCACCCAACTTCAGCCCATCACTGTGATCTTCAGCGTCGCCGAAGATTATCTGCCGCAGATTCAAAAACAACTGCGCGGTAACCAAAAATTGCCAGTGGACGCCTTCGCGCGCGATCAATCTACAAAACTCGCTTCCGGTTCTCTTCTAACTCTCGACAATCAGATCGATCAGACCACCGGCACAGTAAAGCTCAAGGCCATTTTTGACAATCACGATACGGAACTCTTCCCCAATCAGTTCGTGAACGCCCGCCTCCTCGTGGACACTCAGCGCGGAGTCACTCTGCTTCCCACCGCGGCCATCCAGCGCAACGCGCAAGGTACTTTCATTTACGTCATCAGTTCAGACAACACAGCGAATCTGCGTAACGTCACCGTCGGCACCACCGACGCCAACACCATAGCCGTCCAAGGCGTAAACCCCGGCGAAGTGGTGGCGGTGAATGGCTTCGATAAGTTGCAGAACGGCGGCAAAGTCACCGTCAACAACAAACCCCCGGGCGGCGCAAACGGCTCCACCAACGGAACGAACGCTAACTCCAGCCCCGCAAACGGCGGCAGCAACGGAACAAGCTCTAACAGCAGCACCACAAACAGTAACGGCGCAAATAAAAATGGCAACGCGACTCCAACACCGAACACAAATAGCAACACCGGCGGAGGGACTCATCCGTGAGCCCGTCTCGTCCATTTATTCTTCGACCGGTAGCCACTTCGCTGCTGATGGCCGCCATTCTTCTCGCTGGGATCGTGTCCTACATACAGCTTCCGGTTTCCGCTCTCCCTGAAGTCGATTATCCGATCATTCAGGTCGTCACGTTTTATCCCGGAGCCAGTCCCGACGTTATGGCTTCGGCCGTTACCGCCCCCTTGGAGCGTCAATTTGGCCAGGTTCCTGGTCTCAACCAGATGACCTCCACCAGTTCCGACGGGAGTTCAGTAATCGTCTTGCAGTTTTCTCTCGACCTGAATATCGACGTCGCCGAGCAAGAAGTTCAAGCCTCTATTAACGCCGCTCAGTCCTATTTGCCTGCCGACCTTCCGGTCCCTCCGGTTTACAGTAAAACGAATCCGGCCGACGCTCCCATTCTCACGCTAGCCTTAACCTCTTCCACCATTCCCCTTTCGCAAGTGGAAGACCTGGCAGACACCCGCCTGGCGGAAAAAATCGCGCAAGTAACGGGCGTTGGTCTCGTTAGCATCAGCGGCGGACAGAAGCCGGCGGTGCGCATCCAGTTGAATCCTACAGCGCTCTCTTCTTACGGCATCAATATGGAAGACGTGCGGACGGCCGTTCAAAATACCAGCCTCGACCTCGCCAAAGGCAACTTCGACGGCCCGCACCAGGATTACCAAATCGACGCCAACGATCAGCTCTTAACCAGCAAAGACTTTCAGAACATCGTCGTGGCCTATCACAACAAAAGCCCTGTTCTGCTTTCAGACGTAGCGCACGTCATTGACGACGTTGAGAACACCAAGCAAGCCGCCTGGATGAACACCACTCCCGCGGTGATCATGAACATCCAGCGCCAACCCGCTGCCAATATCATTCAAGTCGTCGATCGCATCCAAAAGCTGCTCCCACTTTTGAAAAGCAATCTGCCCGCATCGGTTGACGTCACCGTCCTCACTGACCGCACCACCACCATCCGCGCTTCCGTGAAGGATGTCGAATTCGAATTGGGGCTCACTGTTGTTCTGGTCGTGATGGTCATCTTCCTCTTTCTGCGCAATCTTTCCGCCACCATCATTCCCAGCGTGGCCGTACCCCTCTCGCTTATAGGCACTTTCGGCGTGATGTATTTGGCCGGCTACAGCCTGAACAATTTAACTTTGATGGCCTTAACTATTTCCACCGGCTTCGTGGTGGACGACGCGATCGTAATGATCGAAAACATCGTTCGCTTCATCGAAGAAGGCGATCCTCCTCTGCAGGCCGCCTTGAAAGGCGCGGAGCAGATCGGCTTCACTATCGTTTCGCTGACGATCTCTCTCATCGCCGTGCTCATTCCACTTCTTTTCATGGGTGACATTGTCGGCCGGCTCTTTCGCGAATTCGCTGTCACGCTCAGCGTAACCATTCTTGTTTCCGCGGTCGTTTCCTTGACGCTCACTCCCATGATGTGCGCCAAGCTGCTGAAACATAAGCCCGAATCGCAACGGGGCCGTTTCTACCAAGTATCCGAGCACGCCTTCGAGTCCGTCATCGCCTTTTATGGACGAACGCTCCGCTGGGTCCTGAAGCATCAGACCGCCACTCTCTTTGTCGCCGTGGCCACCCTGGTCCTCACCGTCATCTTATACATCATCGTGCCCAAAGGGTTTTTCCCGGTGCAGGACACCGGAATTATCCAAGGCATCTCGGAAGCCTCCCAATCAATATCCTTTCCCGCCATGGCCGAGAAACAGCAGCAGCTTACCGAGGTGATTCTGAAGGACCCGGCAGTCGACAGTCTTTCCTCTTTCATCGGCATCGACGGCACGAATCCCACGCTCAATAGCGGCCGCATGCTCATCAATCTGAAACCTCTCGATGAGCGCAAAATAAACGCGTCCGACGTGATCCGCCGCCTGCAGCCCAATCTCGAAAAGATTGAAGGCATCACGCTTTACATGCAGCCCGTTCAGGACATCACCGTAGAAGACCGCGTAAGCCGCACGCAGTACCAATACACGTTGGAAGATCCCGACATTAACGAGCTGAATCTGTGGACCGCCAAGCTCGTCGACAAGCTCAAACAAATCCCTGCGTTGACCGACGTCGCCACCGATCAGCAAACCCAGGGATTAGCGGCCTCCCTGGTAATCGATCGCGTGACTGCTTCCCGCATGGGCATCACACCCAATATGATCGACCAGACTCTTTACGACGGGTTTGGTCAACGTCAAGTCGACACCTTGTACACGCAATTGAACCAGTATCACGTCGTCATCGAAACCATGCCCGAGTTTCAGAAAAATCCCAACAAGCTCCAGGACATCTACGTTCGATCGGCCATCGCTCCTTCGGCAACCACCACTGGTTCTTCCAGTACAAGCTCCGCATCAAGCGGAGTCGTCACATCCACATCAGCTTCAGGAGGAGCAGCCAACTCCTCTCCGAGCCCATCCGCTTCATCTTCGGCATTGCCAAGTTCGGGCTCCGCGAATCCAACTGCTGTTTCCAGCGCTAACGGAGCTGCTGTCCCTCTAAGCGCATTCACTCACTTTGAATCCAGAACTGCGGCGCTGTCAGTGAATCATCAGGGTCAATTCCCGGTCGTTACGCTCTCATTTAATTTGGCGCCGAACGCTTCCTTGGGTGAAGCCACCGAAGCAATCGAGAAAGCCCAAAAAGATATTGGAATGCCCCTAAGCATCCAGGCGGCCTTCCAGGGTAGCGCTGCATCTTTCCAGGCTTCTCTGAGCAATGAGCCCATCTTAATTCTCGCGGCGCTGGTCACCGTTTACATCGTGCTCGGCATTCTGTACGAAAGTTACATCCATCCCCTCACCATTCTTTCCACGCTGCCTTCCGCCGGAGTTGGCGCGATTCTGGCTCTCTTGATTTGTGGCTCTGAACTCAGCGTCGTCGCGCTAATAGGTATCATCCTGCTCATTGGAATCGTTAAGAAGAACGGCATTATGATGATCGACTTCGCTTTGGAAGCGGAGCGCAAGGAAGGCAAAAGTTCAGAGGAAGCCATCTTCGAAGCTTGCTTGCTCCGCTTTCGGCCGATCATGATGACCACCATGGCCGCGCTGCTCGGTGGCCTGCCGCTCGCGCTCGGTACAGGGATCGGCTCCGAACTGCGTCGTCCGCTCGGAATCTCGATGGTCGGCGGCCTGTTGCTTAGCCAAGTTCTTACGCTCTACACCACGCCCGTGATTTATATCTACTTCGACCGCCTCGCCAAAAAAGCCGCTAATTGGCGTGCACATCGTTCCGGAAGCGGCGCTCCGGAGTCGGTTCCAGCGGACTAGCTATGAGCTTATCCACTCCATTCATACGACGCCCCGTCGCTACCGCGCTCCTCACCGTTGCTATGGCTCTCGCCGGCGCCGTGGCGTTCAAGGAGTTGCCCGTTTCGGCCCTCCCGCAGGTGGACTTCCCTACCATTTCCGTAGCCGCCAGTTTGCCCGGTGCCAGTCCTGAGATCATGGCCTCATCCGTGGCCACTCCGCTCGAACGCCAGTTCGGTCGCATCGCCGGCGTCACGGAAATGACTTCGTCCAGCAGCCTCGGTTCCACCAGCATCACGCTTCAATTCGATTTGAATCGCGATATCAACGGGGCCGCACGTGACGTACAGGCTTCCATCAACGCCGCACGCAGCTATCTGCCTGCCAATTTGCCCGCCAATCCTACCTACAGGAAGGTAAATCCCGCGGACGCTCCTATCATGATTCTGGCGCTCACTTCTGACGTTTACGACCGCGGCGCGATGTACGACGCAGCCTCCACCATCATTTCGCAGCGGCTTTCTCAGATCCAAGGTGTCGGACAAGTCAGTGTCGGCGGCAGCTCGCTGCCCGCAGTCCGCGTGGAAATTAATCCCACTCAACTAAATAATTACGGCCTCGGGCTTCAGGATGTCGCCTCTATGTTGAGCACGCAAAATGCGAACACGCCCAAGGGACAGATATCCGACGATCGCGGAACCGCCGACATCACCACCAACGACCAGCTCCTCAAGGCCCAATACTATAAAGATCTTGTAGTCGGATATCACAACGGCGCCGCCGTAAAACTTTCCGATTTTGCTGACGTTCAGGACTCTGTCGAAAACCTTCGCACCACCGGGTTTGTGAATGGGAAAGCCGGCGTCTTGTTGATTATCTTCAGGCAGCCCGGTGCCAACATCATCGACACCGTCGATCGCATCCGCGACTCGATTCCCGCTCTGAAGGCCTCCATTCCGTCCGCCATGGATTTCACTATCATGCTCGACCGTACCACCACCATCCGCGCTTCCGTCAGCGACGTGGAACGCACCCTGGCCATCTCCGTCGCTCTCGTAATCTTGGTGGTCTTCCTTTTTTTGCGCAACGTGCGCGCCACTCTTATTCCCAGCGTCGCCGTTCCAGTCTCGTTGATTGGCACTTTCGCTATCATGTATCTATGCCGCTATAGCATTGACAACTTATCCATGATGGCCCTCACCATCGCCACCGGTTTCGTTGTGGACGACGCCATCGTCGTCATTGAAAACATCTCGCGTTATCTCGAACAGGGCTACTCTCCGATGGATGCCGCCCTCAAAGGTGCCAGTGAAATCGGCTTCACCGTCCTTTCCATCAGTATTTCCCTGGTCGCCGTATTTATTCCCATTCTGATGATGAGCGGCATCGTGGGCCGCTTGTTCCGCGAATTTGCCGTCACTCTATCCGTCGCCATCATCATCTCGCTCGTCATTTCGTTAACTACCACTCCCATGATGTGCTCCCGGCTTTTGAAACATATGGATGAATCCGCCCACAACAAATTGTTTCAAGCTAGTGAGCGTGGCTTTAATCGCGTGCTCGCGATATATGAAAAATCTTTAAGCTGGGTGCTCAACCATTCCGGTCTCACTCTGACTGTCTTGCTGCTCACCATCGGCCTGAACGTTTATCTTTTTATCGTCGTCCCCAAGGGCTTTTTCCCGCAACAGGATAACGGAACGGTTTTTGGCGGCATCCAGGCCGAGCAGGATATTTCGTTTCAAGCCATGCAGGCCATCACCAAGCAGTTTGTCGATATCGTGGGAAAAGATCCCGCCGTTCAAAACGCCATGGCCTTCAGCGGAGGCGCCGGCGCCGTGAATACCGGCTTTATTTACCTGGCCTTGAAGCCCCTTAACGAACGCAAAATTTCTGCCAGCGATGTCATCAATCGCCTGCGCCCAAAACTTACTTCCGTACCGGGCGCTACCGCGTTTCTCCAAGCCGGTCAGGATCTCCGCATAGGCGGTCGCCAGAGCAGTGCGCAATATCAATACACCATTCAGAGCGACAACTTGGACGATCTCGTCACCTGGGGTCCCACCCTTCTCACCCAGATGCGTCAGCAGCACATGTTAACGGACGTCAACACCGACCAACAGAACAGCGGCCTTGAAACCGAGTTAGTCTACGACCGCGAAACGGCCTCCAGGCTCGGCATAACCCCCAAGCAGATTGACAATACTTTGTACGAAGCTTTCGGCCAGGCCCAGGTCTCTACGATGTACACATCTCTGAATCAATATCACGTCGTCATGGAGGTGGCGCCTCAGTTCTGGCAAAGTCCAGACGCCCTGAAAAATGTCTACGTGGAGGCTTCGCAGGGGAAAGAAATTCCCATCAACGCAATTGCACACGCCGAGACGCGGACTGCCGCCCTTGCCGTCAACCATCAAGGCCAATTCCCCTCCGTCACGGTCTCGTTCAACCTCGCACCCGGTGTTTCCCTTAGCGACGCCGCTAAAGCCATCACCGATATGGAACAAAAAATCGGAATGCCCAGCACCATCCATGGAATGTTCTCCGGCACTTTGCAAGCATTCCAAGCCTCTCTGTCTACCCAGCCGCTTCTCATCATCACTGCGCTAATGGCCGTTTACATCGTGCTGGGCATTCTTTATGAGAGCTATGTTCACCCCATCACCATTCTCTCCACTCTGCCCTCGGCGGGGGTAGGCGCGGTACTGGCGCTGCTAATCTTTAAAATCGACCTAAGCGTCATCGCAATAATTGGTGTCATCCTGCTGATCGGTATCGTCAAGAAGAACGGGATTCTAATGATCGACTTCGCTCTCGCCGCCGAGCGCCTGGAAAAAAAATCTCCGGAAGACGCCATCTATCAAGCCTGCTTGCTGCGCTTCCGCCCTATTTTGATGACCACCATGGCCGCCATATGCGGCGCCCTCCCCCTCGCTTTGGGTACCGGCACTGGTTCGGAATTGCGGCGTCCACTAGGTATCACCATCATCGGTGGCCTTATCGTGAGCCAGATGTTGACGCTCTACACCACTCCCGTCGTCTATCTTTATATGGATCGCATGAGACTTCGTTGGGCCCGCAAACATCACAAGTCGCCCAATCAGCTTCCCGAAGAAACACTGGGGAATTTTGCAGACTAATTCATATCACGGAG
>JBEKGG010000174.1:0-9261 GCA_050012915.1 Terriglobales bacterium | reverse complement strand
CAGAATAAACCGAACCCACATGCAGACGGCGATTGATGATATGACTACTTCACCAGCAGGCTGTCAAATAATTACGTCTTCAATAGGACGTCTGGGGCTGGCCAACGCTGGGCGAATCGGATAGCCAACACGGAACATGAAGGTCGGCTGCCATGTGGCATCATGCGTAAGTTCGGCCAACTGAGCCGAAGATAGTGGTTCCTGGTTTCGCAACCGCTCATGATCGATGAGTTCAACGGCTTCGTTGATCGGCCGACCTGCGACTCCGCGGCTGGTCAGCAACAAATGCGCTCGCTGCCAGATCCGGCCCGCGCGAAGGCACTGTTCTTGGTCGTAACGATCGCGCACGGCGATGAGGCCGAAAACGGGCGTCGCTCTCAGCAGATCCGCATAAGGATCTCCTTTGCCACGCGGAGCGAACTCTCTCAATAGTCGTTTCGGGGCAGTCTTGACAAACGCGGCGGTCAGTGGCGGCAGGCCGAATGCGTCAATGGTGAGGCCGTCGCGATATTTCTGAACGTCGCTCCAATCCCATCGGATCCACCGCTGGCTCCCGTTCTCGACATCCGGGTCCGCGTATACCTCTTTATTGGCTTTAGCAACTATTTCGACGATCCGGTTTCGGTCTGACTCCAAGTCGAACAAAAAAATCTTTACTTCTGGTTCTTCGTGAGTCAAACCAGTGAGCGCATCTGTCACGTCGGCCGGAACGGGCTTCAGCACGTCATACGGAGAGCGGTTGGTGTGGCGATGAGGAATCGCGTCGTAAAGTTCGCTGGTCTGATGGATGCCGGGCGAAAGCTCAACCTGGGCCACAAGTTCCGGATGGGGGCTCGACGGAACTGCCTGTAGTTTTCCTGGGACCAGCGTGGCTACGGCGTTATAACCGTTCGCGGCTGCAGCCAGCATGAGATTCTCCAGCGCGCAGCCCAAACCGATGTGCTGTTCTCTCAAGTAAGGATCAAGCGCACCCGGATATCGGCCGGCGTCCGCATACAATTCGATTTGCTTGTTTGTGACCTTGAACAGCCAAGGCTGGGTGTTGTGCGGACTGGCAGCGAGAATCGCGGCGCGCACCAGCGCGAGTGGCCCATCCTTCTCGTCCTGCCAGTCCTTCCAAGGCTGGTAGGCTGGACCTTCGCCAACGCTGAAAACGCCCTCGTCATAGGCGCGCCACACTCCCGCACCCACGACTAGAACGATGAGCGCTCCGCCACCTTTAAGGAACGATCGTCGTTGCATCTCACCTCCGCGGCAGTTATCTTCCCGCAGCCAACCGGGTAGCTAAACGCTGTGGCAGGTCTGCGGCGAGAATACGATCCTGCGCGCTTTTCAGATTGTAGGGTACGCGGTAGAACTCGACGATTCGGGCGTCGGAGTCGTAAAGAGCGAAGCCTGCCCGCCAATCGCCATCGCGAGGTTGTCCGACTGAACCGGGATTGACCAGATAAGGCAGGTTCTTCTTGAGCGGGAATTCGGAGGTCTCGATTTGCCCGACGGTCCTATACGCAGGATGGACGGAGTTAATGTGATCGCCGTTCAACATAAAGCTTCCCTGCAGGTGAGTGTGCCCGAAGAACGTGACGACCGCCGGAGCCGCCATCAACGGTTCTACAGCGTCCCCCACGGTTACCACATATTCGTCTTCGTTGACCGGAGATCCGTGCACAAATTGGACATCCGGGAGTCCTTCGATCCGCACCGGTCCCTGCGGCAACGAACGAAGCCATTCCAGATTTTCCCAGGTGAGTTGATCATGGGTCCATTGGGAAGCCAGAGCGGCAACGGGATTGAAATCAGCAATGTCGACCAAGCCGCACACCGCCTTGTCGTGATTTCCACGGACAAAGAACTTTCCCAGCCGGCGCGAGCGTTCAATGACTTCATTGGGACTTGCCCCGTAGCCGACGATATCGCCCAGGTTAAAGACCACGTCGTACGCGGGCGCAGCCGCGAGGCAGGCATCAAGAGCTTCGAGATTGCTGTGAATATCGCTTAACAGAAGTACGCGCACTGGTCACCGGGCAAAATGGCGATTATAGACCCAAAAGGAGCGTGTGGGGCGGACACTCGTGTCCGCCACTTTGATTTGGGACAATCCTGGCTCCCAAAGTGGACTGGCGTATCGCTCCTTCTACACTTGATTCACCACCGGGCAGCGCGCCCAGTGGCCTGGGGTCACCTCGATCAGAGGCGGCAGAGTGCGCGCGCATTCTGCTATCCGAAAGTCGCAACGAGGTTCAAATGGACATCCAGGAGGGACCGCGTACATCGGTGGCACTGTGCCTTCGATGGTTGCGAGCGGACGCGTACGGTCGGTTTTCAACGTGGGTACCGCATTCAAAAGTCCGCGCGTATAGGGATGCGCTGGAGCATGAAAAATGTCATGTTTCGATCCCAGTTCTACAAGGTTCCCGGCATACATTACCGCGATGCGGTCGGCCACTTCGGAGACCACTGCCAGATCGTGCGAAATGAAGAGCATGGTCAGGCCAAACTTGGATCGCAATTGGGCGAGCAGTTCAAGGATCTGCGCTTGCACCGTCACGTCGAGAGCGGTAGTGGGTTCATCGGCAATCAGCAACGCTGGATGATTCACCACCGCCATGGCAATCATGACCCGCTGCCGCATACCTCCGGAGAGTTGATAAGGGTAATCGCGGGCGCGAAGCGCTGCGTCCGGAATCGCCACATCCTGCATCACCGAGACGGCTCGATCCCATGCTTCCTTTTTCGTAACCTGAGTGTGCACCGAGACTGCCTCCGCAATCTGCTCGCCGACTCGCATCACCGGATTCAAGGCGGTCATGGGCTCCTGAAAAATCATAGCCATCCGGGATCCGCGCAAGTCCCGCATCTCTTCGTCGGGAAGCCGCAGCAAATCGTATGCGGAACCGCTTCCATTCGCCAGCAGGAGTTCGCCGCCGACTCGCGCCTGCGGCGGAAGGAGTCGCATCAAGGCCAGCGAGGTTACGGACTTTCCCGAACCGGATTCGCCGACGAGGCCGAGAACTTCGCGTGGAGCGATGCTCAAATTGAGGCTCTGTACGGCAACGAAGGACTGCGAAGACGTCGAACCCGAGGCAGGAAACTCGACGGTGAGACTCCGAACATCAAGCAGCGAAGACACGAGGCATATCCTAGCAGGGCGATATGCCTTCGTGCGTTTTACAGTTAAGTGCTGACGACTGGTCCAGCCTTGTCGACCACCGTTAATCGTCGTCTGGGTCAGTCGGCGGGGTCTTGTCGTCGATAAAAAATTTAGCGTCGTGCGGGGCTGCAATCTTTTGGAACCGATTGTGCCGATGGAAATCGAAGCAATCCGAGAGGTCGTCAGCCCGGGAATCCGCATATCCCAGTGAAGGTAAATTGTAAACCTCTTCAATGAAATGCAGAATGCTGCCGAAATCATGGGTCACGTGAGAAACGTAGCCCTGCTTAGCGAAGGGGGAGACCACAATCAACGGAACCCGAAAACCGTATTCATATGAGTTGTAAATGCTCGGCGCAACATGGTCGTACCACCCTCCCCAGTCATCCCACGTAATCAGGATGACCGTATTTTGCCAATATTGACTTTGACCGATCGCATTGACGATCGACGCAACCCAGGACGGCCCCAACCCTTTGTTGTCGTTGGCATGGTCCGATTCTTGCCCAGTCGGAATGATCCAGCTCACGTTAGCGAGTTGACCGTTGGAGATATCGGTTAACACCTGGGCAGGGTTTAGAACGACATCGTTGTTCCAGTCCGAGCCGTAACGCAAATGGTAGATGGCATTTGGTCCAGTCCAGATAGACCCGGCTGATGGCGCGTAATATCGCCAACTGACTCCCCTGTAGTCGAGCAGGTCCGCCAGCGTCAGATGGTCGAAACACGGATACATCTTCTGCGCCTCGCTGCCGCTAGGATCGATCATACTGACGGTTTCGGCCGCGGGGGCAGCGCACCCGGTGTTATTACCAGCGTTCGTAACTCCGCTCGGATTCTCGGCAGCGAACAAGTCGCTGTACTCGCTTGGCGCCGAAGTCCCGGAAATGATGAACTGGTGCGCGGGAAAGCTGGGGCCTTGGTTGGTCTGGAACATGCGATCACCGAAAGTGTACTGTTCCGCCAGTTGGAAGTAGGGATCCAGGATCCCGGTCGAATTATCGACATACTTGAACTGGGGATCGGCAGGTGGACAACCGGTTGCGCCCTTGGCGCAGGTCACTGCGACTTTGTTGGCACCGTCCATGGCCCCATTGTCATACATCGCCACGAACGCCGAGTGGGCGTGACTGAGGTCGTAATCGTTCGCCAGCGGCACGGCTGTCAACGGAATTGTTTGGCCCTTGGAGTTTTCTCCGCTCGTGGCGATGTCTACGCCCGGCAGGAAGGTCGGGTTGCTTCCAAATAGATTGTCGGGCGTACGATTTTCCTGAAAGATCACGACTACGTTCAGAGAACTGCCGTGCTGTCGTGGAACCTGAGCGCCTGCAATTGTCGCACCGATTGAAACCAGCAGTGCGGAAACCGCAATAATGAGTCTCATAACCACCCCCGGATAGTCGGCTGTGTCTTGTGAAAGCGCCTTCGCGGGCCGAAGGAGATCGGCCCCAGGGCCCAAGTGACGTAACTGTGCCTCACGGGGGCTTGTCTGTCAAGAATAAAGGACGCCCCCGTCCGCTCCGATCGCGGCTTTCGGCGTACCGCGCGAAGGAATCAGAGTCTCGACAGGGTAGATGATTGGCCGATAAGGACCGCCGCAGGATGAAAACTCTTGCACATGCCGCCCGCAAACAAAAATCTGCCGCAACATCACTTCATGATCTCCCTCCTTCGACGTCGGCAAAGCAGTCATATGGTGTGCTAACCCACGCACATGCGCCCACCTTGCTCCAGCCTGCCCTGCGCGCGTATGATGCAGCGTTCATGTCTCCACGAACGGCAACCCGCCAACCGAACCTGCGCGAGAAGGCCCAATTAATGTCCGCGTCGGAAATCGAACGCACTTTGGTGCGGCTGGTGCATGAAATCATTGAGAAAAATAGCGGTGCCAGCGATCTTGGCCTGGTTGGCATACGCCGGCGCGGAGTGTTCCTGGCCCAAAGGCTGGGGCAAATGATCGGGAGAATCGAAAAAACTCAGGTGCCCGTGGGCACACTCGACATTACTTTGTATCGTGACGACCTCTCGACTGTGGGGTTGGCGCCGGTGGTGCAGAAAACGGAAATGGAGTTCCCCATTACCGGCAAGAATGTCGTGTTAGTGGATGACGTTCTCTACACCGGACGCACCGTGCGCGCCGCCATGGACGCTCTATTCAAGCAGGGACGTCCGAAACAGGTACAGCTCTGTGTGCTGATCGATCGCGGCCATCGCGAGCTTCCCATTGAAGCCAGCTTCGTGGGCCGCAAAGTACAAACCACGCGCGACGAAATCGTTGAAGTCCAACTGCGCGAAATCGATAATGCAGAAAAAGTTCTTGTGGTTGAGAAGAACGCGTAGGCTCGGACGCCCTCGTCCGGGCGGCCCAGCGAAGCTCGGCAGGATTGGCGGAAGTTTCAAGGCCTCGCGCCCGTAAGGTTCTCAAATAAGCATGAACAAGCCCGCACGCGGTTCCCTGCTGGATATTGAACATCTCGAAGCAAGGGAGATTCTGAGCCTGCTCACGCTGGCGCGACGGATGAATCCGTTAAAGCCACGGCCTTTGCTCCGGGGCAAGCGTGTGCTGCTTCTCTTCTACGAAGCTTCCACGCGCACCCGCAGCTCATTCGAAATTGCCGCCAAATCAATGGGCGCCATGACCACGCTGGTGCTCTCAAGCGGGTCGAGCATTGAAAAGGGTGAGTCCCTGCTGGACACGGGATACACGCTGCAGGCCGTGGGCGCAGATGTCCTCGTGATTCGTCACCCAAACGCGGGCGCGCCGCTGCTGATGGCGACCCATCTGGATGTTCCAGTCGTCAACGCCGGGGACGGAATGCATGAGCATCCTACGCAGGCGCTGCTCGACGCCTACACCATCCTGCGCCACAAGAAAACTCTAAAGGGGCTGCAGATTGCCATTATCGGCGATATCTATCACAGCCGTGTGGCCCGATCTGCAATTCACTTGCTCAGTAAATTTGGCGCGCGCATTACCCTGTGTGGTCCGTTCGAGTTCTTACCCGAAGTCGCAACCAGCCTCGCGCCGGGATTGCACATCACCCGCACCGTGGAAGAAGCCGTTCGTGGCGCGGACGCGGTAATGGTTTTGCGGGTGCAAAAGGAACGCCTGGCGGGAACGAAACTGCGAGTGCAGGACTACATTTCCAGATACCAGATGACCGTGGCCCGCCTGAAAATGGCGAAGCGCGATGCGATTCTCATGCACCCTGGGCCAATCATTCGGGGACTTGAACTTACATGGGAAGTCGCCGATTGCCCGCAGTCGGTCATCGTCGAAGAGGTGCATAACGGAGTGCCGGTGCGAATGGCGATCTTAGCCAAGGCGGTGGGCAAGGCGAGCTAGGGCGTCGGGCCTCAGGCTTCAGCCGCGAGGCGGCGATAGAATGCAGCCCACGGCGTAAGCCGTGGGAAGAGTGGGGAAACGGACAAGCCCCGGCGGGGCGAAAGAATAGCCTTTTAGTCCTGGGAAACAAGAAACGACGAATGCCGCGCGATAAATCAAAACCGGGTTCTCTCTTGATCAAAGGCGGCCGCGTCATCGACCCAGCCGCAAAGCTGGATGCTCTCATGGACGTGTTGCTGCGCGATGGCCACGTCGCCGAGGTCGCGGCCCCAAACAAGATTCGCAGCGGTGCCGATGCAACCTTCGACGCCCGCGGCCTGATCGTCGCCCCTGGTTTTATCGATCTCCACGTGCACCTCCGCGAACCCGGCCAGAGCTACAAAGAGAGCATTGCGACCGGCACCGCAGCTGCGGCTGCAGGCGGATTTACCTCGGTGTGTTGCATGCCAAACACGGCTCCGGTGGTCGATTCGCCCGAGTGGGTCGCATGGATTCAGCAGCCCGAGCGTGCAGCCGTGGTCAACGTTTTCCCCATCGCCGCCGCGACCCACGCCAGCAAGGGCGCTGTGCTTACCGATTTCGGCGCGTTGCAACGCGCTGGCGCGGTCGCAGTGAGCGACGACGGTCGGCCGATCCTTAACGACATCGTCATGCGCGATACGCTGCGAGCCGCGTCGGGAATCAACCTGCCCGTGATTCAGCACGCAGAAGACACACGCATGACCGAGAATTGTTCGATGAACGAGGGACCAACCTCGTTTCGTCTCGGCTTGCGTGGGATGAGTACGGCCGCGGAAGCGTCCGTAGTCGAGCGCGACGTGCAACTAGCCCAGCAATTCACCGGAGCGCGTTTGCACGTGGCTCACCTTTCAACCGCTGACGCGCTCAAGGCGGTCCGCCGCGGTAAGCGCGGCAAAGCTCGCATCACTTGTGAAGTTACCCCGCATCATTTCAGCCTCACCGACGTCGATGTTGGCGACTACAACTCCAACTTCAAAATGAATCCTCCTCTGCGATCAAGCGCCGATCGTGAAGCCATTCTCGTTGCGCTTGCCGATGGCACCATTGATGCCATCGCGACCGATCATGCACCTCATGCGCCGCATGAAAAGATCATCGAGTTCGAGCGTGCCATGTTCGGAATCACCGGCCTCGAAACCGCGCTAGGCCTCGCCATCACCCGGCTGCATCGCGATCAGAGAATTCCACTAGCAAGAATTGTCGAACTATTCACCGCAGGCCCCGCTCGAGTCGTGGACCTCAGAGGTCGTGGCACTCTTGCACGCGGCAATCCCGCCGATGTGACCATTTTTGATCCCAAGAAGCGCTGGACCTTCGAAGCCGCGAAGTCCCGCTCGAAATCGCACAACACCCCCTTCGATGCCTGGCAACTTACAGGCAAAGTTGTAGCGACGATCGTGAGCGGGAGGATTGTCTATCGGGCAGATTGAAGCTCTCGTGCTCGCGTGGGAACGGGCGCGCTGACCCGTCCGGGCCCAGCAAAGCTCGACAGATTGGCTGACCAATATACACGTAGTTGTATATTTGGAAATCCGAAAAATGCCACACTTTCCGAGGATGGCAAGACCCAGTAGGCCAACTCACGTGACGCGGGGCAATGTCCTCGATGACCTGGGATTTTCACCCGAGCAGGCCACAATCTTGAAGTTCAAGGCGGAGTTGTACCAGGCCATCCTCAAACATGCGCGAAAGTATTCGCAAAAGCAACTGCAAGTGATCCTGACGGAACCTCAGCCGCGGGTGAGCGAATTGCTCAACGGTAAAGTCGCCAAGAAGAGTGTGGACAAATTGCTTTTCTACGCCGGGCGGCTCGGGATTGAAGCCAAAGCCCGGTTCCCCCAGACCAACAAAGAGGTTATCCGGCGAGAATTAGCTGCGGCCGCGCGCTAAAAATTCTCTGGGACCAGAGCTGCTCGGGCAAACCCACGGTCTTCATTGCGTAATGCCTTCCTTTGAAATACGGCCCCAAAGTTACCGTCGGCCTATCTCTAGGTGTCCTGCAAGTCAGGAAGTACCCGTCGCTAATACAGAATCTTGTGAAGACCCAGCTTAACCAAGAACTGGTACAGTCTTGTTTTCCACATACCTAATTCACAATCCCCATCCTTTTCCCGACGCGCCCCAGCACCTCCAGCGCCTGCTGCAGTTCTTCTTTGGTGTGCGTAGCCGTCACAATGGTGCGGATTCGCGCTTTGCCTTCGGGAACTGTGGGGAAGGCGATGCCGGTGCCCATAACACCTTCTTTAAAGAGCTCGCGGGAGAAGTCCATGGTAAGTTTGCCGTCGCCGATAATGATGGGGGTAATCGGAGTCTCGCTGGCCGGCGTCGTCTGGCCTCCGATATTGAAGCCTAGCAGAGCCAGTTCTTTTTTCCAGAAGCGCGTGTTTTCCCAGAGTTTCTCGATACGCTCAGGTTCGTTTTCCAGGACATCGAAAGCCGCGATGCAGGTGGCCGCGACCGAGGGCGGATGCGAAGTCGAGAATAGAAATGGGCGGGCGCGATGATACAGAAAATCGATCAGATCCCGAGTGCCACAAACGTATCCGCCCAGCGCGCCGATGGCTTTCGAGAGCGTTCCAACCTGAATATCCACGCGACCGTGCATTTTAAAGTGATCGATTGTGCCGCGGCCGTTGCGGCCCAGAACGCCCGAGGCGTGAGCATCGTCGACCATCATGATCGCGCCGTATTTTTCTGCGAGGTCGCACAGTGCAGGTAACGGGCCGATGTCACCATCCATAGA
>JBEKGG010000173.1:0-9336 GCA_050012915.1 Terriglobales bacterium | reverse complement strand
TTTTTTCTGGCGATGTCCAAGCCCAAGTCGCAAGCGCACGGCCGCCTATGGAGGACGGGCGTCCCCGCGAGCCCGAACCGAGCAATGCAGTTGGTTCCACTGATCAGTCTCCACAAGGGTGGCCCATGCATGGCAAAGCCGGCCGGGTCGTCCTCGAATTCTCGGAGAAAAATCTGCTGACCAAAGTACACGCCGAAGATCACGTTAAGTTACTGCAGCGCCAAAATCCGGAGAGCCCAGCGAGCAACGCGCAGGATCTCGAACTCACGACGCAAGCCATAGATTTTTTTGCTGCCAATCGGTCTCGGGGAGACACGGCCACCCACCTTGACCGCGCCGAAACATCAGGCGCAGCCCAGATCGCCATCCGCCCTGCCACTGGCGCGGGACAACAAACTCTGGTTACGGCGGCAAAGTTCGACGCTCGCTTTGACAACGCGGGACAGCTCAGTGCAGTCCACGGCGCACCCGACGCGCGCATTGTCAGTCAAAATCCCGGCCAGGCTGATCGCATCAGCACCAGTCGTATGCTTGACGCGACTTTTCAACCCGGCAGCGGCATCCAATCGCTGGTGCAGGAAGGAAACGTCGCCTACGTCGACGGAGAACGTAAAGCATGGGGCACCCATGCCCGCTACACTCCAGCCGATCAAATCTTGATTCTCACTGGCTCTCCCCGGGTGACCGACGGCGGCATGACCACGACTGCAAACTCTATGCGGCTCAATCGCGCCACCGGCGACGCTTTCGCCGAGGGCAACGTTAAAACGACCTACAGCGATCTGAAGCCGCAGCCCGGCGGCGCGCTGCTATCTTCTTCCAGCCCCATCCACGTAACCGCCCGCTCCATGAATGTCCACGGCGATTCAGCTGTCGCTCTTTACACCGGAGATGCGCGTCTCTGGCAGGACGCAAACATTATCCAAGCTCAGTCGATCGAATTCGACCGCGACCATCGTTCCATGGTTGCCGGGGGAACGTCCGCGATCGGGTCGGCCGCACCTCAAAGTGTCTCGACCGTTCTGGTCGAAGCAGACAAAGGTCAAGCGGACAAAACCAAAACCGACGGATCTCCGGACGACAACTCCCAGAGACCCACACTAATTGCCATTACATCCACGCACCTCACCTACGCCGACAACGAGCGCAAGGCACACTTCGAAGGTGATGTCGTTGCCAAGCAAGCCGATGTCACCATTACTGCCAAAAAGATGGACGCATTTCTTGAAGCTCGCGGCCCGGCCAAAGAATCTCTTACCGGAGCAGGAAAACTGGACAAGATCGTCGCCCAGGAGCAAGTCGTGATCACCCAACCCGACCGTCGGGCGACCGGCGATCTCCTTGTTTATACGGCCTCAGACGACAAGTTCGTCCTGACCGGCGGACCGCCTAGCATTTTTGATGCCGAACATGGCAAGATTACCGGGGTTTCGTTGACTTTCTTTAGACGCGATGATAGGGTGCTGGTTGAAGGCAACAATTCATCCCCCACCGTCACCCAAACGCGAGTGGCACGATAAATGCGTACACTAGCCACCGACGAAATCGGCAAATCCTATCGCAGCCGCCGAGTTGTAAACGGGGTGAGTCTTCGTGTCGAACAGGGCGAAGTTGTTGGTTTACTTGGACCTAACGGCGCGGGCAAGACCACAACCTTCTACGCCATCGTAGGCCTGGTTCCACCCGATACCGGCCGAGTCCTGATCGACGACGACGATATTACTGACGTCCCCATGTATCTGAGGGCGCGACAGTACGGCATCAGCTATCTTCCGCAAGAAGCGTCAGTTTTCCGCAAGCTCACGGTCGAGGAAAACATCCTTGCCGTCCTCGAAGCCCAGTCCATCTCCTGGCACGAACGCCGCGAGAAAATGGAAAAGCTGATCGATCAACTAGGGCTGGAGCACATTCGCCAAAATCGCGGATACGCGCTGTCGGGAGGCGAACGTCGCCGTGTCGAGATTGCCCGCGCCTTGTGCATCAATCCGACATTCATTCTGCTGGACGAGCCTTTTTCCGGCATCGATCCTATTGCCGTGCTCGATCTGCAAAAGATTATCAGTGATCTGAAAGCCAGCGGCATCGGCGTGCTGATCACCGATCACAACGTGCGCGAAACGCTATCGGTCACCGACCGCGCATACATAATTAATGATGGCCGTATTTTCCGCCAGGGAACGCCAGAACAGTTAGGCGGCGATCCCGAAGTCAGGCGCGTGTACCTGGGCCAGAGTTTTTCGCTGGTGTGAATTTGCGTCAGAACGGTTGTGGAAGAACCCAAGAAGGATTGCGGCCATGACGATTGACGAACGGCTGGAAGCTTTGACTCACAATTTAGAGCTGTTATCGCACGAAACTGGAAAGCACGATAAACAGATCGCACAATTGGGCACATTGGTTACCGAGGTTGCTCAAGGCACAGCGAGACTGCTACGGGTTGTGGAAATGCACGAACACCGCCTCGACAGTCATGATGATCGGCTGGACAAGTTAGAGTAGGCGCAGCAAATGCGACAGTTTTGACCGACGACCAGCGACGAAAGACGAACGACGGAATTTATGGTCTTACTGCAACACAAACTGAGTCTCAAAGTCTCGCAGAGACAGATCCTGACCCCGGGCCTTGTCCAGATGGTCAGCGTTCTCGCGCTCAACAAGCTTGAGCTGCGGGACATGATCACGGCTGAGATGGTTGAGAACCCAGTCCTCGAAGAGCTGGAAGAATCAGTTCCCCTGATTGATGACGTGGATCGCCGGCAAGAAGACCGCGAGCGCGCCGCGGTAGAAGAAAGTCCCACGGCCGCCGCCGACGCCGAAAAGAAAGATCCATTCGAAGAAATCGATTTCGGCTCGTTCTTTCAGGACTACCTCGATCCCGGCTATCGCAGCTCGCGTGAAATGGAGGACATCGAGCGCCCTTCGTTCGAGAATTTCCTTTCGAAACCCGGCAGCCTGACCGACCATCTCGTCTGGCAACTCGGCTCCATCTCCATGCGCTCCGAGGTGCAGGAAGCCGTCGAACGGATCATCGGCAATCTCAACGAGGATGGATACCTGATCGCCAGCGACGAAGAATTGCTGGGAGTCGCCCCGCCGGCACCGCCGGAATCCGATGCCGCCGTGGTCGAAAGTGTTTTCAAGGAAGCCGCCGCTCTCGGCATCAGTTCGGAACCAAACCTGCCCGGGCAAAGTGCGTCCGACCTGGCGCCTTCCGAACTAGATTCCTCGGAACCAGAATCTATTTCGAGCGAATATTTTCCGATCGAGCGAGCTTCGGTGAACCCAGCTTCGGTCAACCCAGCTTCGGTCAACCCGGCCAGCGATTCTGCTCAGACATCGAACTGGATCGAAGCTTCGCACGGTGTAGATCTCAGCGCAAGCGCCGCCGCACCCGCGCCCGCGCCGGAAGCAAAAGCAGTTCGGCCCGCGCCGGTTCCGCATCCCGTCTTCCCCGCCAGCTTCAATCTCGCCGATCTCCACGAAGCCATCGAAGTCGTCCGGCAACTCGATCCCCCCGGAGTCGCCTGCCGCGATCTCCGCGAGTGCCTGCTCTATCAACTGCGCTATCACCAGCAACAGCACGAGCTGCACAAGAATGGCAATGGCGAATCCACGGCTCAGACTCTCGCCGACGCCGTCGCCATTGTCGATCAGCATTTGCGCGCCGTGCAGAATAAGCAATTCAAAGAAATCGCCCGCGCCCTTGGACGTCCCGCAGAAACCGTGCAGCAGGCGCTCGATTACATTCGCACTCTCGATCCGCGTCCCGGCCTGCGTTACAACAAAACCCAGCCCCGCCTCATCGAACCCGACGTTGCTTTCGTGAAACACGGAGACGAGTGGCTGGTCGTCATGAACGACGAAGACGTTCCCCAACTGCGCCTGAACCCCGCGTACAAGCGACTGCTCACCAAAGAGACCAACGACAAGGACACGCGCAACTACGTGAAAGAGCGCTACAAGAGCGCCATTCAGCTGATCAAGAACATCGAGCAGCGCAAACAGACGATCGTGAAGGTTTGTTACAGCATCCTCGCCCGCCAGCAGGACTTCCTGGAAAAAGGCATTGACGAGTTGAAGCCCATGATGATCAAGGAGGTGGCCGAAGAAATCGGCGTGCATCCTTCCACTGTCAGCCGCGCCGTGTCCAGCAAATATGTCCACACTCCGCAAGGTGTGTTTGAGCTGCGGTACTTCTTCAGCGAAAGCGTGAACGGTCCGCAAGGAGGCAACACTTCGTTGCTCATCCTCAAGCGCCGGGTGAAAAAGCTTATCGAAGAAGAAGATCCTGCCCGGCCGCTGACCGACGAGCAGATCACCCGCCTTCTGCAGTCGCAGGGCATCCAAGTCACTCGCCGAACGGTCGCGAAGTACCGGGAAGATATGCGCATCCCGAGCACTCACCAGCGCAGAGTAAAGAAATGAGGGCTTGTCATCCTGAGACTGCTGCTCTTGGCAGTCGAAGGATCTGGGCGAGTCATCGCGCGCCATCGCGTTCTTTGCGATGGCAATAAAGCGCGCGACGAAGCTTCCATATTGCAGTGCCAGGCAGTGCAGAACTCCCAAGGAGGGGCGCTCATGAATGGGGAATACACGGGCAGGCATTACGAAGTCACTCCAGCCATCCGCAAAGACGTTGAATCCGGCCTAATTAAAATCCGCAAAATTCTTGGTGATAAATTTCCGACCAAGGTCGTTCTCGCCGTCGAAAAGCGCCGCCACAAAGCCGAGATCACGATCAGCCCGCGCAATGGTCCGCTGGTTGGGCTGGCTCAGGCCGGCGACATGCCTTCCGCGATCAGTGAGGCTCTCGAACATCTCGAAAAGCAAGCTGTAAAATACAAGACCCGATGGCGAACCAAGAAGCGCCACAACCACAAGAGTCCGAACCCCAAAAATCAGATCGTCGGGACCTCAGGCAAGTCGGGCTCCGGAAAGTGGAATGGCGAAGGCTCCCCGGAGGTTATGGGCGTCGCCGTCGGCTTCTCCGAACAAACCTCCGTCGACGTAGTCGTGCACAAGTTTCCCGCAATCGCGCGCACCACCGAAGTTCACCTGGTACGATCCGAAGACGCCGTCGCCATGCGTCCCATGACCCTCGAAGAAGCGATTAAAGAGGCCCACTTCCGCGATCGCGACGTATTCGTCTTCCGCGATCCCAAAGGCAAAGTGATGGTCCTCCATCGCACCCGCGACGGGAAAATGGAACTGATCGAAGCCCCGTAAGAGTAGCAATTAGCTCTTATCCGTTAGCTTTTGGTTCGTGTAGCGCGCGTCAAGGCTTAGAACACGCGGGGACAGTCGCCTTAGCCTGCCCTGGGCGAAGCCGAATGGGCCGTCTTGCCGAGCAAAGCTCCGTTACCTCCAGATCGCATACAAAATCCTCCCGGCGAAGCGTATGATGCTCTCGCCGTTTCCCCCAAAATTTAACTTTGAGGAGATCTTATGAAAACGATCTGCCGTCTCGCTGCATTCGTGTTGTTGCTAGCCCCCGCCGTTCTGGCGCAAGAACATTACACCGAGGGCCCAGTCTGGCGCGTCTCCCTGATCCGGGTGAAACCGACTCAAATGGATGCCTATCTCACCAGCCTCCGCAAATCCTCGAAGCCAATTCTGGATGCGCAAAAACAGGATGGGACGATTATGGATTACAAACTCTTTCTCAAGGAAACCAAGAGCAATCCCGAAGATTGGGACATCTGTCTGGCGGTTGAATACAAAAATCACGCCGCTATGGACGGCCTCGCCGCGAAAGGAGAAATGGCCCGCGATAAGATTCTCGGCGGCAAGAAACCCGCCCAGGAAATAGCCGACAAGCGAGCCGAGATCCGCGAAGTAATCAGCTCCGAACTGTTGCAAGAGATCATTCTCAAGTAACAACTTGCTCAAGTAACAATTTGTCACTTCAGCACGCGGCCGGGATCCCCCCGCCCGGCCGACTTAGGGGAACAGCGGCCATGACCGTCTAATCTTCAACCACTCCCGCGGTCATCTCTTCGGGTGGGGAACCCGCCGTCATACCTTGCGCCACGATCAACTGGCGAGCTTCGACTCTAATCTTCGGCAACTGCAATCCGAACAACGCCGCGCCGCCAATGCATGCGACTGCGCCCATCGAAACCGTGAGCGGAGCACCCAGACGATCCGCCAACGCTCCTCCGAAGAACGCGCCGAGGGGAGCCATTCCCATAAACATCATCGAGTACACAGCCATCACTCGTCCGCGCAAATGATCCGGCACCATCGCCTGGATCAACGTGTTGGACGACGACATTTGCAGCATCATGCCGAAGCCAACGGGAAGCAACAACGCCGCCGAAAGCCAGAAATTTCGCGACAGAGAAAACAGAATCAAACTAACTCCGAAGCCTGCGCACGAGAAAGCCACCCATCGTCCCAATCCCTGAACCCCGGTGCGCGACGCCAGAGTGAGCGCACCCAGCAAAGCTCCGATGCCGGTCGCGCCCATCAGAATTCCCAGGCCGCGCGCTCCCCCGTGCAGAATCTTGTCGGCGAAAATTGGCATGAGAATCGTGTAAGGCATCGCGACCAGACTCACCAATCCCAACAGCAGCAAGATGGCGCGCATCGGCGCCGTGTTCCGCACAAAGCGAAAGCCTTCGATGGTATGCGCCCAAGGCGAAGCCGCAGGCGCACGCCTTGCGGGACGCTGCACTCGCATCATCATCAGCCCGACGATGACGGCAATGTAGCTGATGCCATTGCCGAAGAAACACCAGCCTTCCCCAATCTTTGCTACCAGAATTCCGGCAATCGCCGGACCGATAATGCGCGCGCCGTTGAACATCGACGAGTTCAGAGCGATGGCATTCATCAAGTCTTCTTTTCCGACCATGTCGACGAGAAACGCCTGGCGTCCGGGAATGTCGAAAGCGTTCACCACTCCTAATAGCGCGGCCAGCACAAAGATTTGCCATATCTGCACCGTCCGCGTGAGAGTCAGGACCGCAAGCATCAAAGCTAAAATCATCGATGCGATTTGGGTTCCAATTACGACTCGCTGGCGGTTGTAACGATCCGCCACGATGCCGCCCAGCGGGGCAACCAGAAATACCGGGAACTGGCTGGCAAATCCTACGGAGCCGAGCAGCAACGAGGATCCGGTCAGGCGATAGACCAGCCACGCCTGGGCCATGCTTTGCATCCAGGTTCCGATCAGGGAAATGAGTTGCCCGCTGAAAAAGAGCTGGAAGTTGCGATGGCGCAGGGCTCGCAGGGTCGCGGGCAGGCTGATTCCTCGCCTCGCAGAAGCGTTCATGGCTTGCTCTTCAGAACTTGCTGGGATGGGCGGATTGCTCAAGCCGAATCTTTCAACTCATTCTTAGGATGAGGGCACTCCATATCTCGATTCAACCCGGTTCTCGGCCGGCGAGAAACGGTAACTGTTAGCCTACCGTGGAATCTCCGGCCATGCCAGTCGCGGTAGGTCAAGTCGCAGCGAACGGGAGGTTGGACCTTATACCGGGCTTCCAGCTTGCTTTGCAATCCGCCCTCTTTTGCGTAGAATGCCTTAGGGACACTCCCTCGCTCCGCGGTATTTCCACCGCTGTGTCGTCCTTTAAGCTCTAGGGGAAACTGGCAAGGCATCTTGAAGGGAACTTCTGTGCAAAACTCCGTTACGATAGTCACTTGGCGGACTTCTGATCTCTTCATAACATGCACCTGCCGGGTACATAATTAAGGTTCCAGCCATGCATGGCATAGCGGTCACCCTCCTTACCGAGGACAAAGAACGGCTCACAGTCCTCCAGCAGCGGCTGGAGAGCACTCAAATGGGCCGCAATGTCTTTGGCCACGTAGGGTTTCCCGGCAGCCCGACCGATGCCATCCTGCGCCAGATTCAGGATGTGGGCGCCGAGGTGGTGTTAGTCGATATCGATCCGCAGGATCCGCAGCGGGCGATGAACGCCATCGAGTTGATCCACTCCAACACCAGCGAGATTGTCATCTTCGCGGTGGGCCCCATGACCGATCCCGGCACCATCGTTTCCGCCATGCGCGCCGGGGCTCGCGAATACATGGAGCGCAACGCGACTCCGGAAAGCATGGTCGACGCCTTCACGCGCTTCGCCACTTCTCGGGGACGTGCCCGCACCTCTTCAGGCCGCGCCCGGGTATTCGTTGTCGCCAACGCCAAAGGCGGAGCCGGCGCGACCACCGTCGCCGTGAATACCGCAGTCGCTCTTCAGGAATTGCACGGCGGAGTATTGCTCGTCGACTTTGCGCTTTTAGGCCACGCGGCTCTTCATCTCAACGCCCGCCCAACGTTTGGCCTGACCGATGCTCTGCAGAACCTGCATCGCATGGATACTTCCTTGTTGCAAGGCCTGATGACCACTTGCAAAAATGGTTTGCAACTGCTGGCTGGCCCGCAGGAGCCTCATCATTCGACTCCGACCGCAGCCGAACTGGCGCGCCTTTTCGATTTGCTGGTTTCGCAATTTCGTTATGTTGTGGTCGACTGTTCCAACCGCACCGATCAGACGGCGCGGCTACTCTGTGATTTATCCAACGCCGTCCTGTTAGTTGCACAGTCCGATGTGGTTTCTCTCTGGAGCGCAGGCCGCTTGCGTGCTTTCCTCGAAGAAGGCGGAGGACGCGACCGGGTTCGTCTGGTGCTGAACCGTTTCAAAAAGATCCCTGGTTTTGGGGATGAAGACGTCGAAGCCGCAACCGGCTGCAAGCTGCTTTGGAAAATCCCCAACAACCACCAGGCAATCGCTCCCGCCATTGATAAAGGTTCGCCTGTAGCCCTCCATGACACCGCAGATGTGGGACGCTCGTTCCGCAGTCTGGCGGCCACGCTGGCAGAAGCTTCTCCGACGGCGGAAGGTTCGCTCGACCTGGTGTATCAACCCGACAAATCCGACACCAAGAAAAAGTCGACCGCTCGCTTATTGATCTCGCCCCTGCGCGCCGGCCAGTAACTCCCTCCCAAAACAGTTCACGCCCAACAAAGGACCATCCCCATTACCTCGGTTACCTATCGCGGTAACAACACCCCGGCTAGAATCACGCCATTGTGATAAACGGGCGACGAGTCTTCGTGCTGCTGATGTGGGTTGCGATCGTGCCTTGCGCCGCTCAAGCCAAGCAATTCGCCATCGTTGCTGACAAGGCGAATTCCGTCTCGAACCTCACGGCTTCGGAGTTGGTGAAAATCTTCACCGCGCATAAACAGAATTGGCCGGACGGAAAAGCGATCACCATCGTCATGCGCGACCCGTCTTCCGCGGACATGCAACTGGTTCTCCGCAAACTAATGAACATGACAGCCGAGCAGGCGCATGCCTTCGTTCTGGCTCATCGCGACGT
>JBEKGG010000172.1:0-9474 GCA_050012915.1 Terriglobales bacterium | reverse complement strand
TCCGGAACTACTACAGTTTTACTACAGTGACCATTTTTTCCAGTGTTTCAGGGGACCTTCGCCTCGTGTTTCAATCAATTACACCGGGCCAAAGTTGGCAGTACATAGGTTTTCAAGACCGGTGCCATCAACCACTCGGCCAACTCTCCGCATCGTATCTTGAATAGATTATCAGAGCGTAACTTCGCCTTCGTCAGGGAACCCGATTGGCGGTAGACTGGTTTGTCGTGCGAGGTTTGGAGCGTGTTGATTGAGCTCGCCAAGCCGGTGGCCTTCATACTGTGTATCGTCTCTTTGTACGCCCTGTTCATTCATGCCTTTCTGCTTCCGACCGACGATATGCACCAAAAGATTTACGACTGTCTCACTCTGTTGATGCTGGCGGCGGGAACGTCGCTGATGAGCGGATTGGTTTTCCAGCGCGCGACAAACGGGCCACGCGGCACTCAGCTGCTGGCCACGCTTCCGGTTCGACTGTTTTGCTGGGCTTCGAGCATCATGCTGGTTCTCTTCCTGGTTTCCTGGTATTTGGAAAGCCACTGCGTTTTCTATCGGGATGTAAACTTCTGAAGCTGGCGGCAAGGTGAGGCCTTATGAAGATATTTTCGGCCAAGGCGTGTCTTCCGCATTCGTGCCGAGCCCATTCGTGCCGGGAGTACCCGGCGTGATACGAGTCTGGGCGCGGCGCCTGGGCTGGTTTGCAATCGCAGTCGTGGTCTTGTCGGAATTGCTGTATGTAGGAGACTGGGCGGTACTGCGCATTCGTGTTTCGCGTGGGACAGCATTCGGCACGGTCGAGGTTAATCAGTTTCTGGCTACACCGCTGAAGGGCAACAAAGTCGAATACGACTTAATGGGAACCGTGCAGAAGACTTGTGCTCGCTCAATTTTCCCGCAGCAGGGGAATCCTGCGTGCTGGTGGTTGCAACGGCATAAAGCGCAATGGGAGTGAACACAAGCGCGCGCGATGCATCCAACTCTTGAACGCTCGAAGGATGAAATCATTCATCAGGGTGCGAGCGAGATGACAATCTAATGGCGCACTTCTTTAACTCAGAAGGAAAGTCCCGGTCTCGACGGCTGATGAAATGTTACGGCTGTACGATCGCGCTCGCTTTGGGTCTGTGCATACTGGGTTTCATCGCTCCGACGCTCGGTCAGAGTGCGCCTGTTGCCTTGGGCTCGTCGGACGTCATCGCGTTCCTATCCAAAACCATCGATTGGTACCGGCAGACCGCTTCCAATGAGCAGCAAATCGCAACCGACCCCGTCGACTTGGCCTTCGCGGATAACAATCGTCGCACGGCTGATGAAGTGGCACGCTTGACGTTTGAATTTGCCCGACAACAAGAGCAAGTTCTCTCAGCTCAGGCAAAACCGAACCAGGCGCAAACCGCGAACACGAATTTGTCTCAGTATCAGAGTCTTGTCCAGGGCGCTGCCAATGCGGATCAACAGGTCCAGCAGATCCAGTCGGAGCTGTCACAACTCGAGCAGAAAAAAGATACCGCAACCGCGAAACAGCGCAAGGATTTGGATTCACAGATTGCGGAATTGAATAGCGAACTGGCATTGACACAAGCGCGGCGCGATGTGCTTCACAACATGATCGAATTTGTGGGACAAGCCAACATGAGCGGTTTGGGCACGGTCGGGCTGCGAGCCGAGATTGATCAACTGGCGCGCTCGGTGCCGGCATACGTGAGCGAGCCCCCGAATAAGAACGCTAACAACCAATCATCGTCAGCCAGTCCTGCGCAGTCCCCTTCCAAAACAGCGACGCCGAAATCAGCACCCAATGGTATCTGGGGCTACGCGGCTGATCTTTTCCACCTTTCGCGCAAAGAAACCACGCTGAAGGGAGAGATCGCTTCGACGGACGAACTTGCGCAGGCGGCCAGCCAACTTCGCGTTCCGCTGGTCGCGAGTCTCAAAACCATGATTCAGAATGGCGATCAGCTCGAACATCAAGCAGACACCAGCGATCCCGCTGCGCTCGCGCAGCAGAAGCAAAAACTCGATCAACTCACGGCCGAGTACCGGCAGATCTCCGCGGCTCTCGTGCCTTTGAGCAAGCAGGCCATTCTTCTTGATATTTACAAGCGCAGCCTTACCGCCTGGCTGGGGACCATCAAAAGTGATTATCTGGAAGACCTCAAGAATCTGTTGGTGCGGCTCGGAGGTCTGGTCGTTGTGATTGGAGTGGTTTTCGGCATTGGCGAAGTTTGGCGAAGAACCATCGACCGCTATGTGCAAGACAGCCGCCGGCGTTATCAGTTTCTTTTGTTGCGCCGGATTGTCCTTTGGGTTGCGGTTGCGATCATTCTGGTATTCACTTTCGCGACCGAACTGAGTTCGATCGTCACGTTCGCCGGCCTGATTACGGCGGGAGTCGCGGTGGCGTTGCAAAACGTAATCGTTTCAATCGTCGGCTATTTCTTCTTGATCGGAAAGTACGGAATCCGGGTGGGCGATCGGGTTCAGGTGGCAGGTGTGAACGGCGAGGTGGTTGACATTGGCATGGTGCGCTTCCATCTTATGGAACTGGCCGGCGGCACCATGGATTCTGAGCCCAGCGGGAGGGTTGTTGCTTTTTCCAATTCAATTGTCTTTCAATCTACCGCCGGGCTTTTCAAACAGATTCCCGGAACCAGCTTTGTCTGGCATGAAATCAAGCTCACCTTCGCGCCGGAAACCGATTACCACGCAGTGCGGGAGCGCGTAGATCACGCTGTCGATGCAGCTTTTTCCGCCTACCAGGACAGCCTGGAGCGGCAGCGCGTACAGATGGAGCGCAGCTTGACTTACGTTTCGGGATCCGCGTTGAAGCCGCGGGCGACTCTTCAATTTGCCACGTCGGGAATCGAAGTTCTGATCCGCTATCCGGTGGTGCTACAGAACTCGGCGGAGATCGACGAACATCTCATGCACGATTTGCTTGCCGAGGTGAATCGAGAACCAAAACTCAAGTTGCTAGGAACGGAAGTTCCCGCAGACGAGGCAGTGGCCTAGACTTCGACGCACCCCTATAACCTTGCCGATTTCGTCCATTAGCTTGCACTCGACCGCCGCAAAGTAACCTTTGACGCGTGGTTCGCATCGTACATTGGCCAATGAGAATCCCTAAATGGGAACACGCAAAAGTGTGCGCCTGCTGCGGTTATCACAGGCTTTCGCTGCCCCAGGCGCTATTAGTACCGGTTGAAAAAGCGAACCCATTCCGGAGTCTGTTCAAGCTTCAGCAGTACAATGAAGGCATTGCCAGATGAGCTCAAGTGGACGTTTCACGGGGGTCGCGGGCATGGACGCTGCACGAGATAAATCTCCAATCATGTCCTCAAACGCATCCAACGGCGTGATCACCGGGTTTCTCGAGTGGTTTGGCAACCTGGGCACATTTTTTTGGCAAGTTACGCGCGCCGCAGTGAAGCCGCCGTTCGAGTTTCGCGAACTGTTTCGGCAACTCGACGAGATCGGATCAAAGTCTCTGCCGCTGGTCGCTTTGGCCGGCGCCGCCACCGGCGTTGTGCTCTCCCTCGAAGCCCGTTACAGCTTGACGCGCTTTGGAGCCAAATCGCTTCTTCCCGCCGCGATCGTGTTCTCTGTCATCCACGAAACCGGTCCGATCATTACCGGCCTGGTAGTGAGCGGCCGCGTGGGCGCGGGCATTGGAGCGGAGCTGGCGTCCATGAAAGTGACCGAGCAGATCGACGCCATCGAGGCGTCCGCGGTGAATCCTTACCGGCTGCTGGCTGCGACCAGGATTCTGGCCTGCATCCTGATGCTGCCGCTGCTGACTCTCGCTGCCGACGCTTGCGGCGTGGTGATGGGTTGGGTCACGCAGGCTTTCTCTGAGCCGCTCTCATTGCATCAGTTCATCAACAACGGTTTCAATGGCGCCGATTTCAGCGACTTTCTGCCGCCCACGTTCAAGACTGCGTTCTTCGGCTTGATCATTGGGGTAGTAGCGTGTTTCCAGGGAATGCGTACGGAGGGAGGAGCGGCGGGCGTAGGCCGTGCGGCCACGAGTTCGGTAGTTTTGTCTTCGCTGTTCGTGATCCTGGCGGATGTGGTGCTGGTAAAACTCATTCTCATAATTTTCCCGTAAATAAGCATGCAGACAACCGACCAAATCGCGACCAAGACCAAAGCAGCCGACAACGATAGCGCGCCAGCCATCGCCGTCAAGGATTTGCACAAGTCCTTCGGCGAGCAGAAGGTTTTGAATGGCGTCACCTTAAGCCTTGGTCGCGGCGAGACCCTTGCGGTGCTGGGCCGCAGTGGCACGGGCAAGAGCGTATTGCTGAGGATCATTATCGGCCTGCAGAAGCCAGACTCTGGATCGGTCCACATCCATGGTCAGGAAATTACGTGCCTCGATCTCGACCAGTTGGGAGAAATCCGGAAGAAGATGGGTTTTCTGTTTCAGCACGCAGCGCTCTACGATTCGCTGACCGTCGAGCAGAACGTGGCCTTTCCACTGCAGCACCATAAGAGGGAGATGTCTAAGTCCGAGCAGAACGACCGGGCGAAGGAATTGCTTGCCGAAGTGGGCATGGAAGGCCACCTCGAAAAGATGCCTTCCGACCTTTCCGGCGGCATGCAGAAGCGAGTTGGCCTGGCGCGCGCACTGGCTTTGGGGCCCGACATTCTGTTGCTTGACGAACCCACGGCTGGTCTCGATCCCATCAGTTCCTCGGAGATCGATGATTTGGTTCTAAAGCTCCAGAAAGAACATCACATGGCGTCCATCGTTGTGACTCATGATCTGCACAGTGCGAAGACGATCGCGGACCGGCTGGCGCTGCTCAATGAAGGAAACGTCGTGATCGAAGGCAGCTTTGAAGAACTGCAGAAAAGTGATGACGAGTTCGTGAAAGAATTCTTAAAGCAGTCGTAGGAGAACTTATGTCGAGGGCGGCGCGGTTGGGAGCTTTCATCGTTGCAACAGTGGCTATTCTGGCGGTCGGTATCTTTATTATCGGGAGTAAGCAGTATCTTTTCAGCTCAACCTATCGATTGCAGGCGCAATTCGACAACGTGGAGGGCCTGGATGAAGGAGGCGACGTACGGGTGGGCGGAGTTCACGTTGGAACCGTGCGCAAAATCGTATTACCACACAAGCCGGGTGAAAAGGTCACCGTGGTCATGGACCTGCAAAAGGCGACGCACGAAATCATAAAGAAAGACTCGGTGGCATCCATCGAAACCGAGGGGTTGTTGGGGAACCAGTATATGGCAATCTCGTCCGGGTCCCCTAGGGCAGCCGATGTACGCGAGGACGACACCATTGCGAGCCAACCGCCGCTCGAAATGTCGGACCTGCTGCTAAAAGCCAGCGGCCTTCTCGACGGCAGCCAGCAAGCCATCCAGAATGCAACTCGAGCGGCGGCGAACCTGGATTCCATCACCGCCAAAATTAATCGCGGCGAGGGAACCGTAGGCGCGTTGGTGAATAACAAAGATCTCTATAACAACCTCGAAGACACATCGAGTTCCATGCGTGACACCATGACGCAAGCGAAAGCTGGGGTTACCGACTTCCAGGAGAACATGGAAGCGCTGAAACACAACTTCTTCGTGCGCGGATACTTCAAGAACCGCGGCTACGAAGATAGCGCCGAGCTGACGGAAAATGAGATTCAAGGGCTGCCGCAAGGCACACCGGTGAAGGAATTCGATTACCCGGCGAAACAGCTTTTCGATAAGCAGGATTCAGCCAAGCTGAAGAACCAGAAATCTCTGAACGCTGGCGGGGAGTTTCTCGCTAACAACCAGTTCGGGTTTGCGGTCGTGGTATCCGCGACCGGCATGGAAGGCGATAATCAAAAAGATTTGACGCTTACCGAAGCCCGGGCTGCCGTGGTTCGTGAGTATCTGGTGGAAAATTTCGGATTCGATGACAGCCAGCTCAAGACTCTGGGACTGGGCAAGCAGCCTGACTCGAATTCAGGCAAAGATTGGGGCAAAGTCCAGATTCTCATCTATCCAAACGGAACCGAGATTCCCCCTAAGAAGGACACATCGGCCGGTGTTCCGTCCCAGACAAGCTCGACCCAACCAGCGCAGCCTGCAACGCAGAAACCGCAGTGAGTATTCGGAGCAGGAACTTTATCGGCAGGAATCCCATCAGAAGAAGATAAGGCTGGTTTTCCACGAACCTCTGGAAGCGATTTCACAATAGGTTTATTCTTATCTAAGTAACTTTGTGCGAAATTGCATGTGCCGCCGATCAAGGGCGAATCATGAAATCGATTTATTTTCTGACCATCGTTCTTTTGGTCTTCGCGCTCGGTCAACCGTGTGCACACGCGCAAAGCGGCTCCGACGCTTCGAGCGGCAACACAAACCAATCCTGGACGGCCACAACCCAGCAGCAACTACCCAGCAACCAGAATCCCACCAGAACATCAGAAACGCGCACCGAGTCCGGCGGCCGCACTATCGACGATCAAAGCATGCAGGCTATGGGGACGGATGGCCGTTACGATCCTTATTTGGATGTGCAAAAGGAAACCGTAAAAGTTGATGCCACGACGACCCGAACGGTTGAGCGCACATTTGGCAGAGATTCCGAGGGCCGTAAAACTCTGGTTCAGGTAACCGAAGAAGAAACTCGCACCTTGCCGGGAGGCGAAGTGAAAGTCGTCCGTACCACTTCCGATCCCGATGCCAACGGCGCTCTCCAGCCGGTTCAGCGGGAGACTCAGGATACCCGCAAGCTCAGTCCCAACGTGCAGGAGACCAGGAGCACAATTCTTACCGCTTCACCGAACGGCGGTCTGACCCCGTCCCTTCAGACCACGGACCGCGAGACCAAGACCGGCGATCGCAATGTCGAGTTCCACAAATCCACTTCGTTGCCTGACTCCAATGGAAACTGGCAGCTCAGCGAAGTTAGAGAAGGCACAATAAAGGACGATGGCAAAGATCGCACCAAAGAAGAGCGCGTGCTGCGTCCCGGAACCGACGGGAATCTATCGGTGGTCGAGCGGACGGTGAGCAAGGAATCCGAAAATGCCGCGGGCGAGAGGCGGGAGACGGTGGCAACCTACTCAACCAATCTTCCCGGAACTCCGGTTGATGACCGCCTGCATCTGAACCAGGAGGTGACGACGGTTCATCGCAAGGCCGCGGATGGCGTCCAATCCACGCAAACGCTGGTAGAACAACGAAACCCGGCAGAGCCCAGTGGCGGCCTTCAAGTTACGCAGAAGGCTATCGACATTGTTCGGCCCGGAAGTTCCGGAACAACTCGGGAAACGCAGACGCTGGAGTCATTGGATTCTAATGGCGAGCTCGGAGTAGTTTCCGTGGATACTCGAAAACAAGACAACACTCCTGCAGTCCACGTCGATATTGCGCCGGCTAAAACTCCGCAGCCCGCGCCCGCTCACTAGCCGCGAGAGATGACCCGGCGAACACTCTTCGCATCGACATTAATCGTTTGGAAACTTACGACGCCAGCCGAAGGCGGCGAAGAAGCTCCTGGAAACGGGGCTCCCCGCGCAGCGGATCGTAAGTTGGATCAACCTTGAGGGCGGTCAAGCTGTTGGAATGCTCCTGGTACGCTTTTTCCAACCAGTGCAAAGCCTCATCCTTATTGTTCAAGCCAACGTAGGCGACTGTAAAGCACAAAGAATCGACGGCACGGTGCTGCTCCAGCTTTCGCAGCTGCTCCAGAGCATCTTTCGCCTTGGCCTGGTTCCCCGAACGGCCGGAGATGTAAGCGATCATGGCCCAATACCAGGGATTATCGTCGCGACGGCGACCCTGCGCCTCGGCGTCAGCCAGGGCATCGGCGAATAATCCTTGTTGTGCGTACGCCCAGGCCAGGATGTGAGCGCGAGGGAAATCCGGCTCTGTTTCAAGCACGCTGCGGAGCTGCTCGATAGCACGGTCATACTGGCGGGAGAAGTACAGAATGGCTCCGTAGTCGGAGGCGATGATGAGCGAGAGGGGATCGAGTCGGCGTGCGATTCCGATCTCGGAAAATGCTTCATCGAAACGGCCCTGCAATGCCAGACACTCGGCGTACCAATGATGGCCCGTCGCATAATTCGGGTCTAGCTGGATCGCCCTCCGGTATTCTTTCTCCGCAGTTTGCCAATCCCAATCGTAATTTTGAGCAATGATCGCCATCGCCGTATGCGCCTCCGGCAATTGCTCGTCAAGCTCCAGCGCACGTCCGGCAGCCGCGCGCGCCTTTACCATAAATTCTTTAGGGGGCAAACCGGTGTAGCCGCCCATCAGGGCGTAAGACTCCGCAAGCCCGGCGTAGGCGCGAGCGTAAGCGGGGTCTTTATTTATCGCCTGCTGAAAATACTCAGCCGCCTGCTGCAGACCTTCACGAGTTCTTTTGTTCCAAAAATAACGTCCTTTGAGATAGAGATCGTATGCCTCGAATGCTTTTGCAGACGGGGAAGACTGAGCAACCGGTCCCGCCGGCTCATGGATTTGGCCCAGTGTGAGCTGAATTTGGTCGGCTATTTCCCGTGCGATTTCGCCCTGCAGCGCGAACACATCGCTGAGTTCGCGATCGTACTCGCGCGTCCAAAGATGCGTTTGGTCCCTCAATTGAATGAGCTGCGCCGCGATGCGCACCCTGCCAGAATCACGCCGGACGCTCCCTTCAAGAACGTATTGCACACCGAGGTCGCGACCTATCTGGCTCAGAGGCTCCTGGCTGTGCTTGTAGTGCATCACCGAAGTCCGTGCGATTACCCCGACATGATCAGGATCCAGGTCTCCCAACTGCGAGATCATCTCTTCCGTCAAACCATCACTGAAGTAGTCCTGGCTGGCATCACCAGTGAGATTCGCGAAAGGAAGTACCGCCAGCATCAGTCGCCCGCTCGGCGTCGAGGTGCGAGCTCGGGAACGGGACGACTGAAGATAAATGCCCATGGCCGCAATTACGGCAATGATTCCCAGCAGGATCGGCCATCGCCACCGGATCGGCTTGCCGGTCGGAGCCGCGGTGATTGGCGTCGGTGGACTGGGAACAGCAACCGGTCTTGAAACGTCACTATGCCCAACCGGCGCGATGAAACGGTATCCCTTCCCCGTGACCGTCTGTATGAAGCGCGGCTGTTCGGAATCATCCTTCAGGACCTGCCGAATCTTGCGGATCGCTCCGTTGATGCTGTTGTCGGTGTCGAGGAAGACATCCTTGCCCCAGATCCTCTCAACGATGTGTTCCCTTCTGACGATCTGTCCCCGGCGCTCAATCAGGATCGCCAGAACCTCCGCAGGAATGCGCTCCAGTTTGAGCACGCGACCGGAGCGGCGCAGGGTGCAAGCGGAGAAATCGAAGTCGAAATCCTCGCCAAATCTAACCAAACCCGGAATTCTGATCGGCTCTGATGCCACAGGAACGCCCCAAACAAAGTACGCCATTCTAACCCGGTTCCACGATCTCGCACCATGCACTTATTTTTCAATCGATTAGAGGGACATGAAAAATAAGACTGC
>JBEKGG010000171.1:0-9474 GCA_050012915.1 Terriglobales bacterium | reverse complement strand
TCGATCATCAAGTCCGCTCTGATCATCGGATACTTCATGCACTTGAAATATGAGATCCCCGCCATGAAGTGGGTCATGATGACCGCCGTCTGCGCCTGCCTCTGCCTCATGTGCATCTTCTTTCCAGACGCCTTCCGCATCGTCCACCTGGGTGTCCAATGAAGCTACGCTTGGCAAGTCTCGGCCTGTTGATTGCGCTTTGGGCGGCTCCTGCCTTTGCCCAAAGTTGTGCCATGTGTTACAGCACGGCGCGCGCCCTCAACAAAGAAGGTCAAAATGCGATCACTCGCGGAGTTGTGGTGTTGCTCATTCCTCCGATTGGATTCATGACCGTCGGAGTTGGCTTGGCGATGCGCTATAGCAAGAAGCGCGATGAAGAGACTGAATCCTAGCGAAGACGCTCCAGCCTACATCGTGATTACTTGATGATCGAGGCAATCGGGATGGATTGTTTCGTATATGCCTCGCAGAAATTCTCTTCCGTGTCGTGCCACGAAATACATGCCCGCAATCTCGCGCTCCTGCAGAGCTTTGCCGGGATACAACAAACTGCTGAGCACATCGGCCTTCCGGGTGAGGACTTCGGTATGGCGAAGCTCGGCGCGAGCAGCTTTGGCGCGTAGTTGAGTCAGCTGGTATTGCATTTTGGACATCGCATTCGTAGCGGAGTCGACCAGAGTTGGATCCAGTCGTGCCAGACCATCGCGAATCGTTGCCAGGGATTTTTCCATCGATGTCTCGGCCTGATCGAAAGCAGATTGCAACTCCTCGGGCAGAGTGCGCGCGGCCATCAGTTCGCGCAAGTTTTCCGGACCCTGGAAAAGGTCGGTGAAGCGCAGTCCATATCGCTCCAGCAAAGTTTTCGGCTTTGTCTCCACAATCGTTGCGGAGAAACGCGGGACAATCGGAGTCACCCTTCCCAAGAGCTTCTCGTAGACAACGGCCGCTTGAGTGAAGTACGCGACTTCAGCCGAGCCACCAGTATAGGCAAGCGTCGGCAGCAAGTAATCCTGAATCACGGGCCGCAACAAAGCGTTTCCGCTGAAATCTTGCGGCGATCCTGCCACGCGACTCAGCAACTCCGCCTGCGAGAGTCGTTCCTGTCCAATCAGGAACTCAGCAGTTGCCTTCCCGTCGACCCGGCGATGCACCGGCACGCGCGCGCCGTCCCGCAACGTGAACAACAGCGTGGACGACGGTGTGACATTGACTTGCTGATGGTAACCAGCGGCTTCGAGTGCCTTGCCTCGATTCAAAAGAGCTTCATCCAGTTCGGCGGCGTGCTCGGTGGCACCCCGGTAGACCGGTTCGGCAATAGCGTGCAATTCGGGATCCGCTGCATCCAGAAGGATGACGCCCCAGTCCGCGAATAAGCGTGAGAACAAGCGCGCAAAGGCGCTGCCGAAGGTCTCATTCGGGCGATAGGACTCACGAATAAAATCAGAAATTTCAGATGGGCCCAACAACACAGAGGCCGCCTGAACCACGGCATCGACATCCCGACCGAACTGTACACTTCCCACCGGAGCATCGGGGATTCCGTGAGTAGGTACCGTCAGCTTGTGCAGAGAAAAATCAGGCCCGGGAATCGATGCCTGGTTCACTTCCTCCAGATCATGATCCTCGGTGGCAAGCCAGAAGACAGGCACACAAGCAATGCCGGCCTGACTCGCCTCATCGGCCAATCTGACAGCGGTGAGGGCCTTAAAAATCGCGAACAACGGACCGCCAAACAATCCAACCTGTTGCCCGGTCACCACCGCCGACGCGCCCACTCGGAGCCGAGCAATATTCTCCAGCGTCTTCGCGGACGCGCCCCACGATCGATTCTGACTTTCGAGGATGGCAGAGACCTGCTGTCTTCGTGTCGCGTCATACGTCAGACGTGACGCCTCGTCTTTGAACCACTCGTTGAAATGCGCGGAGCGGGGATAAAACTGTTGAACTTTGGCGTGATTGGAAATAAAGTCGGCGAAAAGGCGGGTGGTATGCGGGATTTGACTGAAAGGCAAACACTCCGACTTCACGAAGGATTCTCCTGACAAGGTTGGACGGTGAAATTCATCTTCGGTCAACGCCCCTGGTCCGGCGGGCTATAGTAAAGATGCAACAAAGCCTGGCAAGATGCAGAGTTAAGGGAACGCCGGGACGGTGTCAAAGGATGTTGGAGTCCAGCCCGGCGATGAATTGGATTCCGGGAATGACCTTTCCGGCAAGACGCTTGTCGTTCGTTAGAAACAAGTCTGTGCCTGCGCTGGCAGCGCAGGCCAAGTGAATGGCGTCCGCGGATGGTATATTCAGTGAACCCTTAATCCGTCCGAAGAGGTCAGCAGTTTCGATAGTGAAAGGAATGACCTCTGAAACCGCGTCTTCCAGCGCTGCCTTTACCTCTCGGATGCGCTCTCTGTTAGCCCCCCGTTTGTAGGCGCCCGCAAACACTTCTCCGAAGGCCAAAGCCCCGGTGATAAGTCGATCATTGCGCTCTTGCATTCGCGACCAGATCGCATCGACCCTCTTCCCAAACTGGGGATTCTCTTCCAGCCAGTAGATGAAGAGCATCGTATCCCAATAGACACGGCTCACCGATCTTTTCCAGGGCCATAGAAATTGGCGCGCTCGTTGCGAAGGTAGTCCTCGCCTCCGCCCAACTCGGCGAAAACATCCTTGAGCGCGCCCCGGAGTCGGTTCCAGGAGTCCTGGCGGTGTGAATGCTCATCGACTTGTTCTTTGTCGATGAACTCATAGGTGTAGATCACGGTTGTGCTCTGGCCCGACGGCGGACCAGTCTTCGAGATCAGTCGGAGATGGTTCTCCGTTAGGAACTTTTTGGAGCGGAGAGCAGCGCACACCAGGGGAATGCGATTGTTTAGCGCCAAGGCCTTGTGAACGGTTCCTACATGGATTGAAATCGTTTTGTCGCCGCACCGCCGGGCTGCGGCGATGTACTCATCGGAGGCGTAGCGGCGGACAAGGTCGGAATCAGAGATTGGGGTTGTGGTATGCATGGTTAGCGTGACTATGCATGCTATTCTTGCATTATAATGCATTGCATGTCAAATCCGTCCTGGCGCGAACAACTAGACGAAGCGGATGTCCCCGTATGGATCGTTTCCCCCCAAGAACCATCAATTGGAACTTTGCCGCACGGTTGTTATCTAACCAACCGTGTTTGACTTCCACGCTAGCGACCCCTAGTCTGGAGGTAGCTCTTTGAATGGTCCATCCCAAATTGGGGGCGTCACGGCTTCGACGGAGATGCTTGCGGCCAAGAGGCATGCCGGGGTGCACACACCCGTAATCGTGGGCAAAATGATAATTGCCAATCAACAAATGGCATACGCAGCCTAATTAATTAGGCAGCCGCTTTCCACCGCTTCGTCCTCGGGCGGTGAGCGAGCGTCACACAGAGGGCTGCTCTTCCCGGCTACGTCTGGGCCGGGAGGCTAAGATCTCAGGCTAGCGGCTAGCGTTTCTTGTCCGTTCTGAGCGTGGGCCGCGAACGTCTTGGGTAGGGTGGAAACGCCTGATGCCTGGGGCATGAACGTGAATAAGCATGTAGTCTCTTGACCAGTAACATTTTCGGACGCGGGTTCGACTCCCGCCGCCTCCACCACAACTCAATCCGGGTTTAGGGTTTGCTTTGAAGGTCTACTTGGCTTCCTGGACGGTCGCGGTGTCTTCCTGCATCGCTTCAACCTTTCGCCAACTGGAATCGGGATTATATTCCTTCATGCCTTTGGCGTGAGCCTCGGTCTTTCTGCCGAGATCCTTCTCATACACCACACCATCCTGATCAACTACGAACGTCATCACACCCGATGACCTGTATTCCGCCGGATACGCCACGAACGCGAAACCCTCGGTCATTTTGCCATTCGCGATGTAATTCTTCGCGCCGCCGGGCGCATTTTTTCCCTGACGTGTGAGGATGTGATAAAAGTAGCCCCGGAAAGGAGTCGGAGCGTTTTGGGTTTTGGCGTCGCTATCCGCAACGGCCGAGGCCACGAGCGGCCCGATCGGGCTCTTAGGCTCGCCCTCTGCGGCCGCCCAGTAAAGACCATTGTGCTGCCCTCCATCACTTAAGATTTTCTGGGCGTACTCGTTGTGTTGCGAGCCGTAATACTCCTTTTCCGCCGCGACCAACTCCTGGCAGACGCGAATGGCCGACATTTCGTTGCGGCCAATTCGCCGATACAAGATTTCTTTCTTCGCCGCGTCGGTATCGAAATACCACGAACTGCCTTTGCTTACCAGCGGTATAGGCGTGGGCCAATTCTCCGCGCCGATGTACAAGGTGGTTGTTCCGTCCGGCTCTTTTACCAGACGGTGCAGCTGCTGATATTTCTGTACGAATTGAGCGCGAGTTTCCGTGTCCTCGGCCTCGTCTCCGGAGGAGACAATTTGCTTTCCGTCCCGTCCGAGAATGTCGAGCATCGTTTTTTCGTCGTTGCTCTGGATTGCCGTGAATAGCGCGTTGCCGGCGTCCTCGGGCGATGAAAACGTTCTCTGGCCCGGCTGTTGCGCCGCGGACCGAATGGATAAGCAAACCGCTAAAAGAACAGCGATCACCGCCAGTTTAGTCACACTCGTCCAAGCAAATTTGTCGAATTTCAGTTCCGTCCGCCGCATATTGCATCTCTCCATTTCCAACTCTTACGAGCTCTGTAGGGAAACTGACGAAACCTCGATCACCGCCGCCCGCCACCACCACCGCCGCCGTGAAATCCTCCGCCTCCACCACCGCGGAATCCGCCTCCGCCACCGAAGCTGTCGCTTCCACGCGACGAAAAGCTTCTGGCCTGACCGCCATGATCGTACCCACTGAAGGCATTGGAGCGGGTCCCGCTCTGATCGCTGTATCCTCGATAAGCTTGGGTATTTCCGCGCGCGGCGTATCCTCGATCAGCCTGGCTATTTCCGTGCTCAGCGTATCCTCGAGCTGCCTGGCTATTTCCGTTGAAGGGTCTGGGCACCGCCCCGGGATGGTTGTAGACGTTGCCGTGTCCGCCGTAAGCTCCGCCCGATCGGTAGAAATTGTTGCGGTTGTAAAAAGTCCGGCTCACAGAGTAGTACCGGGCGCCGCCATAGATCGGGTATCCGCCGTGCCAATTGAATCCCCAGTGACCCCACCCCCATCCAAAGCCGCCAAACCATCCGATTCCGAAGCCGAGTCCGAACGAGAGATAGGGACCGCCAAACCAAATGCCGGGGTAGGGATACCATCCCGGCCAAGGATAAACCGGGCCCCCGTAAACCAGCCACGGATTGTACGCGGGAACATAAACGACATCGGGGCTAGCCGGTTGAATGATCACCGTCGAACCTTGCGTGGTCACAGTCTGCTGCGGAGTATTCTTCAGGTTGCCGGCGTCTTCCGCGCGCTTGCGCATAACCTGTACGGCATCCATCACATCCTGCTGTTGGTTGTAGTAAGCATCGCCAAGAGACGACGTCCATGACAAGTTCTTGTCCATGTTTCCCAGCACGGATGGAAACGCAGTCAGCGCTTTGACACTCGGGTCCCAGGGCTGCTGGTCGACAGCTTTACCCAAAGCGTCGCCCTTCAAATCAGGATTGGCCTGGACCCATCGGTCGGCCTCGACCACCTGCTCGGGAAAAGTAGACGCCGCCAGAATCTGCGCCACCAGCGAATCCGGATACAGCGCAATCGGCGCCACCAGCTGTTGTAACTGAGCAGGAGTTTGCTGTGTGTATGGCGGCGCTTGAGTCGTCGATCCCGGCGGGGCTTGTTGCGTAGCCTGCGCGGGCGCTTGGTTTTGTGCGTCCTGATAGGCCAAGGCATCCTGAGGCCAAGTCGCGAACAACAGTGCCAACGACAACAGGGAAACCAAACTCTGCTTGCACACTCCAGCCCTTGAAAACCCTGCTCGTTCGAAAATGTTCATGTTCTTGAACCTCCTGCATACCCACTCTATTAGATGCGGTTTCCGGCTCGTATGCTACACAAAGGAGCTACCACACGAACATGCGAGCGCCGGAAATGGTCCCTACGCTTTGGCTAGAGGGATCGTGGTCAATGTTCGGCAGCGCCGACTCCGACCCGCTGACGTTCTCGATCCCCACGGCTCCATGACGATTCATAATCTCGGCAGCCGACTCCGCCTTTTGGCCAGTCGCGAAAACTATGACCCCGCCGCGCTGTACCCCTTCGACATATGCCTGCGCGTCCGCTTGGACGACGCCGAGCGCCATCAGATCATGAGTCAGGTCCACTTCAAAATCCGTACGCGGAGTGCTCAACACTCCCTCGCCAGCGATCTCCAGTGGCTCGCTCAAAACACGAATGTCGTTGCGAAGAATTCCATTGCTCTCGAGATCGCGAACCACGCCGTCGACCAATCCGGAATCCTCAAACAATCCAACCGCGGTTTTTGTCATAGTATCCTCCCTGCCCTGTCTAGATTCATCTAACGCGGTTTTGGTTACGGTTCAGTACGGCACCCCCCTTTTTTTTAATGAGGATGAAAGGTTGCAGCAGGGACCCTCCCTACGACGCACGCGAATCCAGGCCAGCCAGGGACGCCCCCGATTCGTGCATGTTGACACAGGGTACATGCGCACATATACTGTGTTGATGAATGTTACCCTGTCCATCGACGAGCAGCTCGTCGCCCGCGCCCGAAAAAAGGCGGATGCCTTGGGCAAGAGTCTCAATCAGCTGATTCGCGACTACCTGCAAAAGCTAGCCGGCGGCGATGATCCAGAGCGCAGCATCGACGAGTTCAGGAGCCTCTCCGGCCGTGGCAATTCGCGCGGTTGGCGCTTTGATCGAAACGAGATTCATGAGCGCTCGTAGCTTTTTCGACACCAATGTTCTTGTCTACGCCGATGACAAAGCTGCGCCCGCGAAGCAACGTCGCGCCCTCGATCTGATTGCCGAGCACCGTCGCGGTGGCACTGGGGTTGTTTCGTTGCAAGTGCTCCAGGAATATTTCGTCACCGTCACTCGCAAACTGCGCGTCGATCCGCGCATCGCTCGCCGTAAAGTCGAACTCCTGGCTGAGTTCGACGTTGCCGCTCCGGAGGTCGCGGACATCCTAGCCGCCATTGACCTCCACCGACTTCACGGATTTTCCTTCTGGGATGCCCTGGTCTTGCGGGCCGCCAAACAGGCTGGCTGCCGCAAAGTTTTCTCAGAAGACATGCAGGAAGCACGTGAGATCGACGGTGTTCAGATCGAAAACCCATTTCTTTAGCGTTGAAATGTTATGAGAGCCTTGAGATTCGTATACCCGGCTGTTCAAAGGGGCGGCGAACGCAATCATAGCGATGATTCTGTGCTAGCGACCTTCTGGTCGGGACGTTTACGCCGAGGCAGCCGAGGCCTTCGGCTCCGAACTTACGAGCCATTCGAGGGTTGAGAATGGAAGGTAGACGCTGGGCGCGTCCATATCGTTCATGGCGCCGCCGGTGATCTCGCGCAAAGCCGCAATCATGTCCTTGCTGTCAAGACCAAAGCCGGTCTCATCCGTAGCCGTGATGGTGCCGCGAAAGGCCCGGCTGAACAGAGAAACTTTCACAATCACAGCCCGGCCTACAAGCTTTGCTTTATACGACAGTGGGCCAGATTGTGGCATGATTCCTCCAGGACGCCTCTGGGACGAAGAGCAATTGCTCGTCCCATTCTCACAACTTTTAACGCACTGCCTTAGATTGCCGCCCACGACTCTGTTTTGACAATGCCATTCACGATTCCGTCGTTACGCGCGTAATCAGCGGCCCGTACGCTTCGTTTGTGGGAACTCCGTCGAACCGCTATCATGCTCCCGGCTGCGGTTATTTTGCCGCTGCCGATACCGGCAACAACCGCAAAAGTTCGAAGGAGAACTACGATGGACGTTTCGTCAGGTTTCGAGGTTTTCTTATACGGCCTGTTGGTCCTTTTCGCGATTGGCACCATCCTGAGCGGATTTTACCAGGTGAGAACCGCGGAAGCAGTCGTGATCCAGCGTATGGGCAAGTTCCTGCGCGTTGCCAATGCGGGCATCAATTTCAAACTGCCCTGGCTTGACCAGATTGCTGGCCGCATCGATTTGCGGGTGCAGCAACTCGCTCTCGACGTCGAAACCAAAACCAAAGACAACGTCTTCGTAAAGATTCCCGTCTCCGTCCAGTATCACGTGATCCCCGAAAAGGTGTACGAGGCTTTTTATAAGCTGGCGAATCCCAAGCAGCAAATTTCTTCTTACGTGTTCAACGTAATTCTCGGCCATGTCCCCAAGATGATTCTGGACGATGCTTTCCTGCAGCAATCCGATATTGCGATTGCCATCAAAGAAGGGCTGGACGATGTGATGAAGACCTACGGATACGCCATCGACCAGGCTCTCGTAACCGACATCGAGCCCGACGAAAAAGTCAAAGCCGCGATGAATGATATCAACGCTGCTCAGCGCGAACAGGTCGCGGCCACTGCCCGCGGCGAGGCTGAGAAAATCTTGAAAGTGAAGCAGGCCGAAGCGGAGGCGCAGAGCAAAGCTTTACAAGGCCAGGGCATTGCCAACCAGCGAAAAGCAATTATTGAAGGCCTGAAAGAGTCCGTCGAGGCCTTCTCGAAAGCCGTCGAAGGATCCACGCCGCACGACGTCATGCTGCTCGTCCTCGTGACTCAATACCTCGACACTATGAAAGAAATCGGCGCCAACGACAAAAGCAACACGATATTCATGTCGCACTCGCCGGCGGCCATTGGCGATTTGTTCCGCCAGATGCAGGAAGCCATCATGGTCGGACAAAAAGGAGCGTCCCTCAGCCAGTGAAATGCGCTACAATTTGCAACTGTTGCTGAACCAGCAAAAGCCAGCAGGAGGAAATTATGGCAACAGTTCTGAACATGGCTCCATCCGCAAGTAAAGCTTCCAGCTTCGTTTCTCAAACCCGCAAGATGCTGATCAATGGCAAGTGGGTAGACGCGGCATCCGGTAAAACCTTCGCTACATATAATCCTGCAACCGGTGAGGTCTTGGCTCGCGTGGCCGAGGGCGATCGCGAGGACATCGATCGCGCCGTCAAGTCAGCGCGCGCCGCCTTTGAGATCGGCCGATGGTCGCAATTAACCGCTTCTGAGCGCGGACGCGCAATCTGGAAGCTGGCCGACTTGCTCGAAGAAAATCTCGAAGAATTCGCCGAGTTGGAATCCCTCGATAACGGCAAGCCGCTGAAAGTCGCGCGCGCTGCCGATGTGCCGCTCGCCGTAGATTTATTTCGCTACATGGCTGGGTGGGCAACGAAGATCGAGGGCAATACTATTCCGATTTCAGTGCCGTATGCGCCGGGCGCAAAATTCCTGGCGTACACTCTGCGTGAGCCGGTCGGTGTCGTTGGCCAGATCATTCCATGGAATTTTCCGTTGCTGATGGCGGCCTGGAAGCTAGGCCCGGCGCTGGCGACGGGAAACACGGTTGTGCTGAAGCCGGCGGAGCAAACACCGCTTACGGCGCTGCGTTTGGGCGA
>JBEKGG010000170.1:0-9566 GCA_050012915.1 Terriglobales bacterium | reverse complement strand
TTTCCAGTGCAGTCCGCAGCTGCTCCGAGGTCGCGAGGCCAACGCCGTTTTGCAGCGTTTATTCCAGCACTCGCATGCCATCACTCAGCCGCTCAACTTCGCGAGTGTCGCCGCTCAGCAGGTAGTTGCTTAGCGACAGGCGGTTCTGCATCATCTGGAATCGGATCTTGTCGGTGGTCTCCGCCATTTGCAGCGCCTGGGATGCGGCAGCCTTGGCGCTATGCTCGCGTTGCACGGCGATGAGGTTGATCAGGAAAAGCACAACGACCATCGCAAGGACGGCTCCGAAGTTTAGATAGAGTTTCTTGCCAATCGTCATTTGCTATTCCTCCGCTGGTCTCGCTTCCTGCAACGCGCCTCCCAGCCCCTGCTCAAATCTGATCTGAAATCGGTTCACCGTTCGGCACAAATCCAACTCCAGTCAATGTCGGCCCGCTAATTCTGGCCCTGGAACTTGAACTCGACCGTTCCCGAACTCTCCCCGTTGGCTGGCTCAAACTTCCACTTCTTCAAAGCATCCATGGCGGCGTTCACCAGGATGGGATTTCCGCCAACCACCTTGGCATCTTTCAAGCTCCCATTCGGCGCAACTACAACCATTAATTTGACTGTACCCGTAATGTTCATCTGCTTCGCCAACTCTGGATACGGCGGCATTACTTTGGTTTTCGCTTTACGAGTCAACGTAGCCTGCGCCAAGGCAGGCAGGGGATGAACAGTTGTTGTCCAGATCGCCGCCAACCCCAAAAGGCCAGATCCGACCCACCGCCGCATCTTCTGCAGAGACACTGCTCCTCCCAGTAAGAAAACTCTTTTTTGTCAAAGCAATGTCCTTGCCACCTTTGCGGAATTTAATCGGAAGTGGCGATGTTGAATCTAAGAGCCTGTTACTCAACGGCTTAAGTTGATTCTGTTCAGAAAAGGGACAACGTTTTCGCGGGCGGGATTCGTCTCATCAGGCCCTCAACCTCTCAGACTGAGACAATTCGAGGCGTTTTCGTAAGATTTCACACTTCGGCACTCCGTTCCGTATTCCCTTGACTCAAATTGAGATGCCAGTCTATTTTTCTTGTATATTCAATTACTTGTGCTTTGCAGCGAAAGGGGCGGTGCCTTTCTGACTACGCGTGCCGGAGATGCGACGGTTCTCGAAAAACCCGGTTCCCGAGCCGACGACGCTTTCCAGAAATTGCTCCTGCGGTTCTCCGAGGCAGCTGCCCAAGGCACTCCCGCTCCCGCCCTGATAGGCCTGTTCTGCAAGGCCACTCGTGGCTTTTTTCGCGTGGACGGCACATATTTCTGGCGATGTGCTGCTCCCGATGAACTGGTCGGCGCGGAAGCCGACGGCCTGATGGCGGCTGATTTTCCGGGCCGCCGCCTGAAGTCGCGCCAGAGCGCTGTCGCCATGGAGGCTATTCGCCGGCGCAGAACGGTATACGTGAACAATCCGGCTCCGGGCCGGTACCCCGTGGCTGCTGAGTTCCACGCCAAGTCAGTGATGTCCGCTCCCTTGATGGTTTCGAACGAGGTCGTGGGCGCCCTGGTATTTCTGCACGCCTCGGAGCCGGATTATTTCAACGACGATCTGGCCGCGAAGGCGACCATCCTTGCCGGTCAGCTCGGAACTTTACTGGAAGCGAACGGCGTGACCGAGACGACGCACGAGGAGCATCGCCGTGCGGATATATTGGCCGAGGTCGCCCAGGCGGTGCATGCCGGCCCCGACTCTGCGTTGGTGGCGCAGACCCTGGCGGACCGCGTGCGGATTTTGCTGCGCACCCGGCTGGTCTGCATTCTATTGCGCGAGGGAACTACCGTCGGATTGCACGCGGTCGCCGCTGAAACCGCGCAACTGGCAGCTTCAGCACGTGCTCGCTTCGACCGCAAGGGACTGCAATTCGCCGCCGATCTCGCGGTTCGTGCGCTAGCTGCCGATGCGCCCATCACTGTTGCCATCGATCCGGTCACGCACGCGCTCGGGGAATTGGTGCCGGCTGGAATGCTGTTGGCAGCGCCTATTCGCGCTTCGCGCGCGGAGGGCGCCATACTTGTCTATCCGCGGCAGGAAGGCGCGTTCAATCACGATGAGAAATCATTGCTCGCTGCGGTGGCCGGGTTTGGTGGAGTGGCCATCGCCAATGCTGAGCTTTATGGAACCAGCCGGCGCCGCGCTGAATCCTTGAAGGGGCTTGCGCTGGAGTTGAACTCCCACCTCCTGCTTCCGGAGTGCGCCCGAAATTTCGTGCTTCGCGCCGCCGACCTGATGGGAGCGGCGGCAGCCGCGTTCGCAGTTCAACAGGGTTCAAACCTGGAAACCATCGTGCTCCACGGAGGCGCGGCCGGTGGTCATCCATCGAACTCCTTGCTGCGCCTTTTTGATCGTGCCCTGGCCGATATCTTGGCGCAGCATCCCGCCGAAACCGTTTCCGCCAGCGCTGCCGAATTGTTCGGCGCTGAGCTGAGTTCACTGCTTGGCTGGAATGACTGCGATGTGATCCGTCTACTGGGTTCGTCAGGCGATCTGGTGGGCGTGTTGTGTCTCGCCAATCGCGGGAAGCCTTTGCTGCAAGAGGATGAGGAACTGCTCCAGGCCATTGCAGCTCACGCTTCGGTGGCTCTGGAAAATGCGCGGCTTTTCACGCGCATGGATCAGGCGAACCGGCACTGGATCGAGATCTTCGATGCCATCACCGACTTCATTGTCGCGCACGATCAAACGGATCATGTCCTACGCGTAAACCGTCCCCTGGCAGATTTCATCGGAGCGCAACCGCATGAGCTCATTGGCGTAAATATGGGCGCCTTGCTTGCGATGGGAAATGATGCGCCCCTTCATGCTTGTCCGTTTTGCCGCTCGACTGTTGACGGAGCTACCGACGAGTACGTTCTTCCGGTTCTGGACCGAACTTATCTTGTCTCTACTTCCCGCGTTCACGGAGCTAACAGCGAGGGTCTGCAAACCATCCACGTGCTCAAGGACATTACTGATCGCCGTGAGGCGGAACGGCGATATCGTGAACTCTTCGACAATATTCAGGAAGGAGTGTTTTTCTCGACTCCTGACGGGCGATTCATCGAAGTCAACGACGCGCTCGTCCGCATGCTTGGATACCGCAATCGTGAACATCTTCTCCAAGCCGATGTCCGCACCCAGGTATGTTTTTCCGCCGAACAATATGAGGAGCTTGCTGGACAGATGCAGCAGTACGGCGCGGTACGGAATCACGAGCAGACACTCTGCCGCAACGACGGATCGGCGGTTCATGTTTTGATTAACGCTTTTGCCGTGCGCGATGCACAGCAACGCATCGTTCAATACCGCGGGGTCATGCTCGATATCAGTGGACTAAAAACATTTCAGTCCGAATTGCAGCGCGAGCGCGATTTCTCCGGCAAGATTCTGAACAATACCCAGAGCTTGATTTTGGTCGCAGACACGGCAGGACTAGTGAGCTACGCCAACCGGCGTTGGTACGATATGGGGTATCAGCAGAATCAACTGTTGAGCCGGCCACTCGAAGAGCTCATCGTTCCCGCACGGCGTCAGGCGCTGAATGAAGCGTTTGCCTCGACTCTGTCGGGACAGCAGATCGACAACCTGGAAGTGCAGGTCGTGCACGGCGAAGGGCGCGTCGGATACTTCTCGATGAACCTGAGCCCCATGCGCGATGAGCAGGGTCATGTCGCCAGCATCGTCGTTGTGATGAGTGACATCACCGATGCGGCGACGCTGCAAGCCAAGCTGCTGCACGCAGAGAAAATGGCGGCGGTCGGCCAGTTGGTTTCGGGCGTCGCTCATGAAGTCAACAATCCGCTCACTGCGATTCTTGGTTTCTCCGACTTGCTCATGGAGAATCCAGACATCCCGGAAAGCGCCCGCAAAGATTTGCGGGTGATTTTGGAGCAGGCGCAACGCACCAAGCAAATCGTGCAGAACCTGCTGAGCTTTGCCCGTCAGATGCCGCCGCAACGCCGGCCGGTGCAACTCAACACCATTCTCAGTCGCACCGTGCAGCTGCGAGCATACGATCTGCACAGCCGCGGAGTTGAAGTAGTTGAACACCTCGATTCCGACCTGCCGCTGGCGATTGGGGATGCGCACCAGTTACAACAAGTGTTCCTGAATATTCTTAACAATGCTTACGATGCAGTGCGCGACACCGGGCGTCCCGCGCGCATTGAAATCAAAACCACGAACCTCGGGGGATTTGTCGAGGTTCTATTTCGCGACAACGGATATGGCATTTCTTTCCCCGAACGCATTTTCGATCCGTTCTTTACCACCAAGGAAATCGGCAAAGGAACGGGGTTGGGTTTGAGCATTTGCTATGGCATTGTGCGCGAACACGGCGGCGAGATTCTTTGCCACAACAATGTCGACGGGGAGGGCGCGACGTTTATCGTGCGCTTGCCTGCGGCAGTCGAAGGTGCTTCAGCAGGCGCCGCGGCAGGAGTGATTCCGGCATGAGCTCGATGGTCGCGAAATCATCCGCTTTGCCGGTGCTGCTTATCGAAGACGAACCGGCCGTGATGGCATACGTCAGAGCGACTCTGGAGCGCAGCGGCTACACCGTCGTGTGCACGGAATCCGGAGTGGAAGGTCTGCGACTGCTCGAGTCCGAACAGTTTCTGGGCGTGGTCTCTGACATGCGTACGCCCGGGGGGGTGGATGGCGCCGGGGTCCACGCCTGGTTGAGCCGGAATCGGCCCGATCTGGCTGCGCGCATTGTTTTTATTACGGGCGATATCGCGAATGACGATACCGTTGCCACTTTGCGCCAAACCGGCGCGCCCTGCGTCGAGAAACCGTTCCGGGTTCAGCAATTTATTTCGGTCATTGAAAAGACCATGGGGAAGGCACCGTGAGTGATGATTTACGTATCCGCCTGTTGATTGTTGACGACGAGCAGAGTATTCGCAGACTTTGCATGACCGTAGGTGAGGCGCTGGGCTATACCTGCATGGAAGCCAACAGCGGCGAGACCGCGCTGGCCCTGCTCGAAGAGCAGCCGGCACACATGATTCTCACCGATATGGTCATGCCGAATATGTCCGGCATCGAGTTTCTGGAGAAAGTAAAAAAACTTCTTCCTCGCAGCGAGGTCGCGGTCATGACCGGCCACGGCTCGGTTGAAACCGCGGTGCAGGCGATGAAGCTCGGAGCTTACGACTACATTGGTAAGCCGTTTTCTCCGCTGGAGGAGCTGCGTTTGTTTTTGCGCCGGATGGCGGAAAAAGTCCAACTGGTCGAAGAAAATCAATTTCTGCGCGAACGTGTGGATACTGAATCGGATCTACACGGGATCGTCGGCTCTTCCGCCAAGATTCAGGACGTTTTGCGCATGATCTCGCGATTGAAAGATACGCGCACGCCGGTGCTGATTTCCGGCGAGAGTGGAACCGGCAAGGAATTGGTGGCGCGTGCCATTCATTTCCGTGGTTCGTTTGCCAGTCGTCCATTTGTGGCCGTGGATTGCGGTTCGCTCGTTCCGACCCTGATCGAGAGCGAACTTTTTGGCTACGAAAAGGGCGCCTTTACCGGAGCGCTGCGATCGAAGACAGGATTGTTTCAGTCGGCTAACGGCGGCACGATTTTTCTCGATGAGATTGGCGAACTGCCGCTCGAGCTGCAAGCCAAGCTGCTCCGCGTTTTGCAGGAAAAAGAAATTCGTCCGGTCGGCAGCAATCAGAAAATTAAAGTGGATGTGCGCGTCGTCGCCGCGACCAATCGCGATCTCGAGGCGGAATATCGCAACGGCACTTTTCGCAAGGATCTTTATTTTCGGCTGAACGTGGTTGCTGTTCACTTACCATCGCTGCGCGAGCGCCGCTCCGATATTCCGATGCTGGCGCATTGGTTTCTTGACCGTCACGCGCCCGAAAGTTCGATGCAGGTCACGAACGCGGCAATAAAATGCCTGCTGCAATACGATTGGCCGGGAAATGTGCGAGAGTTGGAAAACTGTATCGAGCGCGCCGTGGCCCTGGGCGATGGCAAACTTGTCGATCTCGGCGATCTGCCGCCTGCGATAGCTTCAGCGTCGCCTTCTCCCGAAACGCCTCTGAGCGCAATGACCGGTGCGGTATCCTCCACCGATCTTGAGGATATCGAACGGGCGACGATCGAGCGCGTTTTCGAACAAGTGAAAGGCGACAAAGCGCTCGCGGGCAAGATGCTTGGCATCAGCCGCGCGACCCTGTATCGCAAGCTCAAACGCTATAACATCGGCGGCCGCCCGGAAATAGGGCCAACTGCTCAAGCGCTGCAATAAATTTAGAAACCGAATCGAAAGGAGGAAGCCAGCCTTGTGTTTTTCAGCGACAGCGAATTTTGTTGGTAGCGCAGTCTTGGCCGGGGTCGGTGTTGCGACCTTGACCAAAGTCAAACATCGGCGCGAACTGCTATTCGCCGCTCTTCCTGTGCTTTTTGCGATTCATCAGTTCATCGAGGGATTTGTTTGGCTGGGGCTGGACGGAATTATGTCGCCCAAAGTTGCGCATAATATGGGCGCTGCATTCATGCTGTATGCGCAGGGGCTGCTTCCGTTTATTTTGCCGCTCAGCGTGATTTTATTTGAGTCCGACGCGAAAAGCCGGCGGCGCATGCAACCATTCCTCGTGCTTGGAACCTTGACCGCCCTGTATATTCTTTGGGCGTTGACCGCTTATCCAACCCAGGTTTTTGTCAAAAGCAACAGCATCGTGTACATCAATCCGGCAACTAACAATGAAGTCGTTGCCGTTCTTTACATCATCGTCACCTGCGGTTCGCTTTTATTTTCGAAGGTAAAAGACATGGTGATGTTCGGAATCGCGAACCTGGCGATACTGCTGGTTGTGATGGCGTTTAAGCGCTATGCGTTCACCTCGCTTTGGTGCGCCTACGCGGCAGTTGCAAGTGTGATCATCCTGGCTTATTTCTGGAAGAGCATGGGAATTAGGCCCTTCCAATATGCCAGAGCGATCTAGTTGTAGCGGGGCAATGCGCGTCGCCTCGTTGTTAGTCTAAATATTATTTTCTGTTCGAGGGAACTCTACTTTATGGCTTTAAGAATTTTGCCGCCAGTTCGTCGCCAGTACTTTTTTGTCTTGTTGGGAATTCTATTCATCTCTATTTTCTCAGCTCAACATTCGTGGGCAGAACAATGGAAAGTATTAGGGCCGGATGGCGGAGACGCCCGCAGCCTCGCCTACGACCCTCGAAATCTCGACCACCTTTTTCTCGGAACCGGCACCGGAAGCTTGTTTGAGTCGCTGGACGGTGGAAGCAGTTGGTCGCGATTTGCGCATCTCGGCACCGGCAACGACTATGTGCTGGATCACATTCTTGTCGACCCGCAGAATCCAGACCTCATGTTCGTCTCCGCCTGGAGTGTAGAGGACGAGAAGGCTGGCGACGTGTTTCGCTCTCGCGACGGCGGAAAAACCTGGGAAACGCTCGCTCCCATGCACGGAAAATCCGTTCGCGCCATGACTCTGGCTGTCTCGGACTCGAAGGTCGTGACCGCGGGCGCACTCGATGGCGTCTATCGCAGCAAAGATAGCGGCGATACCTGGGAGCATATTTCTCCCGCTGCTGACATCAAGGATGTTGAGTCGATCGCCGTGGATCCGAAAGATCCGAATGTGGTCTACGCTGGCACATGGCACCTGGCTTGGAAGACAAACGACGGCGGAGTGAACTGGCATCACATCAACAAAGGCATGATCGAGGACTCGGATGTATTTTCGATCATCATCGATTCGACCAACCCTGAGGTGGTCTACGCCAGTGCTTGTTCTGGAATTTATAGCAGTGACAGTGCTGGCGAAAGTTTTCGCAAAGTGCAGGGAATGCCTTTTTCTGCGCGCCGTACGCGAGTGCTGAAGCAGGACCCGCGAAACCCGAAGATCGTTTATGCCGGAACCACTGAGGGACTTTGGAAGACGAGCGATGCCGGTAAGACCTGGAAACGAAATGGCAATCCTGAGACCGTGGTGAACGATGTGCTGGTCGATCCGCGAAACTCCAAGCAGGTTTTGCTGGCGACGGATCGCAGCGGCGTGATCGCGAGCGATGACGGAGCCCAGACATTCCGGCCGTCCAATCACGGATATGCGCATCGCTACGTCACCGCAATTCTCGCGGACAAGAAAGACCCGGACAACATCTTTGTCGCTGTCGTAAATGACCGCGAATGGGGCGGAGTGTTTTCCTACCGCGAAAGCGGGCGGCACTGGGAACAGAAGAGTACGGGGCTTGGTGGCCGCGACGTTTTTACTTTGCAACAGGCCAGCAACGGGGCACTAATTGCGGGCACGAATCGGGGGATTTTTATTCTCGATCACGCGGGTAAGGCGTGGCGGCCCAGCAATACCATTGTGAAGGATGAGCCTCCGGCGGCCAAGCCGAAGAAGGGAACCAAGGTCGCAGAAAAGCCGGTGCCACATACGACTCTGGAAGCGAAAGTAAATGAGATTGAAGTTACTCCGCAGCGTTGGTTGGCGGCCACGACGGTGGGATTGTTCGCCAGTTCGAATGAAGGCAAGACTTGGATGGGCGGTCCGGTACTCGGCCGGAGCGATTTTGTCGCAGTCCGGTCCACCGGGCAATTGGAAGTGGCCGCCACTCGTAAAGAGGTTATCGTTTCGACCGACGGCGGCACCACCTGGCAAGAGACGACTTTGCCGGGACAGATCAGCGGCATTCGAGGCGTGACGGTGACGCCAGGTGCGCAGATTCTGGTGGCGTCGCGCGAAGGCGGGTTCAGCAGTATCGATGGTGGGGTCACCTGGCTGCGCTTAAAAAACGGACTGCCCGACCGCGATATCAGTTCCATCTCCTACGATGAATTGGGCAAAACCCTGCTGGCTACCAGCATGGCGACCAGCACAATTTTTCAAAGCAGCGACGGCGGGCACAGCTGGAGTACTGGCGCGGATTCAGGTTATCCGCTTCGTATGATCAGCATGGTGCGAGGACGGCTTGTGGCGGCGACGCCGTTCGATGGCGTGATCGTTCAGCCCTGAGGTGCAACTCAGGCTCTTTTCTTTTTGTGATCGCTGTGGAGGGCTAGGTCTTGCGCGCCCAGGCGGTCTTCAAGATCCGCCAGCAGCCCCTCATCCGTCAGATCGAGCGGATGGGAGTTTTCCCAATCGTGGTGCACGATTTTGTGTAAACGTTCGACCACGTCGTCGTCATTCACCTCAATCGCAAGTTCGCGCCGGCTGTCGAAACTGCCTGGGGCGAGATTGATAGAACCGACGATTGCACGGACTCGATCGGCAAAAAGCATCTTGGCGTGAAGTTTAAGATGCTTCAGCTTGTGAACTTTGATTCCCACATCGTCCATGATGCGCAGCCCACCCACGCCTTCCACCAGCTTTTCTTTTTTCAGCGTGTGCGGAGGCCGCGCCATCACATGCACTTTCACTCCTCGTTCCTTCGCGCGCACCAGGTGTTCGATGATGATGGCGTCCTGATACCTCTCATTCTGTAAGAACAGCGTGTGCTTCGCCCGGTCTATGAATTCTGCGATCTTGTTTCGTCCGTTGCCCTCACACCAGATAAGGTGAGCATTTTCGCC
>JBEKGG010000169.1:0-16428 GCA_050012915.1 Terriglobales bacterium | reverse complement strand
AGGGAAAGCAAACCTCCAGTCACGGAAAGCACCTGAAGTTTACCGGAAGCGCGTTGACCATCCTGAAATCGAAGCACCGCGGGAGTGAAGTCTGCGAGGTTAATTCGCGGTGCGCGCAGTTGAGCGTGCAGTTGGGAGAGGCCGTCCATGTCCATGCCAGTATCGTCCGGACTGGCGACGAGCGGGAGATTACGAAAGTTGTTGTACGGATTCCATCCACTGAATTCGGAACTGCGGACTGCTTTCGTAATCTGCGAAGGACTTGGGTCGCGTGAGATAGTTGAGGTCGCAATGGCAGACTTCCCCCACCCCAGAAGAAAAATCCGTGCCCCTCGCGTCAATCTGTGGGGAAGGGTCTCGGCAACGATTCAGCTCGAAAATGGACGGCAATCGTGGGCCAAGACTGTTCGGCTTTCCACCACGGGAGGGTTGCTCGAACTGGCCAACTGCCTCGACGAGGGCGTCACCGTCCACTTAACGCTTCACCTGGATACGCGCCCGGTACGCGGCAAGGCGGCGATGTTGTTTCCCACGTGCGCCAAGCAGGGCTATTTGCAGCCATTCCGCTTCACCGATCTGCGCGATGAAGAAAGTAGCGTGCTCGACGCCGAAATTCGGGAGCTACTTAAACAGGCGCGGCCGTTTACACCCGGACGCCGCATCTTCGGCTTCCGGCCAGCCCGATTCCTCGAATCATCGTAATCAGCAAAGCGACGCGTAATAAAAAATCCTCTTTTCCGTGAGGGAAATCGGGCTCGATTTCCGCCTTATGGAGTGTAGAGCACGAGTCCAGGAGTGCATCTCCTATTCTGACCAAGAGGAGCTTTGCTATGAGGTATATCCGCGTTCTGTTGCACATCGTTCCAGCTCTGGTACTGCTGATCGGCTGCAGTGTACAAGCTCAGACCTTTTCCGTGCTGTACAACTTCGGCAGCGAAGCGGGCGACCCGTTTCAGCCCGCCTATTCAGGAATTGTGGCCCAAGGCAGAGACGGAAACCTGTACAGCACCGCTCCCCACGGAGGCACCTGCTGCGGCACCGTATTCCGGATCACGCCAGCGGGGAAGCTCACGAACATACATAGCTTCTCAGGCAGTGGGGATGACGGCGGTTTTCCCCACGGCGGCGTGACACTGGGCACCGATGGAAATTTTTACGGGACTACATACGAAGGCGGGACCAGCGAGTCCGGGGTAGTTTTCAAAGTATCCTCGGGCGGAACTTACGAGACGCTCTATAGCTTCACCGGTGGCAGCGATGGAGGATTTCCCTATGCGCCTCCCATCGAAGGAAACGATGGAAATTTCTACGGGACAACCGCCTTCGGAGGGGATCTCAACAAGTGCAATAGTGGCTGCGGGACGATTTATAAAATCACGACTGCAGGAAAGCTCACTACCCTCTATCAATTCGACATCACTCACGGCAACGGCCCGTACACGCCGCTGGTACAGGGCACCGACGGGAACTTCTATGGAACCGCGGAGTACGGAGGCGTCGGCAATGCGGGTCTCGTTTTCAAAATTACACCAGCCGGCAAATTTACCGTGGTTTATAACTTTGATGAAACCCACGGCGAATTTCCTCTTGCTCCTCTGGTTCAGGGCAGCGACGGAAATTTTTATGGGACAACTGAATACGGGGGCGTCCACAGCTCTGGCGTAGTGTTCAAGATCACTCCGGCGGGCAAAATCACTGTCCTGCACAGCATGAACGGAACCAGTGATGGATCTGAGCCCTACGGCGGCCTGGTGCAAGCCAGCGACGGCAACTTTTATGGAACCAACGTTTATGGCGGCACTAAGACATGCAATGGGTCAAATGACTGCGGCACGTTTTTCAAGATTACTCCGAAAGGTGCTTTTTCGGTGCTTTACCAGTTCGATGGCACCACCGGAGAACAACCCGCAATTACGCCGTTTCAGCATACTGCCGGTTCAGTGTACGGGGACACCCAGGCCGGAGGCACGGGCGATGTCAGTCCCTGCACGACGGGCAACTGCGGCGTCTTCTATGGCTGGAGCAGTAGCGGTTTACCGGCCTTCGTCAGCCTGCTGAATTACTCCGGGAAAGTGGGGAAGACGATCGAGTTCTTAGGACAAGGATTCGTCAAGGGGAAAACCACCGTATCTTTCAACGGCACGGCCGCGATAGCGACCATCGCCTCCGGTAGCTATTTGACGGCTGCAGTTCCAAGTGGCGCGACCACCGGCCTTGTGACCGTGACCACGTCGGGCGTCAAGCTAGCCAGCAACAAAATCTTCCGCGTGACTCCACAGATTACTAGTTTCAATCCGACCAGCGGCCCGATCGGAACCTCGGTGACGATCGCTGGAGTCAGCCTGACACAAACCAAAAAGGTGACCTTTGGTGGAGTGGCGGCTACAGATTTCACAGTCGACTCGGATAAGCAGGTAACAGCGACTGTTCCGACAGGTGCGGTAACGGGACATATTGAAATCACGACGGCCGGCGGCACTGCTGCAAGCAGCGGTGTTTTCACAGTGACGCAGTGAGTAATTCATGCATTGCACAGTGGAAATTATTCGGTCAGATAAACGCCGCAGAGCCACCCAGCAATGCATTCAAGTCGGACAGGAGTTTTTGCTATGACAAATTCGCGCTTCTCAAGGCTTTCCGTTTTCTTGACACTGGTCATGCTTGCCAGCGTCGCCAGTGCTCAAACCCTTTCCGTGTTGTACAACTTCGGCAGCGCCAGCGGCGATCCGTTAAATCCCGCCTACATCGGAGCCGTGACACAGGGCCAGGACGGAAACCTGTACTCGACAGCGCCGCACGGAGGCATCGACAACGGCGTTTGCTGCGGGGCTGTATTCAAGATTACGCCCGCAGGAAACCTCAGCACACTCTACAACTTCTCTGGGGGTGCTGATGGAAGCGAGCCACAAAGCGGCTTAACCCTCGGAACCGATGGCAATTTTTATGGCACGACCCTTTTCGGCGGAGCCGGGAACGTGGGCAGTGTCTTCAAAATAACGCTGCAAGGAACTCTTACAACCCTTTACAGCTTTACCGGCAGCACCGACGGGGGATATCCCGCTGCGCCGCCGGTCGAGGGAACCGATGGAAGTTTTTATGGAACGGCCGTCGAGGGAGGAGCAGCCAACTGCAACGATGGAGACGGATGTGGGACCGTCTACAAGATCAATCCCACGGTTGGGTTCAGCATTATTTACCAATTTGACTTCACTCACGGCAGCGGCCCCACCGGCCTGATTTTGGGAACGGACGGCAATTTCTACGGGACTACGAGCGCGGGGGGTACAAACGATCTGGGCGTCATCTTCAAAATCACGCCGGCCGGTAAGCTCACGGTACTTCACACCTTCGCTGACAACGAAGGCTGTTTCACCCCTCTGGTTCAGGGCGGCGACGGAAATTTCTACGGAGTGTCGAATACCGGTCCGGGCAGTCACGGCCATGGAGCAGTTTTCAAGATGACGCCGTCCGGGAAATTTACGATTTTGCACAGCATGAATCTTACAAAGGATGGAGAAGAACCCACAGGCTTATCGCAAGGCAGCGACGGCAATTTTTACGGCGTCAACGCTTATGGCGGGCCTACAAACTCTGGTTGCCAGGATACTTGCGGCACTCTTTTTGAGGTAACCGCGACCGGCACTTTCTCGGTGCTCCACTACTTTGACTACACAACCGGGATGGCGCCGGAGGTCGCACCCTTCCAACACACCAGCGGGGTGCTTTACGCGGATACCGAGTTTGGCGGCACTGGCGACGTGGGTCCATGCTCCCCAGTCACATGCGGTGTCTTCTATAGTTGGACGAACGCCAGCCTGCCGCCCTTCATCAGTTTGCTGCCTTACTCTGGAAAAGTCGGGAACACCATCGAATTTCTGGGACAAGGATTTGTTCAGGGACAAACCACCGTATCTTTCAACGGCACTGCGGCGGCGGCGAATGTAGTGTCCACCACCTATTTGACCGCCAAAGTTCCCAATGGCGCGACCACTGGCATTGTGACTGTGACCACGTCCGGCGTCACGCTGACCAGTAACAAGACATTTCGCGTTACTCCACGGATCAAGAGTTTTAATCCAACCAGCGGGCCCATCGGGACCTCGGTCACCATCACCGGAGTCAGCCTGACCCAAACGCAAAAGGTCACCTTCGGCGGAGTCGCGGCAACGGAGTTCACCGTGAACTCAGATAAGCAGGTGACAGCGACCGTTCCCACAGGTGCGGTAACGGGACATATCGCAATCACAACCGCAGGAGGCACAGCTGTAAGCAGCGGTATTTTTACGGTGACGCAATGAGTGGCAGACAATACTTTTGCCGCTCGAGCGACAAAGACGATTCACTGACGATCGTTCGGGCACGCATCGAACTAAGGCAGGGCCACCATCAACGGTATCGAAAGGCGGAATTAATGTTCGATGGGTACACTCGGAGCCGACGGCTTCAGGTGTGATGCGACTCCGGCCGGTTCATGCAAAGCGGCATTCGCTTTGGCGAGTTCGGTACGGATTTCGCCGATCTGGTCGTGGCCGTTGGAATCTAGCTGTCCAGGGCCGGTGCTTCGGGAATCAAGAGCGTTCTGGTAACACGAACTGGCATCGGTCCAAAACTTTCTTTTATCCGCGGACAAACCAGCACCTTTTGCAAGAGCTGCATTAATCTTTCCGAGATCCAAATACGCTTGGCCCATTTCTACGGCATGCCAATACTTGTTGGCCGGATTACCCTCCTGAAAGATCGAAAGAGCTTCGCGCGCCATTGGTGCGGCTTCCTTTGGCTTTCCTTGTCGAAGAAAGATCTCCGCGATGAGAAGGTCGCCCCACGCCAAGTCTGCCTCGGCCATCTTATTAGCGGGATCGGTAGTGACAACTTCCTGCCTAAGTTTCCTGGTTAGACGTGCAACGTTCAACGCCCTTTCCAGACTGCCGTTGGCAATCAACACATCCACAAAATCGCTGTACACGTCGTCCAGACCCTCGCGGAGCGGGGCATTCGTCGGATTATCCTCTGCCAGCTTACGGAACATATTCAACCCTTTGGTCGCACTCGCCAAGCCTTCACTGGTTCGGCCGAGTTCTGCCATAACCTTTCCGATGGTAACGTACTGACGTGCAAGATAGGCCCTCGGGATTAAACTGGCCTGCGGTGCGAAGGCAACTGGTTCCATCTGCGATGCTGCTTTCTGGTAGTTTTCCAGCGCTTCGTCCCAATGACCGGTTTTTTCCAGAGCTTTACCGCTGAAGTAGTAGACTCCCGACATGCTGAACTGTTGTTGCCCCAGGCCCGTTCCGCGAGGAAGGACGCTTACCAAAGGCTGGGCTTTCTGCATCGCCCGCAAGTCACTATCAAAATCGCCAACCATCTCAAAACCTATGGCCGCTTCGAAATACGAACGCATGAGTTCAGGGCGCAGACTTGCATCGTTCGGATTTCCGGCGGCCAGAGACTCGCGAATGGCTAGCGCCTTGGCGTAGCTTGCGGAAGCGCCCGAGAAATCGTTCAAGTTTGGCATCCCATTATTTCCCTGAACGTCGCCAATGCGGTCATAAGCGGCGGCCAGTTCTCGTTGGAGCGCAGGATCCGCGCTTTCATGCGAAAGGCTGTCCAGATATTCCAGCGCCCGCTTCACCAGGACTTCTCTCGCCTTGGTCGCGCCCGGCAGGGTCGCGATTGAGTCGTGAATTTCGAATATCAGCGAGTTCGCCAGCTTGCGGACATCGTTAAACCGCCGCTCCGCCCGGGCACGCTGCTGACGTGCCAATTCCGCTTGTTGCTTCGCAATGCGTGCCTCATGCAGAGTTATGGCCAATGCGCCGAGCAGGATCACCGCGACGGACAGGGCGGCGAACACACCGGCTTTGTGCCGAGTGACAAACTTCACTGCCCGATAACGAGCCGTATCTTTGCGAGCGATAACGGGCAGATTCTCCAAATGGCGGCGAATGTCACTGGCAAATTGTTCGACCGACGCATAGCGGCGCTGCGGCTCTTTACGCAGCGCCATGAGAACAACGTTGTCCAGATCGCCTCGTAAGCGCCGACCTAGTTTTTGAAGCGAGCCGGAGTGCGAATCTCGATTATCGGAGTCGGCACTTCCCTCGCGTGGCTCCGCTGGCCTCTTCAGGACTGCCGTGCTCGGCTTTTCGGGCTCGAATTCACAAACTGCTTGAGCCAGTTCGCGAGGCGAGCGGCTAGTCACGCGATACGGGCTGCGTCCGGTCAGCAATTCGTATAAAACCACACCCAGGGAGTACACGTCGCTCGCGGTCGTGATGGGCTCGCCCTTGATTTGCTCCGGACTTGCATAGCCTGGAGTCAACATACGAAACAAGGTCATGGTGGGCTGAATCTCTTCGATTGCATCTGCCTCCAAAATCTTGGCGATGCCGAAATCCAGCAATTTGGGGGTGCTCTCCGCTGTTACCAGGATGTTGCCGGGCTTGATATCGCGATGAACGATCAGCCGCTGATGCGCAAACTGCACCGCCGAGCAGACCTGCAGAAATAGATTCAGGCGATCGTTTGTCGCCAGTTTGTGATGATCGCAATAATGATCGATGGATTCGCCCTCGATCAGCTCCATTACAAAATACGGAGCGCCGTCGTCTGTGGTCCCGCCGTCGAGGAGACGAGCAATATTAGGATGATCGAGGCTGGCCAGAATCTGGCGCTCATTTTTGAAGCGGCTGATGACGAAGCTGGAACCCTCCCCCGCACGCACGACTTTCAGCGCAACTTGCTTACGGTACTCATCGTCGGCGCGGAAAGCGCGATACACTTCTCCCATTCCTCCGGTGCCGATCAACTCCACGATCTGATACGCGCCTACACGCCGGTTGAGCATGGTGGCGGAAGGCCGAGATGACTCAGGATCGGAGAAGTTCGAAGCTATAGGCGATCTCAAGAACTCGGCAGTAGCCTTTTGATGGGAAGCAAGCAAAGATTCCACTTCGCGGTGCAGCTCCGGGTCGACCACGGCCAACCGTGCGAGATATGGCGAGCGCTCGGTCGCCTGCATGCGCAGCGCTTTGTCTAATTCGTCCGAGACCGCATGCCAACGCTCCGGAGTCACGCGTTCGTACTCCCGCTGAGCTCGCGATGCAACCAGGCACGGGCGACCGTCCAGTCGCGCTCCGCTGTCGCGGAGGAAATATCCAATACTTGGGCCGTCTCCGCGATCGACAGCCCGCCAAAAAAGCGCAATTCCACGATCCGGCTCTGTCGCTCGCTCAATTGCGAAAGCCGGCGAAGTGCGTCATCAAGCAAGACCACATCCACATTGCTCGACTGTGGCAGTGCGACGGCCTCATCCAGATGCAGCGTATATCCATGATTGCGTTTTGCGGCAGCCCGGCTTCGGGCGGAGTCCACCAGGATTTGCCGCATCAACCGCGCAGCCACGGCCATGAAATGGGCGCGATTCTGCAAATCATTGGGCTCCTGGTTCACAAGCCGCAGGTAGGCTTCATGAACAAGAGCCGTGCTCTGGAGTGTGTGGTCCTCACGTTCCGACCGCAGGTAGTGATGAGCCAACCGGCGAAGTTCCCCGTAAACCAGAGGCACAAGGTCATTCAATGCGCTCTGGTCGCCGTCTCTCCACTTCCTCAGAAGTTGGGTAACCTGGTTGGATATCAATACGGACAAGTCCGCCTCCGAGCAGGATGCAGGCCATCGGACGGCAACGATATCTCCGCCCACTCAGTAAGTCAATGGGGTTACGTGACAAACGAGGCGGTGATTCTGGGTGAGTTAGTCGGCATGAGGTCCTGCGGCGTGTTTTCGGGGTCGTGGTCGCCACGAGTGGCTGCGCTGATTGTCGTTTTGACTCATTCAAACTAAATGGCGGAAGCGAGTGGGAGTCGAACCCACCGGCGACAGGAAAACCTGCCGCCCGACGGTTTTGAAGACCGTGACAGTCACCGGACCACATGCGCTTCCGTTTCGCTGAGCCAACGGATGAGTTTCCATGTTAGCTGCGCGACGCACTGGCTGCATAGGCCCGATGAAATTTCTTCAGCGACACAGTTCAGGAAGGAGCAAACGGCGGCCACGGATTAGCACGGATTTTCAGGGATCAGAATTGGGCGGAGATTCAAGACTGATATGTGTTCATCCGTGCTTATCTCGGCCGGCCTGCGACAACTAGCGTGGCGGAAAAGCGCGTCCGCGGCACACACGATCGCTAACTACTTAGGTTGAGGAACAATTCGCAAGTACGGTTTGGGTGACTTCCAGCCTCCGGGATATTTCTGTTGCGCTTCGTCGTTCGTTACCGATGGCAGGATGATCACGTCGTTGCCTTGCTTCCAGTTTACGGGCGTGGCGACTTTGTGTTTGGCCGTGAGTTGCATCGAGTCGAGGACGCGCAGCACTTCGTCGAAGTTGCGGCCGGTGCTCATGGGATAGATCAGCATCAGTTTGATTTTTTTGTCCGGGCCGACGACGAAGACGGTACGAACTGTGGCATTGTCGGCGGCGGTGCGGCCCTCGGAGGTGCGCCCGCTCTCGGCCGGCAACATGCCGTAGAGTTTGGCGATTTTCAGGTCGGTGTCTCCGATCATCGGGTAATTCACTTTGTGACCTTGGGTCTCCTCGATATCGGCTGCCCACTTGCTGTGATTGGTCACGGGGTCGACACTGAGTCCAATAATTTTGGTGTTGCGTTTTGCGAATTCTGGCTGAAGACCGGCCATGTAGCCGAGTTCAGTGGTGCACACCGGTGTGAAATCCTTCGGATGCGAAAATAAGACCGCCCAGCCGTCGCCAATCCATTCGTGAAAATTGATCTTGCCCTGCGTGGTTTCGGCGGTGAAATCGGGAGCAGTGTCATTGATGCGAAGGACTTTGGCTTCGGTTAAAGTGTCGGTGCTCATAATCTCTCCTTAGTGGATAGGGTTACTCGGGAGCCGCTGCGGCCTTTAACGGTGGGCGTCTCAGGCATAAAGGAAACCACCCTAGTTCTCCGGGTAGGTGCGAGAAAACCAGCGCTCACTGCCCACGCGCCGGGTTCTACAACACGTCGGGCGGGGCGTGGAGCGGGTGCGCATACAACCTACGATACGCGGCGGCCAGAATTGAGTCAAACGGGCTGCGGTGAAAATCAATAACCCCAGAAGACACGAGCGTTCACAAAGGAAAGTGTTGAGAGCGCAGGTTTAGATTCAGATCAGACGGTACAATTATCCGACCATGGTTACCGAACTTCGGCGATTTCCTTTCGTGCAATTGGATGTCTTCACCTCGCGCGCTCTCGAAGGCAATTCTGTGGCAGTTTTCCTTGACGGCCGCGGACTCAGTGACGAAGAAATGCAGGCATTAGCTCGCGAGATGAACCTCTCCGAGACTACTTTTATCCTGCCGCGTAAGCCGTCGGTCGAACGCGAACGAGGAATGCGAGTGCGCATCTTCACGGTGCAGGAAGAATTGCCCTTCGCCGGCCACCCAACGCTTGGAACCGCATTCCAATTGCGCGGGTCCGCGACACGATCGCGAGGCGGTGGTACGCGCCTGCGGACTGCGCGACGGCGATGTTGATCCTTCCTTGCCCATTCAAACAATTTCTACTGGCCTGCCGTTCACCATAGTTCCGTTGCGAGGACTCGACATTATTCGCAACCTGTCCGTGGATATGAAGGGCTCGGAAGAATATCTGGGGCGCTCGGGCGGAAAGTTTTTTTACTTTGTCAGTCGCGAGACGGTGGATCCGGCAGCCCGTCTGCATGCGCGAATGATCTTCTATAACGGCGAGGATCCGGCGACTGGCTCGGCGGCGGGATGCGCGGCGGCGTGGATGGTCGCCAACGGCGTTGTTGAACCGGAGAAGCGCGTTTTGATCGAACAGGGGGTGGAGATGAAACGTCCCAGCCGGATTTTTGTTCGCGCTTCGCGTCAGGATGACAGAGTGGTTAATGTGCGCGTCGGTGGAAATGTTGTTGAGGTACTTCGCGGGGAAGTTAGTTTCTGACATCGCGGTGCGTGAATTTGCAGGAAAAATGATGGCATGCACAATCGCGGAACTTTTTCAATGCTGCGATTCTCCCATTAGCATCGGCGGCACTTTACATCCGTTGAGTTCGCCTTTACGATTCTTCTCGCTCTGAATTCTCTATCAAGAAAGTTTTCGGATTTCCCCCGGGCGCACGGGCTCGATGGTGCGCGGCTTCGGAAACAAGAATGAAACCAAAAAGAACCATCCTTTGTGTCGACGACAACGAACAGGCGCTCTCCATTCGCAAAGTCATGCTGGAAACGCGGGGCTATCGCGTGGTTCCCTGCACCGGCGGCGAGGAAGCCCTGGAGCGATTCAAGAAAGGCGGCGTCGACCTGGTCCTGACCGATCTGATCATGCCAGGGCTGGATGGGAGCAAACTGATCGAAGAGATCAAGGGCATCTCGCCACAGACTCCGGTAATTCTTCTTTCGAACAAGGTCAAACTTTACGATCGTGATAGCAAGGCTGATGTTTTCCTGCCGAAAGGAATGTGTGCGCCAGCCGAATTGCTGGAGCGCATCCGATTGTTGTTGGTTCGGAAACGCGGACCGAAACGCGCGCAACCACCGGTTATGCAATCTCCTCCCCGCAGCACTACAGCTGCTTGATCTTAAAGATTCGGTCGAAGCTTGCATGAGTGCGCGAGCCTGCCCTACAACAGCACCTAGCTTCGTGTAATATCGAAGGTTTGGATGTCTGTTCTCATCGAAGCCGTGGATGTGCGCAAGACGTACCGTGTGGGCAAAGTGGAAGTGCCCGCATTGCGCGGAGTTTCCTTCAGCGTGCAGAAGGGCGACTTCGTAAGCGTCGTGGGGCCCTCGGGCAGCGGAAAGTCTACGTTATTTTATCTTTTGGGCGGTCTGGCTCGGGCTGATTCGGGCCACGTCATCATCGACGGAGATGACTTTGCGCAACTTTCCGATTCCGACCGAACCCGTATGCGCAAGCGCAAAATTGGATTCGTATTTCAGAAATTTAACCTTCTTCCTACGCTCGATGCGCGTTCGAATATCAATATTGCTGTGGATATAGCGGGCGCGAATGGGAATCGCGACGCAGCTTATTTCGACAAGATCGTAGGTTTGCTGGGATTGGAGAAAAGACTTTCCCACCGGCCTTCGGAGTTATCTGGAGGCGAGCAGCAGCGGGTCGCGCTGGCACGGGCGCTGATCAACAAGCCGGCAATCGTACTGGCCGACGAACCCACGGGCAATCTGGATTCAACGAACTCCGTGATTGTTCTCGATATGCTGCGACACTCGAACCGGGAACTGGGCCAAACTGTGCTCATGATTACGCACAACCCGGAAGCGGCGAGTTATGGAGAGCGCATTATTCACATGCGCGATGGCGAGATGGTCGCGCCGGAGAGAGACCCGCAGTGGACGGGGGCGAAGAAGTAATCTGTTACGCGAGTCGATCTGCGGTTGTCTGGAGATGAGGGGCATGGACGATTTTAAGAAGCCGATTTTGCCGGGTAAAGGAGCTTCGGACTACGAACGCTACCTGCACACCGACGAACTTTTGTCATTGCAAAAACCTCCCGAAGAGTTTCTGCATAAAGATGAGATGACGTTTCAGGTGGTGCATCAGGCGTCTGAGCTGTTGTTGAAGGGCGTTGCGTGGGAACTGGAACGCGCCCGCCTTCACATCGACGAAGGTAACTTCTCGAATGCTGCGCGTTTGATTCGTCGCGGCAATCAGATGCTGGAATATCCGATCTCGATGCTACATGTGCTGGAAACGATTACACCGTACGATTACCATCTTATTCGCGCCGGACTAGGGCACGGCAGCGGACTGGATTCGCCGGGCTTTCTCTCGATGCTGCATGTGGGCCCGCGACTTGGCGAGGCTTTTCATGCGCAATTGCGCAAGGCGAAGCTCAGCGTTGATGACCTTTACCGGCGGCATGACGAATTTTTCGGTTTGCACGATGTGGCGGAATGTCTCCTGGACTTTGACGAACGCATTCACCTTTTTCGCTTTCATCACCTCAAGCTGGCGCAAAGGATCATTGGCGGCGGGGTGATTGGTACGATGGGTACGCCAGTCGAGGTTCTTCATCAAAGGATGGAGCACCTTTTCTATAAAGAACTTTGGGATGTGCGAAATCAGATTACAGCTAAGGCGAATGAAGCCATGCTGAAACCCAAGGCGGGATGTGCGTATTGAGGGCTGAGAAGGCGAGTAGTTTGAGACCTTGCACTAACCCAGCATGATCAAAATCTTAAATCGCGGAGAACGCCGCAGAGATCGCCGAGAACCGCCAGGACGAAAGCAAATTGGAACACTATCGTGAGCCGCCCCGTTGCTGTGAACGTAGGGCTTGTTTATAATCGAGGCAACCGAGCGGGAGTAACTCAGTGGTAGAGTGCGACCTTGCCAAGGTCGAAGTCGCGGGTTCAAATCCCGTCTCCCGCTCCAGTATTTTTGTTGCCGCGCAAAATTCATTAACCACAAAGGACACGAAGTTACACAAAGGGCTCGACCTCCAGGCACTCTCTGGAACTTGGGCCTGCGCGGAAAATCAAGTAACATAAATAAATGCCTCATCAGTTTCGTTTAAACCATGCGGAGGATCCTTATCCCGCATGAAGTCCTCTTCCAGCCTGCACTTTAAGACTTATCTATTAATTCTGATCATGGTGATCTTCGGGCCCCTGGGTAATGTGCTGCTCGGAAAAGGCATGAAGCGAATTGGCGCGGCGAGTATGGGAACGCCGGCCGAACTGATTGATCTGCTGGCTCGCGTGCTCAGGTCGGGCACGATTTGGCTGGGCATCGGCTCGCTGATTACGTTTTTTGTGGCATACATGCTGGTGCTTTCGTGGGCGGATTACAGCTACGTGCAACCAGCGTCGGCGGTGGCCTACGGTATGGTTGCCCTGTTGGCTCATTTCATGCTGCGCGAAGTAATTACCCCGGTGCGCTGGCTGGGAGTGCTGATCATTTGCCTCGGCGTTCTGGTGGTCGGACACACGCCGCCGCGCACCACGGAGTCCAGCTAAGTGCGCGAGGTTATTTTTTATCTTCTGATTATTGGCGCTGGTACGGGAGGCGAACTCTGCATCAGCCGTGCCATGAAGGCGGTAGGCGAAGTAACGGACTTTCATCCGGTGGCACTGGTCAGGGTTTTTGCTCGCGCGTTGCGGATTTCGTGGATGTGGGTTGGTGTATCGCTGATGGCGACGGCGTTCTTCTCACTGCTCGCGGTTCTGTCGATGGAAAATGTCAGTTTGGTGGTTCCGGTTACGGCGCTGAGCTACGCCGGCGGCGCGTTGGGCGGGAAGTTCTTTCTCGGTGAGCGGGTCACGCGAAGGCGATGGGCTGGCGTGCTTTTGGTCTGTGTTGGCGTAGCTTTGGTGATTATGGGCCGCCGCTAAATGCAGGCTTTGGCTTTTGATTGTGCATCATAAAAAAGGTAGGATTGCTTTTCATCCTAGACAGCTACTGATGCCTCGTTTCCTGGGTTAACGGGCTTTACGGGCGGATCTGGATTTCAAGAGATTAGGAAGAGGTGCAGGCACTTGTGTGGAATCGTCGGTTTCACCCACAAACGTTGGGCACCTGATCCCGATCGCATCCGGCAAGCCACCGCCACGCTGATTCACCGCGGCCCAGACCAGCAAGGTGTGTTTCAGTCGAGCCTATGCTCGATGGGGGCGACTCGGCTCAAGATTATCGACCTCGGTTCCGGCGACCAGCCTATCCTGTCGGAAGGTGGCGATGTTGCCATCGTATTCAACGGCGAAATCTACAATCATCTGGAACTGCGACGCGAGCTCGAAACATTGGGCCACCGTTTTTATTCGCACTGCGACACGGAAACGGTTCTGCACGCATTCCTCGAGTGGGATACGGATTGTTTCGCGCGTTTGCGAGGTATGTTCGCGATCGCGTTGTGGACGAAATCCACTAAGCGACTTGTGCTTGCCCGCGATCGCATGGGCATCAAGCCGCTTTATTTTGCGCGGCGTGGAGACGACCTGTTTTTCGGTTCTGAGTTAAAAGCAATCCTCATTCATCCTGAGATTGAGCGTCGATTGAGTTTGGACGGCTTGGATTGCTATCTGTCGCTGAATTACGTGCCGTCTCCATGGACGCTGGTCGAAGGCATTGAAAAACTTCCTGCGGGGCAATGGCTGGAGTGGAAGGATGGCAAGGTTTCTTCTCAGGCTTACTGGCGTTTGCCACTGGGAGTCGTTTGCGATCGAACGCTGGAAACAGCGAGGGAGGAATTAGATTCTCTGCTGCGCCAGTCGATCCGCGAGCACTTGATTTCGGATGTCCCGTTGGGAATGTGGCTAAGCGGCGGCATCGATTCATCCACGATTCTTCACTACGCGGCAACCGAATCGCGTCAGCCGCTGAAGACTTTCTCGATTTCGTTTCAGGGGCGCAGTTTCGACGAAACTGCATATATTCGCGAGGTCGCGCAGCGTTATCAGACGGAGCACGAGGAACTGGATCTGAATCCAGACGTCGACCTGCGCGGCGCGATCGAAGAATTTGCGTATTACTCGGATGAACCCTCTGCGGACGCGGGAGCGCTTCCTGTCTGGTTCCTGTCCAAACTAAGCAGGACGAAAACCACAGTTAGCTTGAGCGGCGAAGGGGCTGACGAATTGTTTGGCGGATATCTCACGCATCGAGCGAACCGCCTGGCTGCGCTTGCCCGGCGATTGCCGCGAAAAGTTCTCGAACTGGCGCTCGACGCCTTGCGGGTTTGGCCAGTTTCCGACGAGAAGATCAGCTTCGAATACCAACTGAGGCGATTTCTCGAAGGCTCGCTGATGACGCCCGATCGCGCGCACGTTTACTGGAACGGAACTTTCTCAGAACAGCAAAAGGCGAACCTGCTGCGCTCAGAACTCCCTCCCGCGCTCGACCGCATTTTGGGTGAACTCCGCGACCGGTCTCCGGCGCACGATGACCTGGCGCCGTTTTTGTGGTTCGATCAAAGATATTTTCTTCCCGACGATATTTTGAATAAAGCAGACCGCATGAGCATGGCGCATTCTTTGGAAGTGCGACCGCCGTTCCTCGATCACCGCATCGTGGAATTCGCCGCTTCCCTTCCCGCATCGCTGAAGATTCGCGGCTCGCGGCAGAAAGTTCTGCTGAAGGAATTGATGCGTGACAAACTGCCGGCCTCGGTACTTCGACGGAAGAAGGTCGGATTCGATATCCCGGCCCACGATTGGCTTCGGGGGTGTCTGCGGCCGCTGATGCAGGAAGTGTTGATGGACGGTGTTTCGGTTCATGGGGAATTATTTCGACGGGACGTGATCGATGCGCAGATTCGAGATCACCTGGAGAGACGAGCGAATATTGGATACCACCTATGGGGATTGATGGTGCTGTTTCTGTGGATGAAAAAGTGGGGGGTTCAGGCAGCGGCGCCTCGAGAGACAAGCGTGTGGGTACGGGAAAAAACTGGCACCTATACCTAGGCGTGTTGCTGGTGGCGGGGGCTGTTTATCTCGGTTGCATTATTTCTCCTCCGTCGCTCATGGACGACGTCGACGCGGTGCAGGCGCAGATTGCGCGGAATATGCTGACTTCGGGCGATTGGGTCACGGCGCGGCTCGACGGCGTTGTCTATCTGGAAAAAGCTCCCCTGATTTATTGGGCGATGGCCGTCGGTTACGCTATTTTCGGCGCGCACGATTGGGTGGCGCGCATTCCAGTTGCACTGTCGGCCATTGCGCTTTGCCTGCTGACGGCGGCCTTCGGAGTTTGGGCCTTTGGTAAGCGAGAAGGATTCTATGCGGGCCTCTGCATGGCTACATGCATTGGCCTGTTTTTGTTCACTCGCGTGCTGATCCCTGATGTCATGCTGACCTTCACGGTCGCTTTGGGCCTGTGGGCGTTTCTTCGCGCCCTGGATGAAGAGGAACCACATCCGCGATTTTGGGCGTTCGTGCTGGCCGCGAATCTTGGGCTTGGTCTGCTGCTGAAAAGCTTGATCGGAGTTTTGTTTCCGCTGGCGGCTGGCGTAATTTATCTTGGCATTACACATCAACTCTTTTCTGCTCGCACGTGGCGGCGATTGCGTCCCTTTAGCGGATTGCTGATCGTCCTGGCCATCGCCGCGCCCTGGCACATTCTCGCCACGCTACGCAATCCGCCCTACTTTGCATTCACCCTGCACAGCGGTCCGGGGCAATATCATGGATTTCTCTGGTTCTTCTTCATTAACGAGCAACTACTCCGTTTTTTGAATCTGCGCTATCCGCGCGATTACAATACCGTGCCGCGACTTTACTTCTGGCTGCTGCATTTGGTGTGGCTGTTTCCCTGGAGCGTGTATCTTCCAGCCATTGCCAAGCTTTCTTTCAAACCTACCGATCGCGCGGGCCGAACCCGGCTTCTGGCGCTCTGTTTGACTGGCTTTGTGCTGATCTTCTTCACCTTCTCTACCACCCAGGAAT
>JBEKGG010000168.1:0-9601 GCA_050012915.1 Terriglobales bacterium | reverse complement strand
ACGATGAGGACCTGGCAAAACTCGGCTTCCTCTATCTGAATAGCGGATCGTGGGAGGGCAAACAGATCGTCTCTGAGGATTGGGTGAAGCAATCGGTCGCGCCACACGTTTCCATGCCCTACACCGTGGAAGGGGGAAGGCTCCAATACGGATTCAGTTGGTGGCTGTATCCCGTGAGTGGCGAATACAGTTGGCTGGCGGTCGGATTCGGCGGCCAGGAACTGATGGTCTTCCCAAAGCAAAACCTGATCGTAGTGTTTACCGGTTGGGACAAAAATGGAGCTGACATCACGTTGCTCATGCCGCGTTTGCTCACTGCCCTGAAGACGACCACCTGTTCCGGAAGTACGCAACAGAAGTAGCAGGACAGGTAGGTGGAAAGGATAATTGTTGCAATCAGCGATTACACGTTTTGAGAATTGAACAATTCTGTCCGAGTCGATGAGTGATGTGGCGATGTTTCACTAACTGCCGATAAGTGCTTCGTCTATTCGGTGATGATCCGATCCGCCCACTCGACGAGTGACACAAAAATCGTGGGAGTGCCGAACTTTGCTCCCCACTGGTTCAAGTCCGTTTCCGCCACGCCCCTGGCGCGGCAGCAAGCCCCGCAAGCGTAAATTTGAATGTGTTTGGCGACGACTTTATCAAGAGTCTCGGCCAGAGGAGGCCAGCCGACGGGCACGACCGCACTTGCCACGGACTTTCGCATAACGGAAACGGCTTCGCCCAAGAGGAAGATTTGTACTTCATGCCCGGCTTCGGCAAGCGCATACCCGTGTAAGAAGGGGAAGGCAGCTTTCGTCGGGTCGTCCGATCCCCAGGCGCTTTTCATCATGATCTTCAGTGGTTTGTGTGCCGCAGTTTCTTGCGCATTGCCTGCACCCAGCCCGAGTAGACCGAAGCCAAACAACTGTGGGATCTTTGAAAGAAGCTGCCGTCGAATCATAATCTCCTTCCTGAGAAATCCCAATCAAAGTTGCGGATGAACGTACCCCCCAAACTATTCTGACGTAAACAAGGCGATTTCGCGTTTTGAGAATTAGCGGGTCGCCCACCGAGTGTTATGGCGATGATTTTACGCCAGCTAACGAATGATTTCAGGGTTGCCTACGATGAGCCAAGTCACTCGCCAATGCTCGGTATGAGAGCGCAATGCCGAAAATTCGTCAAATGATTTGCGATTGCTGACAGAAGTCTTTTCGCCGCCTTCATGCGCCGTTGCTAATTGCAACAGGGCGGACTTTAGTGGTGAGCGCTTCCAGGAATTCACCCGAGGCGGTCATAAAGGCGAAGTGGCCGGCATTGGGGATCAGGATCAATTCTTTTGTGGGTGCCGTGATGCATTTGAAGTAGTCAACGGCCGCCTGAGTGGGGGCAATCACGTCGTCCTGCCCCTGTATCAAGAAGTAAGCGGTGTGGATGTCGCAGGCGGTCTTCGGCAGGTCAGTGGCGATCTGATCGGAGACGACGTGCTCGCCCGTGAATTGCATTCCGTCTTCAAGATTCTTGAATTGTTCAGGCTCTTTTGCCTCCAATTCTGCCGCTTGGCTGCGAAGGTGTCGCAGCCAGTCCTGATCGGACAGAGCCCACAGTGACCGGAAATTGTGTTTGCCGAGGAAGTTCCAGTGATCGGCATTGGTCGGGCCAGGGCGGCCAATTGCTTCAAGCTCTTTGACCGTGGCCTGATCGCCATCCCGGCGTGCCTTTGCCAACAGCAGGTCGTATTGGATATTGATCATTGCATTCCAGCTTGCGGCCTGGCCCGTTCCAACATAGGCGGCGAACAGATCTGGCCGCATCTGGACCATGTGGGTGGCAACGAGCGAGCCCCATGAATGACCTACGACGATGATCTTCTTTTTGCCGAGTTCGTGGCAGAGATATGCGGCCAGCTCGACGCCATCTTTGGAGATGCGGTCGAGCGTGACGTCGGGCGTTTTTGTTCCGTAGCGGCCGAAGGTGTGACCGGCGCCGCGCTGGTCCCATTGCACAACTACGAAAGCCTTCTCCCATGGCCTGTAGACTTCGGCTTGCGGCCATTGCGCTTCGCCCGGGCCACCATGAACAACCAGCAGCACGGGGTTGGCGCGGCTTTCGCCGCGAATGCTGATCCACTGATCGATACCGCCGAGCGGGACAAATAACGCTCGATCGATTTGCGCTGTCGGCGCTTGTGCGTTCGCGCCGATCGCGTTCGCCAATAGCAGGATTGCGGCCACACGGAACGAACTGGCAAGGGAACGAATTATCACTAGGTTCACCGATTTCCCGGTGCATTCGAAATTCGAATGCCTTCGGTTCGAGCACCGTACTACTCTTTATGATGACGGCCTAGTTTAGACGCGAGTCCCGCTACGGCGTTAGCAACCCCGGTTTTGGCAAATCCGGTACGGGGACAGCTTCGTCATTTTCGCGTGGCCGCGCGTAGAGGGTGGATCGAGCCTATGCCTGAACTACTTCTGCGTCGCGACTAGTTGGCCGTTCTCCACTCTGATGGCGCCCACGTCATCTGGGAGCTTCAAGCGATCACGTTGTTCGGATAGTTTTTGCTGCAGTGCGCCGCTGACCATCGACACCGGAATACTGAGGTCGCCGATCTTGAATTCGGTCGGATCGAAGGTCGCGTAGCCATCCTTTGAGCCGAGGTGTCCGGCAAGCGTGACGTAGACATCTTTGCCGCCAATCTGCGTCACAAACTGGCCGCGCGCGACGTCGCCATCAAAGTTCACTTTGTAATCCTTGACCTGGGCCTCGCCATCTCCAATCACAGCGTCGGGCGAATCGGGAACCGAGGTCGGCGGACCAGCCTGCGACGGGGAGCCGGAAGCAGCCATCGCCGCCGATGCGGTCATGTTCCTGGGAAGCGCTGCTGCCGCCTGCGCCAGCGCGGCGGTGATTTCGTCGGAGTTGAAGCGCACTTGCGCCGGAGGCTGGCCGGGATCTTTAGGCTGTTCCAACTGCTCCAGTTTTTTCTCGACCGACTCGACGTTCGCAGCCGCGGCGGCCGGCGATTGCACGGGCGCCACGGGGGTCGGTTTCTTGAGCACGAGGAACAAAGCCGCCACGGATGTGACCAATGTGGCCACGCTGATAATGCGGTCAAGCTTCCATTTCATCAACTTAATCACCCCGGACAACGCTAAGCTTATGTTACCGGGAAGGCCAATAGGGAATCACGTGACGGAAGGCACTGGTCCCACGGCGTTGACAAGCTGAGACAGTCCCGCGAGTCCGAGAGGTCGCCAGGAACGTCTGTACCGTGGAGACGTAGCTTGCTAGGTCTCAGGCTGACGATTCAGGAGGATGCCGCTCAGTTTGAACTTTCGGTGGACTTTACGATCGCGACCGAGCCGGGACTCCAAAGATAGTGCTGCTTACACTGCATGCATTCCGCGTCCAGTTGATCGTCCTTGGTGTTGAACTGGAGTTTTACATCGCTTTCTTTTTCGTTGGTCACCATCAGATTCAGGTTCTCGCAAAGAGTGCAGCGAACGAAGGCGGACTCACCCGGATTGAGAGTCAAAATGTACATGCTAGCGCAGCTTAATTGATGAGAGATTGAACGGCTTAGTTGCCTCTTCGTAAGGCCGTGGCTCAACCTGCAGACGGCGCGGCGCTATGTTACGGAACGAAGTGGCGATGTAAATACTCGAACCCTACAGGCAGAATAAATGGACAGCGAGCAGCAAATCAAATCGGGCTCTGCGCCTCCGCTGTGGACCGGGCTGTCCGGGTAAAGAAACTCTTACTAGGGGTGATTCGGGTTTCGATGCTGCTGGGCCTGACGTCCACCGCCCGTTCAGCGTGGTCTTACTTAGGCTGATCCATAGTGATGCCCTGGGCTCCGGGCTGTTTCTCGGCCTTGGCCTTTTTTGTGGCCATCGTCTTGTCGACCCATTCGTCGGCCGTTTTCAAATCCGCCGCCCGGGCCGCGAGATCGTCGCATTCCACGTCCGCTTTTTCGCGATACATCAGATTCATGTAAGCCATGGCGTCGTCGTAGTCAGGCCGCAACTGCAGCGCTTTGTTGAGAGCGTCGATGCCATCCTGAATGTTGGCCCAGTTCTTCTGCTTGAGGTCGTCGCAACTTTTCTTTTGATTCTTGTCCTTCGGATTCAGCTGCTCATCCGGCTTCATGCCCAGCTTGGCGCGCTCTTCCATGCGCGGCTGATAGGTCTGCGTCCAGTCGATCACGCCCACGGAATAGTACGGCTCGGGGTCGTTGGGATCGATCTCAAGCGCTTTCCGGTAGTACGTCTTGGCGTCTTCAAACTTTTTCATCTGCAGGTAGATGTAGGCAATTCCCTTGACGCTATTGATGCTCTTCGGATCGCGATCCAACACCGCCTTATATTGATCAATCGCCTGCTGTCCCAAACGGTTGTTGTCTTCGGCGTCGACTCCGGGAATATATTGCTGAGCGTACGCGGTGGCAAGATAAAGACGCGCGTTCAGCAGACTGGGATCAAGTGTGACTGCCTGCTGGAAATGATCGATGGCCTCCTCATATCGAGCGTTCTTGTACGAGGCCACTCCCTTGTTGAGTTGGTCTCGCGCTCTTAGTTTGTCGCAACCTGTGGCAGACAATAAGAGTAACCCGACCGCCATGAGTGCCAGCACCCGCGCACTTTTTTTCATTGCTTTATAAGTCTCCCTCGCCAGGATTTCCCGGGGATCTGACAAAAACCTTCACGCACCAGCCAGCGCAGAACCGCATCGGCCGAAACCGGCTTCACACCGGCAGCGCATCTGAATTCTGTAAAAAGAAAACCCTGCCCGCGCGCCTAGCCGCCTGCTTCAATCTTGGCGGTGATCAGACCAACCTTGTCTACGCCTGCGGCATGCGCAATGTCAATGACATTAGCGACATCGGCAAACGGAACATTGTCGTCGCCCTTGACGAACATCACCTTCTCGGCGCGGGTCTTGAAAATATCCGTTAGGCGTCCCTGCAGTCCGTCCCAAGTCGTGTCTTCGTTATTGATCTTCACCCCTGGCTCCTGGCCTGCTCCGCGATCGATCAATTGCACCACGATGGTACGATCCGGCGTGTTGTTCTTGGGTGCATTCGGCGGCGGCGGCTGGGGCACCAGAGCGTCCAGCCCCTTCGGGGTCAAAGGTGTGATCACCATGAAGATGATCAGTAAAACCAGCAACACATCGATGAGCGGCGTCACGTTGATAACGGCGCTTTGGCCGCCGCCGCTTCCTCCAGCTGTCATTCCCATATCAAAGCTCCTCTATTGGCCGCCCGTTCCCGGCGTTCCTGGCGGTGGCGGAGTCGTACCCTGTTTTTTCTGATCGGTCAGCAGACCCAACTGATCGACACCCGCGGCGCGGACATTATCCACGACTGACACTACCGCACCAAACTTGGCCCGGGCATCAGCGCGGACGAAGACCCGTTTATCGATGCGATTGGCCAGACGATCTTTGACCTTCTGAGTCAACTGGTCGGGCGGAGTTTTGTCGTTGCCGAAGAACACTTGGCCATCACGCATGACGGCCACGATCAGCGCGTCTTCTTTGTCGGCATCCGGCATTTGAGTCGGGTTATTTACTTTGGCCAAGTCCACACTCACGCCTTTTTGCAGCATGGGCGTGATCACCATGAAGATGATCAGCAACACCAGCATCACGTCAACCATGGGGGTCACGTTAATGTCGGAGTTGACCTTGGCTCCTTCGTTCCTTTTGTTAAGTGACATAATCTGCTCTCCTGCGCGCTCGGGTCCGCATCGCTCTCGCCTTCGATTTGATTCGACCTGTCGGAGGTCAAGACTCGGCGCCGAAGCGACTCTCCGGCGCCAGTCAGCAACTCATGGTCGAAAACCAACCTTGCTCAGGACTAGGACCGGCGAACTCCCCGCTTCTTAAGGAAGTAATCAATCAATTCGCTCGAGGAGTTATCCATCTCCACGTCGAACGCTTCCACGCGGCCAGTCAGGTAGTTGAACATCATGACGGCCGGGATGGCGACGAACAATCCGACGGCGGTGGTCACGAGAGCTTCCGCGATACCGCCCGCGACTGCGCCCAGACCGGTAGCCTTCTGTTCCGAAATACCCTTGAAGGCGTTGAGAATGCCCATCACCGTGCCAAACAGACCGACGAAAGGCGCGGTTGAGCCGATGGTAGCCAAGCCGCCCAAGCCACGCTTGAGTTCGGCATGGACGATGGCTTCAGTGCGCTCCAGGGCGCGCTTCGAGGCCTCGATGGTCTCGCCCGGAATCTCACCACTTTCCTGGTGAGCCCGGAATTCCATCAAACCAGCGGTTACCACTTTCGCCAGATGGCTCTTCTTGTTGCGCTCGGCAACTTTGATGGCCTCGTCGATTTTGCCGTCGCGCAGAGCGCCAGCTACCGCCGGTGCGAATGCCCGTGATTGCTTGCGTGCTGCGCTGAAAGCCATGGCGCGGTCAATCATTACACCGATCGACCAGCCCGACATAATGAAGAGAATGATGACCACGGCCCTCGCGATGAATCCCATCTGTTTCCATAGCGAGATCGGGTCCCAGGCCACGGGTTGGTCCTGGAACATCCAGACCGCCATGGTGGACATATGACTTAGGGTATGGGTTGCTACGTTGGCTACGAACATGAGTTGCTTTTTCCTCCTCAGAAGTCTGGTAAATGCTTGCCGCCTAGTGATCTGTTGTACGAAATCTGCCGGATTCGAAGGCCGAGGCTACTGGCTTGAATTCCGCGGACCGCCCCGCCCCCGACTCGAGCAAAGAAGGGATTGGGCGAGGAAATCATCCTCAAACTGCTCATCCACATCATCTACCTGAAAATCTTGCCGCTCCCAGCCTAACCTCCGGAAAGCGTGAAGTTCACCGTAATCTGGGTCTCCACTTCGACCGGTTCGCCATTCAGAATGTACGGTTTATACTTCCACTGCTTCACAGCTTCGATGGCTGCCGGCGCCAGCATGGGATGACCGCTGATCAAATGCAAGTTCTCGATCGATCCGTCCTTGCTGATCTCCGCTTGCAATAACACACTTCCTTGGATGCGTGCTTGCCGTGCCAGAGGTGGATAGTTCGGCTGTATTTTGCGAATCAGCAACCCCTGGGTCACACCCTGAGACACGCGCACGCGCTGTGGCGTAGCAACCTTGGGCACGGCAACCGGGGTGGAACTGATGATGCCACCGATTACGCCACCCATTTGTCCACCCGGAATGCCGCCGGGAACACCGCCAACCACACCGGCTGACATCACTGGCGGTGGCGCTTCATCTTCCTTGATCATTTGGACTTTCTCAGGAATCTTCGTGGGCGTGCGCAGCTGGTTGTTGATGATATTGGTCTGCACTTGTTTCACGATCTTGATGGGAGCGGCCGCTGGTGGCGGCGGAGGTGGCGGCGGGGGCGGCGCTACCAGGAAAGTCATCAATTGCGTCTTGGGCAGCGCTTCGGTGAAAAGCAAGGGGATTAGCACCAATACTCCGACCAGGACGGCTTCCAGGGCAAAGGAAAAGAAGGTCCATATGCCCCTCTTCGTTTTAAGCCTTCCACCGGACTCTATCAGGCTGTCTTCAAACATGAGGTTTCTCCTACATCAGACCCTAACTACCCTTTAGACACCGACTGCGCCCACTTTGCTCCCGACGTTCAAACATCGCGGCGACCAAACTGAAAACCGGACGATACTACCTCAAATCCCCACTAATCACAAACTTATGGTTGTAAAAAAATGCTCCGCCGCGAACTACACCTTCGCCTTGATCTTTTCCCGGCGGTTGGCTTCTTTGACCGGAAGCGTCACGGCTGCCTTTCCCCGCCCTGACTTCCAATCCTGGTAGGCCACCAGAATGGGTGCGGCTATGGCGATCGACGAATAAGTTCCGATCAAGATACCGATTACGAGGGCGAAAGAAAAGCCCTTCAGCACTTCGCCGCCGAACAGATATAGAGCCAGGACCGTGAGAAATGTCAAACCCGCTGTCAATATGGTTCGGCTCAGAGTTTGGTTGATGCTGCGGTTGACGATGTCCGAGAGTTTTTCGCGCCGCATGAGCTTCAGGTTTTCACGGATGCGGTCGAAGACCACGATGGTGTCGTTGTTGGAATAACCGATCAGGGTCAGAATGGCGGCGATTACGGTCAGCGAAATCTCCTTGTTGAGAAGGGAAAACGCACCCACCGTGATCAAAGTGTCGTGGAACACGGTGACGACCGCAGCCACGCCGTAAATCCATTCAAACCGGAAAGCCAGATAGACCAACATGCCGGCGAGCGAATAAACCGTGGCGAGTAATGCCTGCTTGCGCAACTGCGCTCCCACTTGCGGTCCGACAATTTCCACATTGCGCACACCGAAATTAGACAGGAAGAAACCATCCGACAAAGAAGCCACTACCGCGGGATCGGCCGCCGCCTTCAGTTCGTCAAGAGAATGCAGCACGCCGCTCTTCGTCTTGTCGCGATAATCGACGATTGCCTGAGCCACCGCTGTATATCGCTGCTCCGCATCGGTGCCCAATCGGAGCGGATCTTTCTCTAGAAGATAGTTCTTGATCGTGAGGAAACTGGAGTTGTTGAGATCCTGCTTGCCGGCGGGCGCATTCGTTTCCAGCGCGTTGATGATTTGGGTCTTGCTCCGGTCGAGCGCCTGCTCGTTAGTCTCCTGTTCGGAAACATCGATCAGCACTTCGTTGCTGCCGGCCGAACCGTAGCTCTGGATCCGGGCATTGTGGAGGCCGACGCGGTCCATCGCAGCCCGGATCGCGTTGTTATCTGGCGTCTCGGCAAACTTCACGTAGACGAGCGTGCCACCGCGAAAGTCGACGCCGTACGGAATCCCATGCCAGAACAGCATGGAAAATACACCCGCCACGCTGAAGACCAGCGAGAATGCGAGGAAATACCACTTCTTGCCGAGGAAATCTATGTTTGGATTGCGAAAAAATTCCACGCCGCTTAGAACTCCTTTTCTATAACAACGCCTATCCGATACTCAACGCTTCGCCGCGCTGTTTGCGGCTGAGCAACCAGTCGAAGATCACGCGGGACACGAACACAGCCGTAAACAAATTCGCGAACAGACCGAAACTCAGGGTGACCGCGAAGCCACGCACTGGACCGGTACCAAAGATAAACAAAATGATTGCCGAAACGATGGTCGTGACGTGCGTATCCACAATCGTGATCCAGGCATGGCCGAAGCCCTGCTCCACCGCCGAAGGCGGCGTTTTCCCGTTGCGCAACTCTTCGCGGATGCGTTCAAAGATCAGCACATTCGAGTCTACGCCCATACCGACGGTCAATATGACTCCTGCGATCCCGGGGAGCGTAAGCGTTGCCCCGCTGAAGCCAAGGAAACCGAGAAGGATGATCAAATTCAAGATCAACGCAATGTCCGCGTTGATTCCTGCGGCGTGATAATAGACCAGCATGAAGATGAGCACGGCCAACATGCCAATGACTGCCGCCGTCACGCCGGCGCGGATCGAATCGCTACCTAGCGACGGACCGACAGTGCGCTCCTCGAGATACTTGATGCCGGCAGGCAACGCGCCCGAGCTCAAGATCATAGCGAGATCCTTGGACTGCTGCTCGGTGAAGCGCCCATTGATTACGCCTTGATCGTG
>JBEKGG010000167.1:0-9611 GCA_050012915.1 Terriglobales bacterium | reverse complement strand
ATCCAATGGACGGGCCGGGCCATTTCTCTTTGTTATGCAAGCAGGCGGCGGATGGTGTTTTCTACTGTGGGCCATGCGCTTGAACGCGGATCGATGAGATCGAAATGGTCTGCGGTTGCGATTTCGGTGTAGTGCACATCTTCTCCTCGCGTCTTCTTTAGCTCGGCGTATTGACGGCTGAAATACGAGGGTACGGTGTCGTCTCCAGCGCCGTGGATCAGCCATTGCGTCGTGGCGTGGTCGATGGCCAACTGCATGGGATCGGCTTCGCGGTAATGTTCCGGTACTTCGCTGGACTTGCCTCCGAGAAAAGCCACGACCGCATCGTTGCTGAGGTGTTGTTCCCACGCTTTCTGCAAATCCAATACTCCCGCCAATGAAATCACCCGCTTGAGCGATGATTCGTGGGCGGCGAGGCAGAGGGCGAGTTGTCCGCCCGCAGAGTGGCCCATCACCAGGACTTTGTTTGAGTCGAGGTCGTAGCGTTTGGTGATCAGCGGCAGGTAACGATAGGCGTTGCGAATGTCTTCGAAGGTGCCGGGCCAGCCTCCGCCGGGATTGCCGACGCGACGGTATTCGATGTTCCAGGTTGCAATGCCTTTGGCGGTAAGCGCGGCGCAGAGGTGCCCGATGTGGGCCAGATCGTACTTCGCTCGCCAGTAGCCGCCGTGGATGGTCATCACGATCGGGAACGGGCCCTTGGTTTTGGGGAGGCGCACGTCGCCGAACTGATGAGGATCGGTGCCGTAGGCGAGGCGCGCGTCGGCCGGAGGAGGTGGGAGAGTTAGAATTTCTTCGGAAGACATAATCCGCTTGTTACGTTAACTTTGAAAACGCCAGTTTTAAATCAGTTCTCGGTTCCTAGTTCTCAGTTCTGGTTAACTCTACTATCGTACCTTCTCCCCAGCCATATTTTTCCCGAGATAGATTGGCGATGATGCGATGCAGATCAGTGTCGGTTTCGGGAGACAGGATGCGTGCACGCGTTGCAAACTTCTCACCGGCGAGCCGCACCTGCGCTTCGGGGTGGGCTTGCAGATTCCGCAGCCAGTGCGAGGCGGGGTATTCGGCGATCAGGTAGAAGCGTCCATCCCGATGGGTGAACCAGATTTCGATTTCGCGAGGCAGACCGCTGCTGCGGCCTCGCGTGGTGAGGTAAAGATATTGCTCACCGTCGAAGCTATTGGTCTTTGAGCTTGAGTTTCGATTTGTTTTCTTCAAGGAATTCGCGTAGCTTTTCGGCGGCGTCCAGCAGGCGCGTCCATTGTTCGTAGTACAGAGTGACTGGGAAGCGACCCAGGCCATATACGCTGACTCCACCTTTTTCACTCACCCGAAACTCCAGGCTGCCGGTGCGGCGGGGGCCTTGCTTTTCCAGTTCAGCTAAACGGGCTTTCAATTCTTCGTAAGTTGGTTCGGCCATTTTGTTACCGCAAACGAGCGGGATAAACCCATCATAGGGATTGAGCGGTAATTCGTCGAGGGGAAGGCTGAGATTCCTGCTTCGTGCGCGGATGCCGGGATTCCGTCACCGGCGACTGCGGTTGGGCATTCTCCTTTCGGGAAGCACAAGAATTAGTGCGAGTGCTGATGAATCCAAACCGGTTTCATTCAGCTGCTGGTTATGACAATTCGGTCCTCTGCGTGCATCCGCATTGCTCGCCCTCATCAACAGAACGGCATCTTCGGAGGTCACACCGGTGCTACGCAAATGCGCAAATCCAGCTTGCCTTGCCCCTTTCCGCAAGCTGAGCGACGGGAAACTATTTCTGGTGGAAATGGAACCTTTCGAAGGATCGAGGATGAGGCGAGGGCACTGGAGAGGCCCGTCCTTCAATCGGATCGAATACTACTGGCTGTGCGATCCGTGTGCGTTCGGGTTCACCCTGTCATACGAAAAGGGTCGAGGGGTGGTGACGGTTGCTCGGCCCGATACTGCGAAGGCGACGGCTACGGTAACAGTGCGCCCGGAAAAAACATCCCACAACGCGAATAGCCGGACAGAACAGTCCGCGTAGGAAGGACGCCATGGACAACACCAATATGCAGGAGTGCACGATCTGCGGCGAGGAACGATCAGCGGGGCAGGTATGGTTTCTGGTGGCCGAAAGCCACTGGGAAGATAAACTGCGGGTACTCGAATGGCAGGATGAGTTGGCCAGGCGACAAGGGATATTTGCGGCATGCTGCGGGGGACACGTGGAGGAGTTGGTGGTGCATTGGATGACGACGGGAAGTCTCGATTATCCGTTTGCCACGGTTGGAAACAAGAAAGTCGAGGTCCGCAAACAGCAACTGCGCTGGGGGCTTCCGACGGTCGAGGAGCCCAACACCAAGGGCGCACGACTGCTCGGCGAATTGGCGGTTGACCGGGAGAGCGTAGGGCGGGCGCTTAGAGAAGATCCTGAATCGTTGCGAGTCATTCTCGACGAACTGGTGAATGCGCTGAAACGTGAGAGTTCAGGGACAGCGGCACGGTTGGAATCGGCTGACGCAATGTGCTACGGATTTCCCCGACAGATTTGATTGCCGGGTGGAAGCTTCTCAGTGGCCTGTTGATTTTTTCCAGGTGCGCCAGTCGTCGGTTACCGCTTCTGCCATGCTCTTTGCAGCTGTATAGAGCCAGCCGGGTTTGAGGCGGCTGATGTGGCGACGAATATATTTTGGCGCATCCACCGTGCCGAGATGAATGTTGGCAGTTTCCCATCCCATGGCAGAAAGCAGGCGAAGCTCGTCGCGGTTGGTAGGCAGAACAGTTAGCTCGATGCGGGAACAATGGGGCGACAAGCGGCGGACAATCCAACGCCCGCGGAGTTGCACAAAAGGGTCGGGACAGCGAACCGCACGGCTGATGATGGCCTGGTACAGGATCTCAGAAGGACCCTCGGATCCGTTGGCCCAGTAAACAGATGAGGGAACAAGCGCCTTGGCTTCGCGAGCGATTTTGGCGCCTCGGCACAGCGCGATTGCGACCACGCGAACGTGCCCCAGACTTCCGAGACCGGCCGCGCGCCGGACCGTCCTATAAATGAGACCCTGCTCGGGCATCAGGTGCTCGAGAGCTTCCTTCGCGCTGACGGGGATTTGTCCGCTTATTCTGGGCAGGGCGTCCATCTTCCGCCAGAAATGAACTGGATCGCGCAATACTCCGGTAGCGATTTGACGGAGCCAAGTGTTTTCTTCCTCGAGCACGTAGGGGCGGCCGCCGTGGAGGAGAGATTCCTTGTAGCCTTCCAGGATCGACGCGCACGCATCCTTGGGCTTCAATGCCAGATGCCCGGCTTCAATGGCGAACAGCGCACTGGTGGCCAGCCGCACCAGATCGAGGGTGTAGGGCAGGACGGCCGCTTCGTCGAAGTCGTTGATGCCCCACACCAAACGGCCTTCGACATCCCGCCAGGTGCCAAAATTTTCCACGTGGAGATCGCCCACGGCAAGAACCTTGGGAGCCTTGGCGAGATCAGGGCAGACTTCGGGCCAGACCTGCATCCAGCGGTAGAAGGTGGCGCGAAGAAAAGGGAATGGGGCTTCCGCCATGCGCTGATGTTTCAGACGAATGTCGGGCATAACGAGCTCGGTGTGGCGACCAAGCCATTCTTCGAAGCGGTGGGTTGACTTAACGATATTCATAGCTGTCCGGCTGGCAACCATAGAACCGGCTTGGTGAAATGTCAACGCGGGCGAGTTGCACTGGCCCGTGCGCTAAATTTTTCGACTCTCCGATTAATCCCGAGGAAATAGAATCGATTCCTCGCCCAAGTCATTAATAGTGCCAATCGCTGGGCGAATCCCCTCAACCCCGCTCCTGCTTAGTAAAAATTACACAGTGCCGGGGGCCCTGTTAGCGACTTGCGGGCCCTCTTTGCGACTAAGGTCACGAATTCACAGTGTTTCCCGATTTGGCAAGGCTGGTGCTTTAGAAAGTTCTGACAGCGCTACTCAAATCAGTTTTTGGTGACTGTCTCTCGGGTTGACTGCGTCCAGGTGCAGGCAATCAGGAGGATGGGTCGGCGCTATGTGGCGCCGCTTGGAGTCGAAACAGATTCCCAGGAGGTGTTCTGTGGCAGCATTTCGTATTTTGGTCGCGGACGATCATGAAGTTGTGCGCAAGGGTTTGATGGCGATACTGCAGGATCAGCCGGAATGGAAAATGTGCGGAGAGGCGTGCGACGGGCGCGAAGCAATAGACAAGGCGAAGCAATTGATGCCCGACGTCATCGTCATGGATGTGAGTATGCCCGGCCTGAACGGGCTGGAGGCCACGCGCCAGATCATGAAAGAAAATCCGGCAACCAAGGTACTCATTTTGACTTTGCACGATTCTGATCAAGTGATCCATGACGTGCTGGACGTGGGCGCTCGAGGCTATCTCTTGAAGTCTGATTCAGGTTGTGAGCTGGTGGCTGCGGTCCAGGCTTTGTTGCATGACAAAACGTATTTCACTCCGAAAGTTGCGGCGATGGTATTGCAAGGCTATCTGAAGGGTGGGACATCCTTTTCAATGGGCCGGAATCCGCTGACTCCGAGGGAGCGCGAGGTGGTGCAGTTGCTGGCGGAGGGCAGCAGCACCAAAGAAGTTGCGGTGGCATTGGGGTTGAGCGTCAAGACCGCGGAAACTCATCGTTCGAACATCATGCGTAAACTTCAGTTTCACTCGGTGAGCGATCTGGTGCTGTACGCTGTGCGCAACAACATCGTCCACGTGGGCCAGCCCGCCATGTGACGAAAACCAACATCTCTCCTGCGCTCCGCCCGGGCACACGTACAGCAACTAAGTAAAACCCCTACAGCGCTAACCGTATGGATTGCGCGCGCGCCGGTCCTTACCCTCCCCTAGGGTCATGCGAAGGACTAGTCGCGCTGGTGCAGAGCTGTTATCCTGCACACGCGCAGGGTGACCGCAACATAGTGCTTGAATGTGGGTTTTGTCATGTGGGACCAAGAATTTAAATCTGCCCCAGTTGGTGGGGCCAAAAATATAGCAGCAAGAGGAACCATGAAACGAATGCGATGCAGTGCTTCTGTAGTGCTGTGTTCGGTATTTTTCGCAATTGTGATGACGGCGTTGCCGGCAACATCGGCGGCGCAGATTGGCATCGGCGTATCCGTCAACTTCGGTCCGCCGGCGTTGCCGGTGTATGAGCAGCCGCCATGTCCTTCCCCAGGTTATCTCTGGACGCCCGGGTACTGGGCTTATGGCCCCGACGGTTACTACTGGGTGCCAGGCACGTGGGTAGAGGCGCCGCAACCTGGATTTTTGTGGACTCCGGGCTACTGGGGTTGGGGCGGATCGGCGTTCATTTTCCACGTGGGATTCTGGGGTCCGCACATTGGATTCTACGGCGGAATCAACTACGGCTTCGGCTACTTCGGCACTGGCTTTCAAGGTGGCGAGTGGCGAGGCGGACAGTTTTTCTATAACCGCGCCGTGAACAACGTGAACGTCACCAACATTCACAATGTCTACAACACTACCGTGATCAACAACACCACGGTGAACCGCGTGAGCTATAACGGAGGCACTGGCGGGATGACGGCGCGTCCGACGGCTCAAGAGGAAGCGGTTGAACATGAGCAGCACGTAGGGCCAGTCGCGGCTCAGACTCAACATGAAGAAGCGGCCCGCAATGACCCGCGACAGCGGGCTTCAGTGAACCAGGGCAGGCCACCGGTCGCAGCCACAGCCAGACCTGGAGAGCTGAAGGGTGAGGGCGCGGTGCCGGCTAAAGAAGCAGGAGCGCCATATCATCCTCCGGCAAATGAACGTGGCAACGAGCAGGCTGGCCGTCCGGAGAGCAATGTTCCCCGTCCGCCGGGTGCTGAAGAGCGAGGTAACGAGGCGGCTGGCCGTCCAGCCAACAACGTTCCTCGTCCGCCGGTTCCGAACGACGCTAAGGATCTTCAACCGCACGAGCGTGCTGCTGCTCCGAACACGGGAAATGCGAAGACGGACCAGAAATACCAACAGCAGCAGGACAAGCTCTACGCCAAGCAGCAGCAGGACCACCAGAAACTGGCGCAGAAGCAGGAACAGGAGCACCAGCGCTTAGCGCAACAGAAGGCGAGTGACACACAACGGCAGCAAACTGAACAACGGCACCAGCAACAAACCTCGCAAATGGAGCAGAAGCACGCACAACAGCAGCAACATTTGCAGCAAAAACAGGCGCCATCACATCCGGCGGAATCAGGACGGAAGTAATGGCAAAGCCGTAGCCGCGTGGCCCACCCTTATTCGTGATTCTACGAAGAGGGTGGGCCCGCGCTTTTAGCGCTGCCTGAAATTTGTTTGAATTGGTGCAGTGAGTGCGGGGAAATCTTAAGAGGCTTGCCCAATCCACCAGAGAATTTTGGCGACGATCCGCCAACCATTCGTCGACACCGCGGTCGACTCGTACTCGCGGTTTTCCGGGACCAGAACCTCGGTGTGATCGAAGCGCTGCAAGCGGGACACGATCAGACCGTGATCTTTGTGCGTCGCTACCACGATGTGACCATAGAGCTTGGCGCGATTGGTCTGCGAAGTGTCGATCACGATAATGTAGCCATCGTGAATCAGCGGCATCATGGAACGGCCATGAACCCGCAGACAACTGGTGTAGGCCGGGTTGGGACACCACTTGCTGGGCGCAGCCAACATCGTCTCCGGCGGGGTGTCGGTGAGGCTTTCCGGCGGATCTCCCTTCCCTCCGTGGGTCGCCGCTACGACGGGCAGAACAGGGATGGCAACCAAGTCATCGGGCCCCTTGAGCGCCCGATGGGCACCAGCTTGCACGACCTCCAGTTTTAACTTACGGTCGTTGCGCAAGCGGGACCGGGCGGCGGGCAAAACCCGCATTAAATCGCCGCTGCTCAATCCTGCCCGCCCCCAGAAAAACCAACACTCGGGATCGCCGGTGATGTTGCCCAGTTGAACGTAGATATTGGCGGGAGGCTCCTGCACACCGCGTTCCCAGCGTGACACGGCCATCGCAGAGGCGTTCATCTGCTGGCCAAGCTCGGACTGACTCATTTGGAGGCGGCGGCGAAGGGCGATGATCCGTTTTGCCCACTCGATCTTTGCATCTCTTGTGTTGCTCATGGTGCGCCTGCTAGACTGAAACTAACGCGAATGTTATAACGCTCACGTTAGGCGGCACCTTGTCGCCAGTCTACATGAAAGGTTGTCATGTACCGTGACAATTCTACCACAAACTTAATTCCGAAAATACAGTCTCCGCAGAACTTGTATCGAGGCCTCTATGTGAGGATCGCACGCAAGCTCAATGTAGATCCTTCCTATGTCAGCCGGGTTGCTCGCGGGGACCGCCGTTCGAGCGAAATCGAAAAGGCATTAAGCCAGGCGCTGGAAGAAATCACTCAAAGATTAACTCATGGCTCGTCGGCGATCAAGGGCCGGATTGCGAGTTCTGCTGGCAAAGATAAGCAGCTCAAGAGTCTCCTCACCGAAAATCGCAGCCGCATCCGTAAAGAATGGTTGGCGCACAGCCAGGCGGATCCCAATCTCAAACGAGTCAAGCTGGGAGCTCAGAAACGAACGGCGCCCATCCTGCCGCTGATCGAAGAAACTATGAAGGTGATGAAGTTGGATGTGAAGAAGATGGCGGCTGTATCCATGAAAGCTGCCGAACAACACGGCCGATTGCGGCAAGAGCAGGGGTTTACCGCGATGGCGCTGGTCGAAGAATATAACCTGGTCCGGCGCTGCGTCTTCGCCTTAGCCCAGGAACATTTTCGACAGATGGACGCGCATTTGCTATTGCAAGATCTCACCCAATTTGGAGAAGCGCTCGATCTTCAAACCCAGCGCGCGTTGCAAAACTACCTGGCGACGAATTAAAAGACATCGATTGATGGGGACGGGCGTCTCGCGGGTCCGGCCGGGCGGAGACGCCCGGGGCTCCATCAGGTTTGTGCTCGGGCTTACTTTGGCAGCCGACTCAGTAACGCCGACGCTTTGCGGAACCAGGGTCGCTCACGGCGGCGCAGATATCCGGGCATGTTCGGTTTCTTGTCCAAAATACGCTGAGCCCACTCGCGGGCTTCGGGGTTGCGTTGTTTGTCGGCAAGGAAGCAAGCGTAGTTGTAATAAGTTTCAGAGGACGTGGAAATTTTGGTGACTTCGCGAAATAGAGCCTCGGCTTTGTCGGGCTGACCGGTGTTGCCGTAGGAGTGGGCCAATAGCGCGGCAGCGCGATGAAAGTCATAGGTTGGATCCTGCGAAACGACACGCTCTAGATCAGGAATGGCAGCGGCGAAATCGCCCATGAAAGTTGCGGCCATCCCCCGGCGGTAAAACGGATCGATTGAGTCGGTGCGGGACGAGATCGCCTTGTCATAAGACTGACGGGCGCGAGCGTACTTCCCTTCTTCCAGGTATAGATCGCCTAGTTCCTCGTAATTCCCAGCGGAGGGATTATCCAGAACGGCGGATTCGAGTTCGTGAATCCTTCTGCGCCGGGGAAAGACTTTGAAGGACTGGCGCATCAGGCCAGCATCGGGAATTACTTCGGCGGCGATGTAGATCAGTGCTCCCAGGCCTCCGAAGAAAATGATGATCCACAACCAGTAACTGTCCGGACGACGCCGGATGAAGTGGACTATCGCCACTGCCTGGAGAATCAAACCCCAGGGGAAGAATAAGAAGATTAGCGATCCCATGCGTTGATCGGACTATAGCATGGGGTGGTGAGAGCATGTTTCGAAGACAGGTTTTCTAACGGTCGCCGCCTTTGAACGGCTATTTGTTTTTCGCTTCGAGATGGTTACTCTTCGTCCAGATATTCGCCGGGAACGTCATCCTCAGGCACTTCGTGCGTGTGCACTTCCCTTCCGTCCTGATCGTCGGCTTCTTCGACGCCTGATATCACGCCAGCTTCAAAGGCGTTACCTTCGTCAATTAACTCGTCAACACTTTCCGAGTCCGCGCTTTCGACGTTAGACAATCCCTGCAAATCTCCCGATTGCCCCGCCGAATCCGAGTCGGACGCTGTCCCAAACGCCCGATCGCTCCGGCGCGAGATTGGTCTGGCGACTCGTCGAGCGGCTGGCCTGCCAGACTTTTGGCTACTTGCTTTCTTCTTATTCTTTGCGACCGCCTTGGCTTTGGTCACAAGCTTAGTTTTCGCTTTCGATTTTTTCAGGGCAGGCTTCTTCTTTCCTAAACCCTTTTTGGCTGGCGCGCTGGCAGCGCGTTTTGACTTTATCCGCTTCTTCGACTTGGTCGGTTTCTTCCTGGTTTTCTTGGTGGCCATGGGCGCAGTCTAGCACTGACCCATGCATGCCGCAAATCGATGTTTAAAAATAACGAGGACGCCTACGCTGCCAGATTTCCTGTGCGGACCTAGCGTAGGTCGACCGTGTGGCGGGTCCCTGAATTGTTGGGTGAGCTGGGATGGACTTCACATCCGGGCGGTGCCGAACAAGCGACTGGCACAAAGCAAACTTGTTCGAATGTTGTTCAACAGGGAGAAGCACTGGACTGACTGGACCATGACCCAAATTGCCAATTCCTGTTGAGCGCTCGAAAAGAATGGCGGGGACGACGGGACTCGAACCCGCGGCCTCTGCCCTGTATTGGCTGTCTGGGCCTGCATCAGCAGAGGACAGAC
>JBEKGG010000166.1:0-9633 GCA_050012915.1 Terriglobales bacterium | reverse complement strand
ATCGGGGAGCGGTGCAGACCGCCGGCTTCGGCGCCCAGGAAGTTTCTCACAACGGACCCAAGATCGCCCAGGCGGATAGCGGCCCGGCGACCACGCAGGTGGAAATCATTTCAAAGCCCAGCCCGGTTTACACGCAGGAAGCCCGACAGCTCAAGCTCGAGGGAGAAGTGCTGCTCGAAGTGCTTTTTGGCGCGAATGGCCAACTCCATGTGAATCGCGTGGTGCGCGGCCTGGGTCATGGATTGGATGAAGCAGCCGTAACTGCAGCCAGCCAGATGCGCTTCAAGCCGGCACTGCGTATGGGCACACCCGTGGATTCCACGGCAGTCGTACATGTGGTTTTCCAGTTAGCGTACTGAAGATTGCAGAGATACAGAGACAGAGAGGAACAGAGTCATGCGTACTTGGAAATGGATGCTCACCGCTTTTCTGCTGATCACGCTGAGCGCGATGGCGCAGCAGAGCGCGGATCAATCTTCGTCGAATGCTGCTTCGTCGCAACCCGCAACGACGTCGGCACCGACGGCTCAACCGGCTGCATCGCAGCCCGCTAACCCGGCATCGGCGCAATCCACTGCGGCATCGGCAGCAATGGCTCCGCCCACGACCATGGATCAAGTCGTGGATCGCGCCATCCAGCGCGAACACGGACTCATGGAAATGCTGAAGACGCGGACGCCGCTGGTCGAAACCTATTTGCAGAACCTGAAGGCCGATCCGAAACTCGGCCCCGTGCCCAGCGAGGATCACTACTTTCTCGGCCGCCTTGACCTGGCTGACAGCATTGACCGGCGCGACTACCTTTCCCGCGACGAGAGCTTCCAGAAGAACCTGTTGGGCGGCGTAAGCAAGCTGTTCAAGTTTGAATACAAGCCCATGGGTTTTTCGTGGATGATCTTTGCCGATCGCGAGGACTTTGACCGCACCCATTATGGGTTCAAGTACGTGCACCGCGAATTTCTGGGCGACGTGCGCTGCCTCGTCTTCGACGTCACGCCCAAGAAGGATGCGGGCAAAGGCCGCTTCCTGGGCCGCATCTGGGTCGAAGATCAGGATTACAACATTGTCCGGTTGAATGGCACCTACGCGCCGCGGCCGAGAAACGCTTTCTACTTCCACATGGACAGCTGGCGCTTAAACCTGATTCCGGGCTACTGGGTTCCGGCGTACATCTACAGCGAAGAAGGCGACTTCAGTTACGGCGCCAAGGACAAAATGGCTTTCAAGGCGCAGAGCCGCATCTGGGGCTACGACTTGAAGAAAGGCGCGAAAGAAGACGAACTCACTTCCCTGAGAGTCGACTCGGTAAAAGACGACACCCCTTCGACCACGGATGCGTCGCCGCTCGAGGCGCAGCGCGAGTGGCAGCAGCAGGCTGAAGACAACGTACTCGAGCGTCTGCAGGAATCCGGTCTGATGGCGCCCGAGGGAGAAGTCGACAAAGTTCTGCTAACCGTCGTCAACAACCTGATCGTCACGAATAATATCGATCTGCCGCGTCCGGTTCGGACTCGGGTCATGATCACTTCCCCGCTGGAAACCTTCAGTGTGGGCAACGTTATCGTGGTCAGCCGCGGCCTGATCGATGTGCTTCCCGACGAAGCCAGCCTGGCGATGGTACTCTCGCACGAACTGGCGCACATCGTTCTCGGACACAACCTGGGCAGCAAGTTTGCCTTCAACGATCGTATGCTGTTCTCCGATGAATCGACCTACGGCAACTTCGGCTTCCGGCACAATCCTGAAGAAGAAACCGCCGCCGATGCGAAAGCAATGGAGCTGCTCAAGAACTCACCCTACGCACAAAAGTTGGATGTGCCTTCGTTGTTCCTCAAAGAACTCACCGAACGCGCTCCTACGCTCTCCGCTTTGTTGACGGCTCATCTGGGCAACAGCTTCACCAACGATAAGGGCCAACTCGTCCGGCTTTCGGCGCTCGCCACTACGGGTCCGGCGCTCGATCCAAGCAAACTGGATCAGATTGCCGCGCTTCCAATGGGTGGACGCGTGAAACTGAACGCCTGGACGGACCGCGTGGAACTGACCAAGTCGGCACCGGTGGCGATCACCTCGGCACGCGACAAAATGCCGTTTGAAGTTACGCCGTTCTTCCCGCGTTTGAGCCGCCTGAACAGCGACGCCAACGTGGGAGGCACAACCTCGGCATCGGCCACAACCCCGAGCAATTAGATTGTGGAGCGACGGGATTTTCACAAGTTGATAGAAGCGAGGCCGGGACCGGAAGCAATTCCGGATTTCCGGCCTTCGTCTTTATTGATGGACCGGCATCGTCGCCCGTCCGTTCAGCTCTCGTCGTTGAAGCGAAGATTTTTGTTTTTCGCTCCGCGTACTCTGCGGCCGCCCTCCGCGACCTCTGCGATTTAAGATTTTCCTGTAGTCAACGTCGAAAAATCGAAATCTTAAGACGCTGAGACCGCCGAGGGCGCCGAATCAACGGAAGCCAGGCCTCAAGCACTCGTTTTAATCCTCCAGGAACAAGTAATCTATTGGCATGAGCACGAAAAAAGTAGAACGCCGCACCGTAGATCTGACCTCTTACCCAGACCTTGTCGTGATTTATCTCGGGATGAAAGTAAATACCGTTACCGGGATCAAGACCCTCCTTGGCTTCGGGCCGAAGATTAGCAATTCGGTTGCAGCCAAGCCCGACGGCTTGCTGCTTCACGAAAACTATATCTTTTCACTCATACCTCCGCATGTCGGGATGCGCCAGTATTGGCGCGACTTCGAATCGTTAGAACGATGGTCACGATCCGAGCCGCATATGCAGTGGTGGAAGAATTTCTTGCGCAATTCCGGCGGCACCGGATTCTGGCATGAGACTTATTTCAAGCGAGGCGGGATCGAAGCCATCTACGACGACGTTGGCATTCCGCTGGGCCTGTCAGCCTTTGCTCCAACCGAGATTGCGCGTGGACCCATGTTTTCGGCCCGCACCCGTCTGGGCGTAAAGGGAAGTGACACCGTAGCCGCACCCGTCAGCGAAGCTGATCTCTACGGTAAACCGAAGGAATGAGTCAGAGTGCTATCGAATTCTGGGAGAGAGATTAATCCTCAGAATCGAGGCAAAATTCGGGCGTGTGGCCGTGCGCCTGGAACGAACCATCCTCCTCGAAACGACCAAGCAGTTCATCGAGCAACTGCTGCGTGGACGAAGCTCCTTGCGCGCCTGAGCTCCAATCGAATTCCGCGAGCCGTTCTGCCTGATCGAGGGTCAGGACTTGTTCGAGATCTTCCACGGCATTCATGACTGTTTCCACTTCTTTCGAACCTCATCTGCCACTCCTCGATTATGTGGGAAGGTACTGACTTCCGATAGTTACCAACGGTCGTGATCTTCTTCTTGGAGTCCCAGGAATGCATTCCTCTGTGAATCTTTGTGTCCTTTGTGTTTAAGATTTGAGGTTTTCGGCGGATGCTCAAAAGACTTCAATCACAGGACACAAAGGATGTGACCGGGCGAGACTCGCGTTAGCCTTGTTCTTTGCCTTTGCCCGGCAGACCTGCGGGGTTCTCGTGAGTGCGCTCGCGAAAGCCGCCTTTTAATCCGCTCGCCAGAGATACGCTCGATTCGCCGAATTTGTCGCGCAGCCGATCGGCAGCCGAAAAGACTTGCTGCCAGCGTTGGCGCCGCGCGCCCTCGAGCAAGTCGTCCTGTTGCGATTCCGCTTGGAATCCCGAAGCGTGGACTCCCAGCAAACGAACTTGCTCTCCTTTGCGCCAGTTCTTGCGAAATAACGCACGTGCCTGCTCGAAGATCTCTGTGTCGAGTTGAGTCGGAGCGGATAAACTATGTGCGCGCGTGATGGTCGTGAAATCTTTGTAGCGCAGTTTGAGTTGAATGGTGCGCGCATGCAATCCATGCTCGCGCAGGCGGCGGCCTACCATTTCCGAAAGCCGCATTAACGTGGACTCGATTTGCTCCGGATTGGCGGTGTCTTCGTTATAAGTATGTTCGTGACTGATGGACTTGGGATCGCTGTCGGCGCCGACTTCGCTGTCGAACCATCCTCCGGCGTCTTCTCCACGCGCCTTCCCGGCCAGCGCCAGACCCCACTTGCCAAAGTGTTCCTGTAGAAATGCATCGTCGAAGCGCGCCAGGTCCCCGACTCGCTGAATTCCCAAGGCGTGCAGGCCTTGTTCCGTAACCTTTCCCACGCCGGGGATATCGCGCACGTCGAGCGGCGCAAGAAACTTCGCCTCCTGGCCGGGAATGACCCAAAGAATTCCATGCGGCTTGGCCTTGGCGGAAGAGACTTTCGCAATCAGTCGCGAGACCCCAATCCCGATCGAGCAATTCAATTGCGTATCGGACTTGATTTTCTGATGAAGCATGTGAGCCGCGCACAAGGGTGGGCCATGTAAACGCGATGTCCCGGTCATGTCGAGATAGGCTTCGTCAATCGATGCCATTTCGACCAGCGGAGAGAACGAAGTGAGAACGCGATAAACTTTTTCCGAGCATTCGCGATACCGCTCCGGATGGCCATTTACGAAAATGGCATGCGGACAGAGTTTCGCCGCAGTGCGCAACGGCATCGCTGAATGCACTCCGAATTTGCGCGCTTCGTAAGATGCCGCCGAGACTACGCCCCGCTCGTCGCGCTGCCCTCCGACGACTACGGCTTTGCCCTTCAGCGAGGGATCGAACAACTCTTCCACCGAGACGAAGAACGCGTCCATATCGACGTGGAAGATGGTTTTGCCGGGCGCGGACATAAGGAACCACGGGGATCGCTGGAGGAATTGTATCAGTGGGGCACGAGTAGTTTCTTAGCCCGTCTCACGTCGATAGAGCCGATCCTAAAATACGAGTCATCCTGAGCTCACACAGCCGCCAACGCGGGATTTTGAGTCGACCGCGCCGATCGTACCCGTTCGTAAACGCGAACATACTCCTTGGCCGAAGCGTTCCAGGAGAAGTCTTTGTTCATGCCATTGCGCATGAGAGTTTGCCATGAAGATTGATCGCGAAACGCTTTCAGCGCTTCCTTAACAGTAAGCAACAACGCCTCGCCGCTGTAGTCGACGAACTTGAAGCCAGTTCCCTTGCCGGTGCGGGCGTCCCACGGGTCAATGGTGTCGTCGAGGCCGCCCGTGGCGCGCACTATAGGAACCGTGCCGTACTTCAGGCTGTAAATCTGGTTCAAGCCGCAGGGCTCATACCTTGATGGCATAAGGAACATGTCGCTGCCCGCCTCAATCTTGTGCGCCACTGCGTTGTCGTAAGCGATCTTGACTGCGATCTTCTGCGGAAACTGTTTCTGCATGCGCGCAAACATCTCTTCATATTGCTTGTCGCCATTGCCCAGCGCGACGATGATCATTTCCTCGCGCGCCAGCCGATCCATGATTTGCGCGATCAGGTCAAACCCTTTTTGAGCCGCGAAACGCGAGACGATGCCAATCACCGGCAAACGCGTATCCGGATTGGCCACGCCGAAAGCCGCCAGCAGATCCTGTTTGCACTTGGCCTTGCCGGACAAATCCGCAGGCGAGTACTTGGCGGCAATAAATTTGTCAGCCTGCGGACTCCATTCGTCGTAGTCGACGCCATTGAGAATTCCGGTCACGGTCGCAGCCCGGTCGCGCAGCACGCCTTCCAGTCCAAAGCCGAATTCCGCCGTCTGGATTTCGTGGCTGTATTTTCGGCTCACGGTGGTAACGAAATCGGAGTACACCAGCGCCCCTTTGAGAAAATTCACTTGCCCAAAGAATTCCATCTTGTCGATGGCCAGTAAATCCCAAGGCAGGGTGAGAAGCGGTAAAGTATCGGGCGGAAACAAGCCCTGATATCCCATGTTATGAATCGTGAAGACCGTTCCTACGTCGCGAAAGGCCGGATCTTCGGCGTATTGCGTGCGCAGCAACACGGGAATCAGCGCCGATTGCCAATCATGACAATGAAAAACATTCGGAACGCCTAATATCTTCGAAGCCTCAAGCACCGCCCGCGAGAACAGCGCAAAACGCTCAGCGTTGTCCGGATAATCTCCCGCCGATGTGCCGTACAAAGCATCGCGGTCGAAATAAGGTGGGTAGTCTACGAAATAAAAACGCACGCCCGATTGACTGCCGGCAGTAACCACAGAGCAGAATCGATAGTGATCATCAAAGGGCACGGTAATGCTGCGCACGACCGTCTGTGCATCGGAAAGTTTGGTCTGCCGATAGCGGGGGGTGTATACGCTGACCTGATGCCCAGCGGCAACCAGCGCTCGCGGCAGCGCTCCAACCACGTCGGCCAATCCTCCAGTCTTGGAAAAAGGAACGCACTCCGAGGCAGCAAAAGCGATGTGCATGAAGACGAACCTCCAAAATATGACCCCGGCTTCGGCGCAAGTTATGATAGAGAGCGGCATCGCTGCGCGCCATCCTGCGCCCGAAGATTCGCGGGGATGAAAGCCCAGTGTAGTCGCCCGAAAGAAAGAGGGTCAATGTGCCGAAAGTATCCGCTGCTCGACCAACTCCTAGAACGCCCAAATTGGGCCAGCATTTTCTCGTCGACCCCTCGGCCGCATTGCGCATCGCCGAGGCCTTCGGCGATCTGTCCCAGAGCACGGTGCTCGAAATTGGCGCTGGACGCGGCGCTCTCACTTCCCTGCTCGCCCGCCGCGCCCGCCGCTTAATCGCGATTGAACTCGATCGCGTCCTCGCGGCCCAGCTGCGCATGAAGTTTTCTCTGACCCCGAACGTCGAAATCATCGAGGGCGACATTCTCGCTATCGATTTCGACACCCTCTTTGGACCCAAGCCCGGCAGTACGCGTCCGGGGATGAATCATCAGCCGGAGCAAGTGAAGGTCGTAGGCAACCTTCCTTATTTCATTACTTCCGACATTCTGCTGCGGCTCTTCGCATACCGGAGATATTTCGAGACCATCGTGCTCATGGTGCAGAAAGAAGTCGCGGACCGATTGGCTGCGCGGCCCGGAAGCAGCGAGTATGGCCTGCTCTCAGCCACCGCTCAGCTCTATGCCAGGGTCGAGAAACTGTTCACTTTGCCGCCGAGCGCGTTCTCGCCGCCTCCAAAGGTAAACTCAGCGGTCGTGCGGTTGGTGATCGCGTCCCGCATCGAGGGCTTGAATGTGCCGGAAGCAGGCTTCATCGACTTTCTCAGAAAATCGTTCGGCCAGAAGCGCAAGACGCTCTGGAACAATTTGAAATCCGACTACGAACCTGCGGTACTGCGCGCCGCTCTCGAAGAGTCGGGAGTAAAGCCGACCGTGCGAGCCGAAGCGTTGTCGCTGGAAAAAAGTGCGGCATTATTCAGAGCGTTGCTCGAAACCGCAACTCCATGATCTCCTTTGTGTACCCGAGTGTCCGGAGCCTGCCCTGAGCGAAGCCGAAGGGTGGTTATTGCCTCTTCCGAGCCGCCGAGGGGATGCAAAATGCATTCAACAATTCGCCATCCCGCGGTAGCCGGACGCTTTTACCCGCGCGACCGTGACGCCCTGCAAAAAGACCTCGCGTCCTACTTCCCAACTCGAGTGACCCCCACCCCGGCCCTCGGATGCGTCGCGCCACACGCTGGCTACGTCTACTCCGGCGCAGTCGCGGGAGCAGTCTTCGCCAACCTGGATATACCCCAACGCATGATCATTCTCTGCCCCAACCACACTGGCAAAGGACAGCCACTTGCCATCATGAGCACCGGCGCCTGGGAAACTCCCCTCGGCCCGGTTCCAATCGATTCCGCACTGGCTCAAGCACTAAAAACAAAATTCCCGTTGCTCACCGAAGACGCCGACGCCCATCGCAGCGAGCACGCCATCGAAGTGGAACTGCCATTCCTTCAATCCGTCCGCTCCGATTTCACTTTCGTGCCCATTGCCCTAGGCACAGGTCGGTTCGAGACGTTGGAAAAACTGGGCGAAGCCATAGCTGACGCGGTGCAGGCGCAAAACGAGAAAATTCTGATCGTCGCCTCCAGCGACATGAACCATTACGAGAACGACGCCGTCACCCGGATGAAAGATCACAAGGCAATCGAACGGATTCTGGCGCTCGACGCGCGTGGCCTATTCGACGTAGTGATGAAAGAAGAAATCAGCATGTGCGGCTTCGGCCCGACCGTCGTCATGCTGACCGCCACCAAACGTCTCGGCGCCACGAAGGCGGAACTGATCAAGTACGCGACCTCAGGAGACGTCTCCGGCGACCGCGAAATGGTGGTCGGCTACGCGGGGATAATCGTGCGATAAAATTGTCCGCCGCTCTATCCTCGATAGTCACAAAATACCATCAGCGAGCGTAGAATACCCCGATCGATTCAACTCTAGGAGGGATCGCCTCATGTGCCCTCGCGTGTCCAGCGGAAATCCCAGCCCGCGCCTAAGCGCATGGCTCGTCGCTGCGATGGTGGCCATGGTCGCGCTCCCGGCCGCGATCACCCTGCTCACAGTGCGCTCTCCAGGAACGCTGCAAGTCTCGGCCGCCAACCCGACGCCGCACGGCTATACCTGGAGCCTTCTGCTATTCATTGTTCCCATCGTGGTGATCGGCGGCTGGTTCGTCCCCGCTGAAGGCGTAGAAATTCCACGCCGCGCTTTTTGGCGAGCCATTGGAATTCTAGTCCCTCTGGGTTGTGCGCTGGATTTCTTCTTCGCCCACTGGTTCTTTGATTTCCCCAATGTCGGCGCGACTCTTGGGATCGGAGCGCCCGCCCTGGGAGCGCCAGTTCCAGTCGAGGAATATATCTTTTACTTCACCGGATTCCTCTGCGTATTGCTGCTGTATGTCTGGCTGGATGAATTCTGGCTCGCCGCCTATAACGTTCCTGATTATGCAGGCGAGTCCAGGAAGATTTTTCGTCTGCTCCAGTTCCATCCAACCTCCGCGATCGTCGGCGTGCTCCTCATCGTGATGGCCGTGGTCTACAAGAAAATGTTCTCCCCGGTTCCCGACGGTTTTCCAGGTTACTTCACCGTGCTCGTGCTCGCTGCCTTCGTTCCTTCCATGGGCTTCTTTCCGACTGCACGGCCGTTCATTAATTGGCGAGCCTTCGGCTTGACGCTTTTCATCATCGCGCTGGTGAGCTTGCTTTGGGAAGCCACTCTGGCCGTGCCCTATCAGTGGTGGGGCTTCCGGCCAGCGCAAATGATGGGCTTGTTTATCGGCGCTTGGGCTGGGCTTCCCATCGAGGAAGTGGGGCTTTGGATTGCCGTCACCTACGCGACGGTGATCCTATTTGAGATTTTCAAGCTGTGGCAAGCCTCGGGCAAGAAAGCCAAACACGCGTTTCTGGGATGGGTGTGAAATTCTTTCCCGATAATCCCACCAAGCTTTGCTCGGCAACCCGGACGGGGCGTCCGGGTCTAGCGAGCATTGCGGAGGTCTGGTCCGCGCTCTAATCCTCTGCGATCGAGTTGGAAGCGGTTACTTCTTCGGGCTCTTCGTAATCTCCAGCCAGGCTGAAATCGTTCTGTCCGAAATCGTCGTTCTCGCCGGGAACACCCGACTGTTTCTCCAGCTTTCGCTGCTGTCTTTTTTCTAATTTTTCGCGCTGCTTGTCCTGCCGCGAGCGCTCTTTCTGGCGTTTGTTAAAGCTTGAGCGACTTCGACCAGCCATACCCACCTCCAGGGATGATTTTGCGGGTTGCGATCCATCCGA
>JBEKGG010000165.1:0-9664 GCA_050012915.1 Terriglobales bacterium | reverse complement strand
TTCCACTGCCGCCTTTTCCAAGCGGGCCAGCGCGGTTGTCTCAGAGCAGACGCACTCCAGGATGGCCCATCTTTTTTCCAATTGCGAACAGAACTCGAGCACGCGCTCACGCTGGTAGCGACGAGAAAATGTCCGGCCATCTAAAAAAATGTACGACGACAAATTCCTTCCCAGCAGATACGCGGCCGTCTGCAACATGATCTCCTGACAGAAATCGTCTTGCGCCCGGGAATATTCGACATGCGCCGGTGCGAAGAGAGCAGCCCGAATCACGTCTTTATCGAGCACCGTGGCCGGAAGCCGCTCGGCAAGCGCACGCGCGACCGTGCTTTTACCCGAGCCGGGGAGGCCCGCCATGATCACAACCATCGGTAAATTAGTCAGCGCAACCACTCGAAAGTCTCCACCAGATTGTGCGGCCGGAATACAACCGATCCAGAAACGATGACCGTCTCCCTGCGCGTTGATGCTAGCATGCCGCAGATCGAGCGACGCTCAGAGGTATCAACGCTAAGTCGATTGTCAAATGTTCCAGTGTGAGCGAGAATGTTCCGAACTTGGACGAGCAAAGGAGCAAACAATTGAAAATACGAACTGGCGCCTCGTGCCTGGCGGTAATGTCTCTGGTATGTCTCGTGCCGGTTGCCGGTAGAGCCCAGTCGTCCGAAAGCGGACAGAGCGCAGGTGAACGCGCCGACGGACTTCTTCAACAAATGACTGTTGAAGAAAAGGCGGGGCAGTTGAACCAGGCCTCGGGAATTGCTGCGGCAGATTTTATCAAGGAAGTTTCCGACGACGCTCTCGCCAAGGGCCAAGTCGGCTCGATCCTGTGGCAGGTCGACGTGAAGGAGATCAATCGGCTGCAGCATGTCGCGGTCGACCGTTCGCGGCTGCACATTCCTCTGCTGGTAGGCTTTGACGTGATCCACGGCTATCGAACCGTCTTTCCTGTTCCGCTGGCGATGGCGGCGTCGTGGGATCCCTCGGTCGAAGCGCAGGCTCAAAGAGTCGCTGCTGAGGACGCGCGTGCAGCCGGCATTCAGTGGACTTTCGCGCCTATGGTGGATATTGCGCGAGACGCGCGCTGGGGCCGTATTGTGGAAGGCGCGGGCGAGGACCCTTATCTCGGCTCCGCGATGGCGCGGGCTCAAGTGGTCGGATTTCAGGGGACGGAACTCGGTCCCACAAGTATATTGGCCTGCGCCAAGCACTTCGCCGGCTACGGCGCTGCCGATGGCGGCCGCGACTACGACTCCTCCTATATTCCCGAGGAATTGCTGAGGAATGTGTACCTGGTCCCATTCTATGCGGCGGTGAAGCAGGGTGTGGGCAGCCTGATGAGCGCGTACATGGATCTGAACGATGTCCCCGCGACTGGCAACCGGTGGCTGCTTCACGATGTGCTGCGCGAGACGTGGGGCTTCCAGGGTTTCGTAGTTTCGGACGCGATCGCCGTGGGTAACCTGGTGACTCATGGCTTTGCCGCTGACCGGGAGGATGCTGCGTATCGCGCAATCAACGCCGGGCTGAACATGGATATGGCGAGCAATACGCTCATCGAAAACGTGCCGAAGCTGGTAGCCTCCGGCAGGATCACGCCTGCTCAACTTGATGATGCGGTGCGGCCGATTCTTGAAATGAAGATCCGGCTGGGACTTTTTGAACATCCATTCGTTGACGAAACCAAAGTGGACGCGGTGTTGAACCGGCAGAGCAGTCGCGACTTGGAGCGAAAGCTTGCGGCACGATCGATGGTCCTCTTGCGCAACGAGAATCACACGTTGCCAATGAGTAAGAGTCTGAAAAAAATCGCATTGATCGGCCCTCTGGCGAATTCCATTGATGACCTCGAAGGCGGCTGGACGGTGGAAGGTTTATTCGGGGGAGGTCCCAAAAGCCACGTGGTCACGGTAGAGGAGGGCCTCCAAAACAAATTAGGAGGCGGTGCGAAGATCACAACGGTCAGCGGGCCGGCGTTGCGGCGGGATTATCCGGCAATGATTGACGCGCTGTTCGGCAAAAAGCCGATACCCGTTCCAACTCCAGCGGAAGTGCAGGAGTCATTGCGCCGCGCAGTAGACGCGGCCCGTCATGCGGACATCGTGATCGCCGTCATGGGCGAAGCCGCCAACATGAGTGGCGAAGGAGCTTCGAGAGCCACGCTTGATCTTCCGGGAATTCAAGAACAAATGTTGGAAGCGGTCGCGGCCACCGGAAAGCCAATCGTCCTTGTGCTGGTTAACGGTCGGCCTCTAGACATTCGCTGGGCGGCAGAGCACGTGCCTGCAATTCTTGAGGCGTGGTATCCCGGCACCGTCGGTGGTGACGCCGTCGCTGACGTTCTCTTCGGCGATGTGAATCCCGGTGGCAAGCTGCCGGTGAGTTGGCCGCGCACGGCGGGCCAGGAGCCGATTTACTACAACCATAATCTCACGCATGAGCCCGACGACCGTCCAAAGTTCACTTCGCGTTACTGGGATCTTTCAAGCAAGCCTCTCTATCCGTTCGGATACGGCTTGAGTTACACCAGCTTCCGATTCGACCATTTGCAATTAAGCAAAGCGCAAATCAATTCCGGGGAATCGACCGAAGTGTCGGTCCACGTCACCAACACAGGCTCGGCCGCAGGGGATGCGGTCGCGCAAGTTTACATTCATCAACGCGCGGGATCGGCCTCGCGTCCCGTGCGGCAATTGAAGGGATTCCGTCGAGTCGCGCTGGCGCCCGGCCAGACGCAAACTCTCACCTTCCCGCTTGGACACGACGAGCTAAGTTTTTGGAGCCCGCAGACGAAGACCTGGGTCGTCGAACCAGAAAAGTTCGATGTCTGGGCGGGAGAAGATTCGACTGCGCCACTACACGCTGAGTTCCAGGTAACGGCTCAATAGACGGCTTAGGTGCGTTCTCATCGTTTGGCGTTCGCTGCATCAGCCAGCCACCAACTTTCAATTTCTTCCAGGCTGCGTCCCTTGGTTTCCGGCACGACCATCTTGACAAATAAAACCGCTGCAACACAGATCACGGCATAAAGCAGAAATGCGCCCGGCGCTGTCAAGACTCGTACCAGCGAAAGAAAAGTGAGAGTAACGATCAGGGTCCCGCACCAAAGGAATAAGGTTGCGATCGACATGGCGCGTCCGCGTATTCGGTTGGGACAGATTTCTGACATCAACACCCAGGTTCCCGTGCCGATACCGACGGCGAAGCAAGCGACATAGATCAGCACGAAAAGCAAAACTGCAAAGGGTGGGCCATGGAAATGAATCGACGCAGCCACGCCCACCAGCGCAGCGCCCATGCCGGCGAATGCGGACGTCATCAATGGCTTGCGGCCGGCGCGGTCGATCAGGTACATCCCGAGAATTGTGGCTATGAAGTTGATGGCACCGATCATGACATTGGCAAATAGTGCAGAGCTTGCTGTCTGGTTCGGGACATGCTCAAGAAAAACGAGCGAGCCGTAATAAATGATGGTGTTGATGCCGGTGAACTGGCTGAACAGCCCGATCAGCACCGCGACCACGAGCGGCTTTCGAAAGGCGGCATCGAAGACGTTCCCACTTTCCTCGGCAACCGCCGCGCGGATGGCATGAATTTCAGTTTGAGCGGCCTCGCGCCCCTTAATGCGGGACAGGATATTTTCAGCTTCGGCGTCTCTCCCCTTTTGCACCAGCCAACGCGGGCTCTCGGGAACGGAAAGCAACGTCACCAGAAAAAACGCCGACGGCACCGCTGCCGAGGCAAACATCCATCGCCAGTTCGCCGGGCCCGCTCCGGTGAGGCCGTAGTTCACGCTATAGGACAGCAGAATGCCCGTAACGATCGCCAACTGGTTGACGCTCACCAGAAGCCCACGGATGCGGGCCGGAGAAATTTCCGCGATATAGAGCGGCGAAAGTGTCGAAGCTAATCCGATGGCGAGGCCGCCAAGCACACGCGCGATCACGAACTCTGTGATATTGCGTGGCAGAGCCGCCCCGATCGACGAAACGGTAAACAGAGCCGCGGCCGCCAGCAGCGATTTCTTTCTGCCGAAGCGGTCGCTGGTGAAAGCCGCCAGACTCGCCCCGAGAACGCATCCCAGAAGTAGGCTGCTCGCGCCGAATTCGGTTTGCGAGTCAGTCAGCGCAAATTGACGCTTCAAGAAGACGATGGCGCCGTTGATGACCGCAGTATCGAAGCCGAACAACAATCCGCCGAGCGCGGCGACCGCGGCAGGCAAATACAGGTACCGTGCCGATCCATCTTTCGCGCGTGCCGATTCGTGCGCGTTGGTTGGGTTCATCTGGTTTTTCGCATGCCCCCGTCGAAGTGATGGATCTGATTTTCTAAATTGTCAGCAATCCCTGTTGTAAGAAAACGAGTCCCGCAGCGCCGGCAATTCCTCCGTATCCGCCTGTGCTTTGAAGAACGATTGGAACCTTTCTCCCAAGCAGAACGTTGGTGCGGCGCGCGACCTCTTCGTGCAACGGGGCAAGCAGTTGCGGTCCGGCTGCCGCTATGTTCCCGCCGAGGATGAGCAGTTCGGGATCGAACACGTGCAGGAAGCTTACCAGCGCGGCAGTGAGCGATTCGAAAGCGACATCCAACACGCGACGGGCGCTAGGGTCGCCCTCGGTGGCCGCCTGAAAGATAGCTTCCGTGCTCGGAATCCGGCCGGCATCATCGATTGCCAAGCGGGTTGGCGAAGCGCGATGGATGTGCGCAGCATAAGCCGACTCGATGGCGCGCGAAGAAAAACAAGTTTCCACACATCCGTAATTGCCGCAAATGCAAAGCCCGCCGCGGATGTCGAGGGTGACGTGTCCCAGATGGCAGGCGGCTCCGGAAGCGCCGCGCACGATTATGCCGTCGACCAGCGCCGCAGCTCCAACGCCAGTGCCCAGCGTGAGCAGAACGACGTTGCGGCGTCCCCGAGCCTCGCCCCAAAGCACTTCGCCGACCAGAGCCGTGCGTGCGTCGTTGTCGGCATAAAGTGGCAGACCATCGACGCAGACCAATTCCCGCAACAAACAACCTTCCAGAAAATTCAGGTCGCCAGGCAAGCGGTTCACGCGCGTAGTGGTGGCATCGATGACTCCCTTGCAGCCAATTCCGATTCCGAGTACTGGGCCTGTGGCTCGCTCGCGCACGGACTGAATAAAATCACGCATGGATGAAATTGTGCGCGGCGAGTCAGTTTTGAAACTCGCGAGTAAATCCCCGTTCAGGGCCACCAGCGCGGCCTTCATCGCGGTCGCGCCGATGTCGACACCGATTGCGACGGCTGCGGTTTGGGATGTTTGAGTTTCGCTCACGGTGATTCTGAATTATACTCACGTCGATCCTCAGCAAGCTCTCGCGATGCGACAGGAGTCAACTTCATCGGTGCCAGACAAGGTCCTCGATCACGTTGTCGGTTCAAAGCAGGCGGGCCTGGCTTTTTTCGACCACGCGATGGCCCTGCTCGAAAATCTGCGACGCACACAGGCTGACATCATTCAGAAAGCGGCGGAACTGTGCGCGGAGCGCATCTCGCGCGGTGGCCTGGTTTTTCTCTTTGGCAATGGCCACTCGCGCATGATGTGCGAAGAGATGACGCCCCGGCAAGGTTGCTACGCCGGTTTCGTAGCCTTAGTCGAGCTCGCGCTCTCGAACCATGCCTCGATCATCGGCGCAAACGGTCTGCGCGCACCGCTGTACCTGGAAAACTATGAGGGCTATGCAGAGAAAATTCTGCAGAGCTTTCATTTCGGGCCGCATGATGCGTTCATCGTAATTTCAACCAGCGGCATCCGACCCGTGGTCGTCGAGATGGCAGCGGGAGCGCAGCAGCGCGGGCTGCCGGTGATTGCCATTGTCTCGAAGGCACATTGCGAGCAAGCGACGCCTGCTCATTCGTCGGGCAAGAAGCTTATCGATTGCGCCGATCTGATCATCGACAATCAGTGTCCGCCGGGTGACTGCATCATCGAGTTGGAGGGCCTGGAATGGCGCACAGGGCCGGTTTCCACGGTTACGGGAGCGACCATTATTAATATGATCCGCTGCGCCGCTGCTGAAGCCCTGCTGGCGCGAGGAGTCAAGCCAGTGTTGCTGCCCAGCCATCAATTCGTCGGAAACGCCAGCGCCGCCGAGCAACTGGAAGCGTTCTACGAGGCCTATCGCAAGAGCCTCAAACACCTTTTTGAATAGGGGCCACGTGAGCGAAGTCCTCCTGGTGACTGGATCGTCCGGCATTGCCGCGGCAACGGCACGCCTTTGGGGGGAGCAGGGCAGCGTGTTTATCGTTGGCGTGAAGGAAGAAGAATGCCGCTCGTTGGCGGCGGAGTTGCCTAAGGCGCATTTCTCCGTCACAGATGTTCGCAATGAAGAAGGTGTGCGCAAAAGCGTTTCGGCCTGCCTCGAACGATTCGGGAAAATCGACGCGCTTTTCAACGTCGCAGGGATCAGCGCACGCTCGCTCGGAGATGGCCCACTACACGAATGTTCGACCGAAGCATGGGACGCCGTCATGGACGTGAACGCCAAAGGTACGTTTCTGATGTGCCGGGAAGTGCTCCGAGTGTGGACTCGAGATTCTTACAAGGGAGCTGCGCTCAACATCGGAAGCGTGCTCGCACAGCACCCGCAGCGGGAACATTTCGCCACCGTGGGTTATGCCGCGAGCAAGGGAGCGATCGAGGCAATGACGCTTTCCGCCGCCGCATATTATGCGCCCGCCGGTATTCGTATCAACGTCCTCGCGCCGGGACTGGTTCGTACGCCCATGAGTGCACGCGCGCAGGGTGATGTCGGGGTTATGAAATATGTGGCGCACAAGCAGCCTTTGACGAAAGGATTGATCGCGCCAGACGACATCGCGAAGACTGCATGTTTTCTCTTGCGAAAAGACTCAAGCCCGATCACGGGCCAAGTCATAACTGTGGATGGAGGCTGGGCGGTGAGCGCATGACTCAAGCAAGAAAACGCGAGCCTCTACGAACGACCGTGATTGGCAGCTACCCTTTTCCGGGCTGGCTCGAGTTTGCCTCGGCACATTTGGATGAATTTGGCGAGGCCGACATTGAAGAGATGCGGACTGACGCGGTGATTGCAGCTGTCCACGATCAGGTAAAAGCAGGGCTCGACGTCATCACGGATGGAGAACAGAGTCGATACGATTTTAATTTATCGTTCTACGGACGGCTCGAGGGCATTCGTGCAACGCCGTTTTCTCCGCGCCGCTTCGGTCCACCGGCTCACGATCAGCGCGGGAAATATCCGATCACCGGAACGATTGTTTCCAAACACGGGCTGGGCGCAGTGGCTGAATTCAAACTTCTGCAGAAGGTCGCACCACCCGGTCCTACGCTGAAAGCCAGCGTGCCCGGGCCCTACACCCTCAGCGGTCGAATTGAACCCGGAGGCGCGTATCCCAGCCGTTGGGAAGTCACCGATGCGCTGATCCCGATCGTGCGCGCTGAACTGCAGCAACTCGTCGAAGCCGGTTGCACGGAGATCACCCTCGACGAACCTTCGATGAGCTGTTATGGATATCGCGAGGATCCGCGCCGCTTCGTAAAGATTTTCGCTGAAACCGTTAAACCTATTGTCGGTCGATGCCGCCTCTCCACGCATTTATGTTTTGGTAATTACAAGGGTCGCGCGGTCGCGCCACGCCGCTACGCTCCGCTTTTTCCCGCGTTCTTCGATTTGCCTGTGGAGGAAATTCATCTCGAGATGGCGAGCCGCGAATTCGCCGAGATTGAACTGATTGGAGAAATCGCAAAGCGTGGCATCGATGTGGCGGTCGGAATCATCGACGTGAAAAACTACTACGTCGAAACTGCTTCCGACGTTGCGGACCGTGTACGACTCTGCCTCAAATACGCGCCCGCCGACCGACTTTCTTTTGCGCCCGATTGCGGCCTGAGTCAGACCGCGCGCTGGGCGGCTCAGCAAAAACTCGTCAACATGGTCCAGGGCGTCGCGATCGTACGCAAGGAATTAGGACTCGCGTGATCCGTCCGGTGCAGTCCCACGCCGCGCTGCTGGCCGCCATCCATAGCGAAGACCGGCGTGATGGCGGCTTCCGGCTCTGGTGGCTGGGGCAAAGCGGATTCCTGCTGCAGTGGCAGGGCGTCCATGTTTTGCTTGATCCTTATCTTTCGGACTCGCTCACCCGAAAATACAGCCAGACCGACAAGCCCCACGTGCGAATGACCGAGCTGGTCATCGATCCGGCGGAGTTATCATTCGTCGACATCGCGACTTGCTCGCATAACCACACCGATCATCTCGACGCAGAAACCCTGGGCCCAATCCTGGCGCGAAACCCTTCGCTGCAACTTGTGATCCCTGAAGCCAACCGCGCCTTCGTAGCCGACCGTTTGAAGATCGACCCTGCGGTGCCGATCGGACTCGATGATGGGAGCACTATTGAACTCTCGGGAATTCGATTTTCCGGTGTCGCCTGCGCGCATGAAACCGTCGAGCGCGACGAGCAAGGGCGGGCGAAGTTTCTCAGCTACGTTTTGCAATTCGGTGACTGGACCCTCTACCACAGCGGCGACACGCTGCGCTACGAAGGGATGGCAGAAAAGTTACGCTCTTTCGCCGTCGATGTCGCGTTGCTTCCCATCAACGGGCGCGCACCGGAGCGACGCGTAGCCGGAAATTTGTCCGGCCCAGAAGCCGCCCAGTTAGCGCACGACATCGGAGCGAAGCTGGCGATTCCATGTCATTTCGAAATGTTCGAGTTCAACACGGCGACTCCGGACGCATTCGTCGAGACCTGCCGCCGTTTGGAGCAACCCTTCAAAATTTTGCGCTGCGGCGAAGGATTCGAGAGCCGCAGCGTGGATCTTGCTGATTCCACGACAACAAAGTAGTGACAGACAATAGTGTTTCGTATGGTAGACATCATGGCTATAATAGCCATGGAGGATTACAATGATGCGAAGCGTCAATATTGCGGAACTGAAAAACCAGCTGAGCAGATATCTGACCTTCGCCAAGGACGGCGAGGAAGTGATCATCCGAGATCGAAATCTTCCGGTTGCGAAACTTGTTCCTTTCTCGTCAGACGATGCGGGCGAAGTGGAGTTGCTTTTGGTCGCCGCTGGCAAAATGCGGATGCCCAAAGCTCCTGTCGAGGTCGACAAACTGTTGAAGATTCCGACGGGTACCGTCGCCGGTAATGAAGGAATTCAGGCGCTCCTCAACGACCGCGAAGATGGTTTATGAACCGTGCGACAGCATTTTGGGATGCCAGTGCTCTGGTTCCGCTCTGTGTCCACGAGATGGCGAGCCGCAAAGCGCAATTGCATTTGCGCAAATCAGCGCCAGTAGTGTGGTGGGGAAGCCTCGTCGAAGTTCATAGCGCGATCGCGCGACTACATCGCCTGGGGAAACTGAAAGGCTCTGAGAAACAAGGCGCTCTAACACGCCTCAGTATGCTAGCTCGTGGGTGGAAAGAAATTCTTCCGGGTGATCACTTGCGCGATTTGGCGGCCCATTTATTGAATATTTATGATTTGCGTGCCGCCGATAGTTTGCAACTTGCCGCAGCTATGATCTGGTGCCAGCAGCGCCCGTTAAAAAAGATTGTTGTTTGCGGCGATCAGCGCCTCTCTAAGGCGGCGCTGTCGGCTGGCTTCTCCGTTGTAGAACTCCTGGCTTAGCTCACCCAGCGGGCTCGGAT
>JBEKGG010000164.1:0-9666 GCA_050012915.1 Terriglobales bacterium | reverse complement strand
CAACGGCGAATCGTTCAGGGACGCAGCACGCCACAGACGCATGCCTTGCATTTCCGCAAATTGTTTGAAGCCGATGTCGATGTCATAGAGCACTTCGACGTGGTCGCAGAGAAATCCGATGGGTTGAACCAAAACGCCCTGATGGCCTTTTTCTTTTAGGCTTAGAATCGTATCCTCCACGCGCGGACCCAGCCACGCTCCGCCTGACATGCCTTGACTCTGAAATGCGAACGTCCAATCTTCCCTGGCCAGACCTGCCTCGCGCGCGACTAGCGACGCTGTGTCCTTTGCTTGACTCTCGTACGGATCGCCATCTGCGATGGTTCGCTCTGGGACGCTATGTGCGGTAAAGATAATCGGAATTTTGTTCGCTCCGGCGTCACGGGAGGCGCGGCTCCATCCAGCGCGCAATTTTTCGGCGAAGGCTTTAATCAGCGCTGGCTCATCATGCCAGGACTCGACAAAATCTACGGTAAAGGAAGATCCGCTGTCGGCGAGTGCGGAGCGGTAAAGACCCACGCTGGTGCGCGAATTCTGCGGCGCCAGGCAGATCGCAACCGCGTGCTCGGTGCCATCCGCGGCCATGGTGTTCACTGCATCAGCGATCAAGGGATTCCAGTTGCGCATGCCGACATACACCGGCATACCTATTTCGCGTGCCAGAAGTTCCGCTTGCTTCACGGTGAGTTCGGTGAGCGGAGAGCGGCCAATCAGACCGTAGCGATGCTTCACTTCCTCTACAACTGGCTGTGGAAGCGGCCTCCCACCGGTTACGCGCAGGAGAAAATCCGGTACTTGATCAACCGAGTCGGGGCTGCCGTGGGCAAGCAGCAGGACAGCGGTTTTCTTTGAATCGGCCAATCGTTACTCCAATGCCGCCACGTTTCTTGCCGAGCGCTCTTGCACATACTTCGCCAGCGCTTTCACATTCTCAACCGGAGTTTCCGGCAAAATGCCGTGGCCGAGATTGAAAATGTGGCCCGGCCGCCCTTCTGCACGGTGCAGAATATCCTGGGCGCGCGACTTCAGTTCTTTCCATTCTGCGAACAAGAGAACGGGGTCCAGATTCCCCTGTACGGCGCAATTGAAACCGAGGCTTCGCCAGCCGTCATCGATCGGAATGCGCCAGTCGAGCCCGATGACTTCGGCGCCAGTTTCGCGCATGGAAGGCAGAAGTGTCGCGCTGTCCGTTCCGAAATAAATTATGGGCACGCCGGTTCTTTGCAGCGCCTTCACCAGTTCAGTGGTGCGCGGGAGCACGTAACGGCGATAGTCTTCGACGCTGAGGCAGCCCACCCAGCTGTCGAAAACCTGGATGACGTCGGCGCCAGCCTGGACTTGGTCCGCCGCATATTCCGAGACCACGGCCACCAGTTTCTTCATGAGTTCATCCCACACGGCAGGCGAGGAATACATCATTTTTTTCGCATGGACGTAGTTGCGCGAACCGCCGCCTTCAATCATGTAACTTGCAAGGGTGAAGGGCGCGCCGCAAAAGCCGATCACCGGCAGGCTAAGTCCAAAATGCTTGCACACCGCACGCACGGCTTCGGAAACGTATCCCAGATCGGCCACGCGGTCGGTCCGCAGGCGGCTGACATCTTCTCTTGTCCGCACCGGCTTCTCGATGACCGGGCCTTCCCCGGCAGCGAAGTGAAAAGGCAGGCCCATGACTTCGAGCGGCAACAGCAGGTCGGCGAAGATAATTGCGGCATCCACTCCGAGAGCCTCAGCTGCAGTGATGGTCACGCCGGCAGCAATTTCTGGCTTCTTACAAATCTCAATCAGGGAATATTGTTTGCGAATGGCGCGATATTCCGGCATGTAACGGCCAGCCTGCCGCATGAACCACACCGGCGTGCGGTCCACGGGTTGACGTTTGCAAGCCTTGACGAACCGGGATTCAGGGGCCGACATGAACAGTCAACTGTAGCATTTTCGAGCCGGAATCGGCGCTGCTGCGTACCCTGCGGGTTGCCGCTCATCAGCTCGCCCGATTTGTCGCTCCGAGTGAAGCGAGGAATCTGGGTTTTTGCTGTGAGCAAGGGAGACTTGAATCACCCGCTTCGCTCGTGATGACAAATCGGTTCGGGACAAATCGGTCGCATTGATTAAAAAAGAGAACCGCCGCAGGTCGTAGGAATATTTCGAATTACCAAAATTGAGACACCGCCAAAAATTCGCGCTGTTTGCCCTTCCGGGTAGGGAGCACCAAAAGAGATAACGTCGTACTCCCCGGAAGTCGGCCTATGATTCTAGTCAGTAGGAGGTGTAGGCATGGCAGCGAATCAGGTGGTTCTTTATTTCGACAAGCAGGAGGACGCTCTGCTTTTCACCCTGGCTGCCAGTTCGGTCATGTCAGCGGATGGGCCAGTCCATGGCAACGCCGCCGTGGTCAAGGTTGCTGAGGAAATTTGCAAAGCCAGTCGAATCACGACTGAAGGTGTTCTGAATAATAGCGACCTAGTCTGACCAGGGCTGCGGGGTGCGATCCCAGCGGTGCTTCTTCAGGGTTTGAACCAGCGCCACGTCGAGCGGCCCGGCGTCACTCATCGCAATGTTTTGCCGGACGTGATCCGGCTTCCTCATTCCCACGATCGTGGTGCTCACGGTTGGGTCCGATAAAATAAACCGCAATGCCACATCCGGTAGACTCAAGTTCTTCGGTATCACGGATCTCAGTTTCTCCACGCGCTCCAACGTTTGCTTGAGATTCTCTGGGCTGAAGTATTTGGAGCGCCAGTCGCTCTCAGGAAATTTAGTTTCTGCCGTCATCTTGCCGCCAAGGCTGCCTTCATCAAGCGGGACTCGGGCGATCATGCCAATGTTTAATTCCCGGCACGCGGGAAATAATTTGTCTTCCGGAGCCTGATCGAAAATGTTGTAGATCACTTGCACAACGTCTATCAGCCCGGTTCGCATCGCTTTGATGCCGTTCTCGGGCTGCCAGCGATTGAGACTCAGGCCGAAAAAGCGGATCAGTCCGTCACTCTTCAGCTTTTCGACGGTCTCGCGAAACTCTGCTTCGCCGGTCCAGGTATCGTCCCAGACATGAAATTGCAGAAGGTCAATCGAGTCGGTTCCGAGCTTCTCTCGAATCAGCTTGGCATATTTGAAGACATGTTCGGTTGGAAAGACGTCGCGGTATTTGTCTTCGGGGGACGCGGGCCACTTGTCATTCATCGGCGGGATTTTGGAGGCGGCGTACAGGCGTTTGCCGCGGTTAGCGGATAAGATTTTACCCAGCAAAGCGTCACTCTTACCTTCGCCGTAGGCCCACGCGGTATCGAAGAAATTGCAACCGAGGTCGACCGCCAATTGCAAAGCATCGAGGGATTGCTTGTCGTCAGAACCGCTCCAGCCGCTCATTCCCCACAGTCCATGCGCAATGTCGCTTACTTCGAAACCGGTGCGGCCGAGCTTTCGGTACTTCATGAATCCTCCTGCGGAGATGAAAATATACCCCTGCTGGATTTGACATTGCCACTCTGAGATTCTTAACATATAGCTTCAGCTCGAACTGTTCAACCGTTGTACGGTTCGGCGTGGCAAACCCTAATTCCTTGCGACAAACCTCTTATGATTACAGTTAAAGAGCTTACCAAGCGATACGCTCGTAATACTGCGGTCGACCACATCTCTTTTCAGGTTGAGAAAGGTCAGATTGTCGGCTTTCTTGGTCCGAATGGAGCCGGAAAGACGACCACGATGCGTATGTTGACCTGTTTTCTGCCGCCAACATCAGGCAGCGCGACCGTCGCTGGCTACGATGTTTTGGAGCAACCGCTCGAAGTCAAGAAACGCATTGGCTATCTTCCCGAAACGCCGCCGCTTTATCCCGAGATGGAGACTGGCGAATACCTGACTTTCGTGGGCAAGCTCAAAGGGCTTTCCGGAGCCGAATTGCGCAAACGAGTTGATTACGTTTGTGATCGTTGTGCGATCGCGGACGTAAGAAACAAACTGCTGGGCAAACTCTCAAAAGGTTATCGCCAACGCGTGGGACTGGCTCAAGCGATCGTTCACAACCCCGATGTGCTGATTCTCGATGAACCTACCTCCGGTCTTGATCCCAAGCAGATCAATGAGACTCGTGACCTGATCAAGAGTCTGGGCGGCGACCACACTATCATTCTAAGCACGCACATTCTGCCGGAGGTGGAGCAGACTTGCGAGCAGGTGATCATTATCAACAAAGGCAAGCTGGCGGCAACCGACTCGGTGCAAAATCTGCAAAATCGCGCGCGCGGCGCAGGATCTGTGTTGGTCGAGGTCAGCGGGCGCAACGGCAGCCTCGATCTTGCAGCCGTCCAACGGAGGCTTGAACAAGTCGCCGGCGTGGCCCATGTCGTGGCCAAGCACAGTCGCCAGAACCGGAGTAGCTTCGAAGTTGAAGGCGGCAAGGGTTTCGTGCGCGGCGATTTGGCGCGTGCCGTGGTGGAATCCGGATGGGATTTAAACGAGTTGCGGCCTAGCGCTATGAGTCTTGAGGAAATATTCCTGCAACTGACCGGCGCGGAAGCAACAGTAAGAGAAGAAGAAGTCGCCGTCAGGGGAGCACAGTAAATGCGAAATATTTTGATCATCTGGCAAAAGGAACTCCGCAGTTACTTCGCGTCGCCCATTGCATACCTGTTGCTGACAATGTTTGCTTTGATCTTCGGTTTCTTTTTCTGGAACTCGCTCGGTTATTTCGTTTTGATGGGCATGGAATCGCAGATGCGCGGCCAGATGATGCCTATGAATCTAAACGAAATCGTAATAAGGCCGCTGCTGTCGAATGTGGGTGTGATCGGGCTGTTCTTTATTCCGATGATCACTATGCGCCTGTTTGCCGAAGAGAAGCGTAGCGGGACGATTGAACTGCTCGCAACTTCACCAATCCGCGACGTCGAAATCATCATTGGAAAATGGCTCGCGGCCCTGAGCCTATACGCATGCATGCTGCTGGTTGCCGCGGTAAATTTTGCATTCCTTTTCAAGTACGGTAAGCCTGATTGGAAACCGTTGGCAATTGGCTATCTCGGATTATTGCTGCAGGCGGGCGCGTTGCTGGCAATTGGCACGTTCATATCGACCCTCACTAAGAATCAGATCATCGCCGGCGCGGCAACGTTTGGAGTATGCCTGCTGCTCTGGGTTTTAGAGTGGGTGAGCGGATACGAAACCGCGACGTGGGCACAAGTACTCGCGTATATGTCGATCATCACGCACTTCGAGTCGTTCGCCAAGGGCGTGCTCGACTCAAAGGATGCCATCTTTTATGTCACGGTGATTTTTCTGGGACTGTTCTTCACGGCGCGTTCCATGGAATCTCTCCGCTGGAGGACGTAAGTGAATACACAGTTGTTAAAAGCCAGACAGACCAGGTACGCAGCGTACGCAGCCATCTACGTTCTGGTGGTCATAACCGCGGTTGTGATTGTGAATGTACTTGCGAATCGTTACTCGAAATCCTATGACGGCACATCGAACAAGCGCTACAGCCTTTCGGAGCAGACGGCGAAGATCGTCAAGGGATTGAAAGAGAATGCGACCATTCTCTACTTCGATCAGGGGACGCGGTTTCAGCACGCGAAAGATTTGCTTGACGAATATGCTTCGCTTTCCCCAAAAATCCACGTTGACTACATCGATCCCGACAAAAACCCGCAGCAAACTCGCGAAGAGGGCATAAAGAATTACGGAACCGCGCTGGTACAAGTCGGCGACAGGAAAGAAGAAGCCAAGAGCATGACCGAGGAGGGTATCACCGGTGCGCTGATTCGCGTACTGAAGAACAAGACGCGTACGGTGTGCTTCCTAGCTGGCAGCGGCGAGCATCAGATCGACGACTCCGACCGCAATGGTTACTCCGATTTCAAGCAACTTGTCGGCAAAGACAACTATGAAGCAAAGTCGATTGACTTGCTGCAAAAAGCGGAAGTCCCGAGCGATTGCACGACTCTGGTAATCGCTGGACCGACTCGTGATTATCAACAGCCCGAAGTCGATGCCATCAAGAAATATGTCGAAGACGGCGGACGCGCTCTGTTCATGCTAGATCCGCCGCTGAAGATCGGCCGCTCGGACATCGCCGACAACGACGCGCTCTCGAACCTGCTGCAGACCTGGGGCGTGACCTTGGATAAGAATTTGATACTCGACCTCAACCCGATTGGTCAATTGGCAGGCTTGGGCCCGCAGGTTGCGCTGGTCACCAGTTACGATTCGCAACCGATTGTGAATGGCATGAAGGGCACGGCAACCGGGTTCCCGCTTTCACGTTCCATCCAGATCAAAAACGGTGACAAGACAACGGTGCAGAAGTTGTTTGATTCTTCAACCACGAGTCTTGCGACGACTAATTTGAACTCTCCGGCAATCGATCCGAACGACCCGAAGAATAAAAAAGGGCCGATGACGATTGCTGCCGCGGGAACCTACAACACCGGCAAGCAGGATTCGCAGGGCCGGTTCGTAGTGGTGGGCAGTTCATCGTGGGCGGCGAATTCGTTCCTCAAGTTCAATGGCAATAGTGATCTGGCTTTGAACACCATCGACTGGCTGGCCTCCGACGAAGATTTGATTTCGATCCGTCCCAAACAGGAAGAGGATCGCCGCATCACGATGACCCAGGCCCAGTTGAATATAGTTCGGATCACCAGCCAGTTTCTATTGCCGCTAGTGGTGGTTTTTGCCGGCGTGTCTGTCTGGTGGCGGAGGCGCTAGATGAAACTCCGTGGTCTGATCGTTGCTGTCGTCGTCTTAGCGGGGCTGACAGGAACGCTATATTGGTCGAATCATCACAAGCCCGCCGAGACAACCGAGGCTTCAGCCAACACTGCGCCGAAAATTCTCTCTGTTAAAGAAGCTGACATTTCCAAGTTCGGCCTCAAGAAAAATGGCGCCGAGCAAGTGGCGGGCGAGCGCAATAGTTCTGGCCAATGGAAACTTACTTCTCCAACACCCCTCGCTGCCGATCAGAGCGCCGTTTCCAGCCTGCTCGGTACTTTTTCGTCCTTAAACTCCGAACGTTTAGTGGAAGAAAAGGCCGGCAACCTCGCTTCTTACGGGTTAGACGCGCCGAAGCTGGAATTTGATTTGTCCGAAAAAAACAACCAGACGCAGAAGTTGTTCTTGGGCGACGATACTCCAACCGGAAATGGAATCTACGCCAAACTCGATGGCGATCCACGCGTCTTCATCATGCCCAGCTTCGACAAAACTAGCATCGACAAGACGGCAAACGATCTTCGGGACAAACGCCTGCTGACGCTTGATCCGGACAAAATCAGCCAGGTCGATCTGGTTGCCAAGACGCAGGAAATCGAGTTTGGGCGCAACAAAGACGAATGGCAAATCGTGAAGCCTAAACCACTGCGAGCGGATGGCTCGGAGGTCGACGAACTCGTTCGCGCTCTCACCGAAGCCAAGATGCAACTTGATGCTTCGGACGATCCAAAGAAAATCGCTTCCGCATTCGCTTTGGCCACTCCCGTCGCGACCGCGAAAGTAACGGCTGAGTCGGGAACGCAGGAATTACAGGTCCGAAAAAACAAAGATGACTACTATGCCAAGTCGAGCTCGGTCGACGGCACTTATAAGGTTGCAAGCACGCTGGGAACCGCGCTAGACAAGAGTTTGGACGATTTCCGCAACAAGAAGTTGTTCGACCTCGGCTCCGAGGATCTCAACAAAATCGAGATTCACGACGGGTCCAAGACTTATTTCCTGACCCGCAGCGGCGAGGACTGGTGGTCGGGTAGTGCGAAAAAGATGGACCCCGGCAGCGTACAAGACCTCGTCGACAAAATCCGAGATCTCTCTGCCAGTAAGTTCGTCGATACCGGAGTGGGTGCCGCAACTTCGATTGACCTCACCGTCACATCGAACGACGGCAAGCGAGTTGAGAAGGTCGCTATCGCCAAGCTTGGCGACAATTATATTGCCAAGCGGGAAAACGATTCGACGCTCTACCAAATCGATTCCAAGACAATCGACGATCTCAAGAGATCGGCCGAAAATATAAAGCCGGCTGTTCCGGCTGGCGAATGATTCCGCGACGGGAATGAAGTCCACCAACGACAATCGGGAAGTACGGGTCGTCCAAATCCCACCGCAGGACAATATTGCCGCGACTTCATTTTGAGTCCTCGCTAGTGATAATCTTCTTGCGCCCATGAAAAATCTCACGCGTCGCCGATTCGGTAAGACTCTGGCCGGCACCGCTGCGGCCGCACTTGCCAGCGCCTCTTTCCCTCGGATCGCACTTGCAGAGCTGGCCTCGCCAGAGACGTTGCGATTCCCACCCAACTTTCTCTGGGGCTGCGCCACCGCGTCCTATCAAGTTGAGGGTGCGGTGAATGTAGACGGACGAAAGCCATCCGTGTGGGACACGTTTTCACACACGCCGGGCAAGACTTTTCAGGGAGATACCGGCGATATTGCCGACGACTCCTACCATCTCTATAAAGAAGATGTGAAGCTGCTTAAGAATCTCGGTGTGACCGGTTACCGCTTCTCCATTGCATGGGCGCGGATTTTTCCTGATGGGACCGGCCAGCCGAACCAGAAAGGCCTCGACTATTACCAGGGCGTGGTAGAAGAGCTGCTAAAAAACAATATTGCCCCGTACATCACGCTCTTCCATTGGGACCTGCCGCAGGCTCTGCCTGGCGGCTGGCAGTCGCGTGACACGTCGAAAGCGTTCGCCGATTACGCTGGATATGTTTCGAAACACCTTTCGGATCGAGTGGGCCACTTTTTCACCATCAACGAGTTCACCTGTTTCACCGATCTGGGTTATAAAACCGGAAAGTTTGCACCGGGCCTGAAGTTGCCGGATGCGCAGGTGAATCAGATTCGCCACAACGCCGTGCTGGCACATGGTATGGCAGTACAGGCGATTCGGGCCAACGCCAAGTCCGGAACCCAGGTCGGCCTGGCCGAAAATGCAACAGTCTACGTGCCCGTAATCGAGACGCACGAGCAGATTACAGCTGCGCGGGCCGCGACTCGCGAGGGGAACGCTCCATTTCTGACGGCGGTCATGGAAGGAAAATATACCGACGGCTATTTGCAGCGCGAGGGCGCGAACGCCCCCAAGGTCGAGCCCGGCGATATGAAAATTATCGGCAGCCCACTCGACTTCGTCGGCCTCAATGTTTACACGCCGGAGTATGTGAAGGCTGACGCTTCGCCGGCAGGCTACGTCGTGGAAAAGCGCCCAGCTTCGTTCCCGCGCATGGCCTCGGACTGGCTGTATATTGGCCCGGAAGTAATCTACTGGGCGGTTCGGAACGTCAGCGAAGTTTGGAATCCGAAAGCGCTTTATATTACGGAGAATGGTTGCTCCTCAGACGATGTACTGACCGCTGACGGACACGTCGAAGATACCGATCGCGTGATGTACCTGCGCAATCACCTCACGCATCTGCATCGCGCGGCTTCGGAGGGCTATCCGATCAAGGGTTATTTTCTATGGAGTCTGCTCGATAATTTCGAATGGGCAGATGGATACAGCAAGCGATTCGGGCTTCACTATGTCGACTACAAAACGCTGGCCCGCACCCCGAAGCTCAGCGCGCAGTGGTACCACGACGTAATTTTGCGCAACGCGGTTGAGTGATCCGGAATTGCGCTTAGGATTAGCTACCTCTCCAACCGATGCCAGGCGCTCGTTGC
>JBEKGG010000163.1:0-16498 GCA_050012915.1 Terriglobales bacterium | reverse complement strand
GCACCTCTGCCGGGAGTTCCTCCCAAACGTCTTCCCACGTTGCCACCAGCTTTGCGCCCTGTTTGATCAGAGTGTTTGGAGTCCACGAGCCTTTGTTGGTGACGTTGCCCGGCACGGCGAAAACTTCGCGATTCTGCTCCAATGCGCAGCGGGCTGTGATGCGGGTGCCGCTATATTCCGCAGCTTCCACGACCAAAACTCCCAGGGAAATTCCGCTGATGATGCGGTTGCGAATCGGAAAATTCTGTGGAGCCGCAAATGTGCCGATGGGAAACTCAGAGATGACAGCGCCTCCCAGCGAGAGAATCTGTTCCACCAACCGCGCATTCTCTTTGGGATACACAACGTCAACACCCGTCCCCCAAACCGCGACGGTTTTACCTTTTGCCGCAATCGTGCCGCGATGGCCGGCCGTGTCGATGCCCCGCGCCATGCCGCTGAAAATTACCAGACCACGCGCCGCCAGATCGCACGCCAACCGCTCCGACATCCCTAATCCATATGGCGTCGGATGACGCGTGCCGACCAGTGCGATTCCGGGCTGTGAAATCACCGCGTCGCTCCCGCGAACGTAAAGAACGAGCGGGGGATCATAAATTTGTTTCAACTGCGCCGGATATCTGGGATCGTCTAAAGCAACGACTTGTGCGCCGGCGGCGGCAGCCTTTCCCAGTTCGTCCTGCGCCAGTTCCATGGAACGCCCGGTGGCCAGCGATTGTGCCGACACTGCGCGCAGACCAGCCGCTTCCAGTTCTGTGAGAGAAGCGCGGAAGAGCGCCTGTACGCCGCCGAAAAACTCGATCACTCGGCGCGATTTGGTTGGGCCCAATCCAGGGGTAAGAGCCAAAGCCAACCACTGGATGGATGCTTCGCTGGTTTTGCAAATTGACGCGGCCGCTTCCGACACTGCACCCTCCTCGGGTCTCTCGGGCATCTATACACGTGGGTCAGCCAGTGTCAAGGTAAGATGAACATCAACTTCGGAAACGGCTCGTAATCTCCGCACCCTCTGCGGCCGTTCCCAGCGCTCTCCGCGTTTTAAGATGTTGATTAGATTTTGGGAATCTAATCGCCAAGGTCGCGGAGACCCCAGTAAGCTAGGAGATCGCCGCGCCCGGTTTTGTTACTATTGATGAGTTCCCTGAATGAAACGCCTTCGAATTTCCGCCATCTCCTACCTTAATACTGCGCCCTTGATGTGGGATTTCGAGCACGCAGAAGCCGGCGCCACCTTCGACATTTCCTACACCCTACCTTCGCAGTGCGCCGCAAGTTTGCGCGAAGGCTCCGCCGATATCGGAATCATTCCCGCCGCAGCCTATGCCGGTATCCCCGATCTCGCGATCCTTCCGGGCGTCGCAATTGCTTCGCAACGCGCGGTCCGTTCCATCCTGCTGGTCAGCAAAGTTCCGTTGGAAGAAATTCGCACCGTTGCGCTGGATACCTCGTCCTTAACCTCAGTCGCACTGACCAAAGTCCTGTTTGAAAAATGGTGGGGAGGCGGTCGAACCTTTACGCCCATGGTGCCGGATATTGATCAGATGCTGAAAACCCACGATGCCGGCCTGGTTATTGGAGATCCAGCGCTAAAGATCAATCGCTCCCGGTATCTTACTTATGATCTCGCCGAGGAATGGATACGACTGACCGGCAAGCCGTTTGTCTTTGCCTTCTGGGCAGTCCGGCAAGAGGCCCTGAGGAACGCGCCTCGCGACTTGGATCTTGCCACCGTGTTTCAGGAATCGCGCGACCACGGGTTGTTGCCATCGAACCTTGATTCCATCGCTCGGGAATGGGGGCCGCGCTTGGGCTTGAGCCGGGAGAACATCAAAAGCTATTTGACCGAGAACATTCATTATTTCCTCGATCCGCCCTGCCTCGATGGCATGCAACTTTTCTACCAGTATGCCCAGGAGTGTGGCGCGCTCTCGTCCGTGCCTCCGTTATTCTTTCTGGATTCGGCGAAGGCCGCAACAATTTAAGTGGTGGGTCAGTTTTTGATTGTCATCCTGAACAAGCGTTTTTGCGCAGTGAAGAGCCTGTCCCGAGCGAAGTCGAGGGAATCTAGTCGAGCCGCGCGTTGTGCTCTTGAGCCTGCCCTGAGCAAGCGTTAGCGCGCCGAAGGGCGTTCTTTGCGACACAATGATCGCGCGTTTGGGTCGCTTCCTTATCAAACCGACCCACTACCACAATTTAGTCTTATTTCGCGGCATTGCGACTCCGCGCGATACACTAAACCTCACTCGAATGCTGCCTCATCTCCAACTCTTTCTCGCGGTCTCTACCTGGGTGCGATTGCGCCGGCTAGGTGGCGTGGGCCTGGTTTTGTTGGGAATCGCCGACAACTCTGTCATCCCTCTGACTGGCAGCATGGACGTTCTGACCATCTGGCTGGCTGCCCGCCACCGCGAGCCGTGGCCCTATTATGCGCTTATGGCAACGGTGGGCGCGGTCCTTGGCGGCTACATTACTTACGCTTTGGCGCGGAAGGGCGGCAAGGAGGCGATGGAAGTCAGGCTCTCGAAAAGGCGAGCCGCGAAAGTCTATAAGAGATTCGAAAAATGGGGATTCGGCGCCATCGCAATTCCGGCCATTCTGCCCCCTCCGTTTCCTTTCGTGCCATTTCTCATCGCAGCCGGTACTTTGCAGTACTCTCGAAAAAAGTTTCTGGGCGCCCTCCTGCTCGGTCGCGCAGTTCGTTATTCAATTGCTGCCTATCTCGGATTCATCTATGGAAATCACATCGTCCGCTTCTTTGCCCGGTACAACAAAGAGGCTATCGCCATACTGGTCGGCTTGGCAGTCATGGGAGGAATTATCACGCTCATCCAATATTTGCGTTACAAGGGCGTAACCGTTGCAAAACTTCGCCGCCGGTTTGCCTGAAACAATTTGGAGCCAACAGCGCGCCTCCATTAGAATTACGGGTACGCCATGTCCCTGACCAAGCAGCAAGCTCTCGACCTGTTTCATTCCGATGATTTAATCGGCATCGGCATGGAAGCCAATTCGCTTCGCCGCAAGCTGCATCCCGAGGGCGTGGCCACCTACATCATCGATCGCAACATTAATTACACGAATTACTGCACCGAGTACTGCACCTTTTGCGCCTTCTATCGTCCGCTGAAAGGACCCAAAGCTAAAGAAGGATACATTCTCGACTTCGAAACCATTTACGAAAAGATTCGCGAGACCGTCGAGCTCGGCGGGACCGGCGTGTTGATGCAGGGCGGCTTGCATCCCGACCTGAAAATCGACTGGCATGAGCAGATGCTCAGCGGCATCAAGCAACGTTTTCCCAAGATTCATTTGCACTGTTATTCGGCTTCGGAAATTATCGCAATCGCTGAATACAGCGAACTGAGCATTCGCGACACCATTGCGCGGCTCAGAGACGCGGGACTGGATTCGATCCCCGGCGGCGGCGCGGAGATTCTCGACGACGAAGTGCGTTACAAGATCGCGCGCCTGAAATGCCTGACGGACGATTGGCTTAACGTGCATCGCACTGCGCATAAATTAGGCATGAGAACAACCGCGACCATGATGTTCGGCGTAGGGGAAAACTACGAGAACCGGGTAAACCATTTCCAGCGGCTCTACGAACTGCAGGAAGAAACCGGCGGCTTCACCGCATTTATTCCCTGGAGTTTTCAGCCACAGAATACGGCCCTCGGCGGACGTCACTGGGACGAAGCTACCGCGGTTGAATATTTAAAAGTGCTTGCGATTTCGCGGCTCTATCTTTCGAATTTCCTGAATGTGCAATCCAGTTGGGTGACCCAAGGATTGAAAGTCTGCCAACTCGGTTTGCAATTTGGCGGCAACGACGTAGGCTCGGTCATGCTGGAAGAGAATGTCGTGAGAGCTGCGGGCGTGACCAATTGCACGACTGAAGAAGAATTACGGCGAATCATCCGCGACGCCGGTTTCAAGCCGGTGCAGAGAGATACGCTGTACCGGACATACTTCCTCAATTAAACCCGCAGAAAATGAAAACGGCCTCGAAAATCGAAGCCGCTCCAAATTACAGTACCCCGTCAAGGTCGATCTTATTATTGCCGTGAGCTGAATCGAAATCAAGTTACTTTGTGGAGATCCACGGCCCGAGCTCTACCACTCCCGCCGCGGACGCCCCGATCAGGTAGAATGAACCCTTCAGATAGACTCGCCTGGAGTCACTGATGGCCCCAGCCAGAACCGCATGTTCTTTTCCTGTCAACTGCTAGCCGCGCTCGTCGCCCCCAAGGGGATCGGGCAATACATCCGCCAGCATTTTCTCGACAAAACTTTTCAGGGTTTATACCACCCCAACGCTTTTGATACAGCCTTGCTGATTCCTTATTTCATTGTGCTGATCCTGCTGGCGTCGTACGGCGCGCATCGCTACGTTCTGGTTTATCTTTACTACAAGAACAAGAAGAATCGTACGACCGAACCGTCCGCACATTTTCCGGAACTGCCGCGAGTCACGATTCAGCTCCCAATCTTCAACGAGCAATTCGTGGTCGAGCGTCTTCTCGACGCCATTTGCCGCTTGAAGTATCCCCTGGACAAACTCGATATTCAGGTGCTCGACGATTCAACCGACGAAACCGTCGCCGTAGCACGAGGGTTGGTCAATCACTATGCCGTCCGAGGATTTCCCATTAGCTACCATCATCGTTCGAATCGCGAGGGATTCAAGGCGGGCGCATTAACCGAAGGTTTGAAAACGGCGAAAGGCGAGTTCGTTGCGATCTTCGACGCGGACTTCGTTCCTCCCGAAGATTTTCTGCTCCGCACCATTCATCACTTCACCGATCCCAAAGTTGCGATGGTGCAAACTCGCTGGACCCACATCAATCGCAATTATTCGTTCCTGACCGAGGTCGAGGCTATTTTGCTCGATGGGCATTTCGTGCTCGAGCACTCCGGCCGGGCCCGCAGCAACGTGTTTTTCAACTTCAACGGAACTGCCGGCTTATGGCGGCGCACCGCGATCGATGATGCCGGCGGTTGGCAACACGACACCCTGACCGAAGATACCGATCTCTCTTATCGGGCCCAACTGAAAGGTTGGAAATTTATTTATCTGCAGGATGTCGAATGCCCCGCGGAACTGCCGGTGGAAATGACCGCTTTCAAAACCCAGCAGGCTCGCTGGGCCAAGGGATTGATCCAGACCAGCAGGAAGATTCTGCCGCAAGTGCTCAAGAGCGATCAGCGATTCCACGTGAAGCTCGAAGCCTGGTATCACTTGACCGCGAATTTGAGTTATCCCTTGATGATTGTGCTTTCGGTGCTTCTCCTGCCGGCCATGATCATTCGCTTTTATCAGGGCTGGTTTCAAATGCTGTACATCGATTTGCCCTTATTTATGGCGTCGACTTTTTCGATATCAAGTTTTTATCTGGTCTCGCAGCGAGAGTTATTTCCCGGGAAGTGGTATCGCGCTCTGCTTTATCTACCTTTTCTGATGGCTCTAGGCATCGGCCTCACCGTCACCAATACGCGCGCCGTGCTGGAGGCGCTGCTGGGGAAAAAGTCCGAGTTCGCGCGCACTCCGAAGTATCACGTCGAATCGAAGAAAGACAAAGTTCGCGCCAACAACTATCGCCGCCGCCTGGGCTGGGTGCCTTGGATTGAGTTGCTGATAGGCTGTTACTTCGCCATCACGGTGTACTACGCGATCGACAATGAGAATTACATCACGGTGCCGTTCCTGATTTTGTTCGTCGTGGGCTATTGGTGCACGGGACTCATGTCTTTGTTGCAGGGACGATTCACCGGTTTGTCGCTTAGCGCCGAGACCCACACTAAGCCATTCCCGGTTGGAGTTTAGTGTCACAGCAGGCGCCCCAATAACATCATCACAACCGGCACGCGCCCTGTCGTTTTGATATCCTAGGGCATTGTGCGGATGATTTGGTTATTCTTGATTCTCGCCTGCAGCGGCGCGGCCGTGCTGTGGGCGAGCATCGCAGCTTATCTTCGTGTGCGCCGCCATTTGAAAGTCACGGCAGAGTTGAGAAAGAGCGGCGTCCATCGCGAAGTGGACAGCCTATAGCATGCACCAACTGCAGAAACGTAGCTTGATACGTCTCCACAGAACGGAGAAATCTCAGACATGAGCAAGCCCGTTACCGGGATTCTCGGAACCCAAGATCGTGTTCTTGATGCCGCCAGCCAAGTCGCTATTGTGATTGGCGCCAGCTTGTTCGTGGCCCTATGCGCCCGAATCACGCTGCCGCTGCCATTCACGCCGGTGCCTTTGACCCTGCAAAATTTCGGTGTGCTGCTTGTAGGGCTCGCGCTCGGCCCCCGTCGCGCCTTCGCCGCGCTCGTTCTTTATCTCGCGGAAGGTCTCATGGGTATGCCGGTATTTAATCCCACAGGGCCAGGCGGTCTCGCTCAGTTATTGGGTGCCACGGGCGGATTTTTACTAGCCTATCCGTTCGTTGCCGGCATCGCCGGTTGGGTTTTCGATTCAAGAAAGAAGACTTTCGCACGTGCCGCGACCGCCTGCGTCCTGGCGGAAATCTTCCTGTTTATCTGCGGATTATCCTGGCTCGCCGTCCTTACACATTCTGTCGCTCTGGCAATTCGCTTCGGCCTCTACTGGTTTATCTTCGCCGAAGTCATTAAGATTATGTCCGCCGCCGCGCTGGCCAGCGGTTGGCAGCGTTTCCATAAGGTTCAATCATGACTCTCATCACCGCCACTTCTGAACACTCGCCCACGCCCATCACCGAAGGCAAGCGCGAAATCACTGTTGCTCACAGCCCTGATTCCGATGACGCTTTCATGTTCTACGGACTTGCGACCAACAAGGTTCGCGTTCCGGGGCTGCGCTTTACCCACACGCTTTCCGACATCGAAACCCTGAATCGGAAAGCCATGGAAGGCGTCTACGACGTGACCGCGATTTCTTTTCACGCCTATCCCTACGTTCAGGATCACTATGCTCTGCTCCCGACCGGCGGCAGCGTAGGAGATGGCTACGGCCCAATGATCGTGGCCCCGCGCGCCTACTCGGTCAGCGATATCAAACACAAACGCATTGCCGTTCCCGGAACCTTGACCACCGCTTATCTGGTTCTCAAACTGTTCGCACCCGGAATCGAAACCGATGTCGTCCCTTTCGACCAGATCATCCCGCAGGTGCTGGATGGCAGACAGGAGGCCGGCCTCATTATTCACGAAGGCCAGTTGACCTACGACAAATCTGGATTGCATCGCGTCGTGGATCTCGGCAAGTGGTGGCAGAAAGTAACTGGGTTGCCGCTGCCATTGGGAGGCAACGCGATCCGTCGCAGCCTGGGCCCTGAGCTGATGACCAGCGTGGGCAATGCATTGCGCGAAAGCATTCAGTACGCGCTCGATCACCGCGAAGAAGCGCTGGCTTACGCCATGCAATTCGCGCGTGACCTCGATTCCCAACTCGCCGACAAATTTGTCGGAATGTATGTGAACGAGCGCACCCTGGACTATGGCCCCGAGGGCCGCGAAGCCGTGCGCCGTCTCCTTGACATGGGCCACAAGGCAGGAATCATTCCGCAAGCGTCCCGAGTGGATTTCGCGGCGTAGCGGATTCCAGCCCGATTTGTCATCCCAATTACAATCTGTCATCCCAAATTATAATTTGTCATCCCGAGCGAAGCGAGGGATCTCGGTATTTGCCAGCGCCACCTGAATCGCCGGCGTCGGCAATGCTCAATGAAGCGGAGCCGCCTCGGCGGAACTCGCAATACCCGTACCTTCATGCAGCAGCAATCGATCCGTTTGCGAATCGTAAGTAAAAATCTCCGCGTATCGACCCCAGTTCAAAGCGGTGTCAAGCTGGAGTCCCACGTCTTCCTGCGAGAAATGTTGATCCAGAACGTCGCGGAAAAATTCCAAGGGTACGGTCCGGTCTGACTTCCGCTCCAGGGCATTTCGAATCTGCTGAATCAGTATGACGTGAGTAAGAACCGCATCGCGAAACAATTTCTTTCTCGTGCCGATATCCGCGTCTGCAAATTCTTTTCCCGCCGGAGTAATTTGCACGTCCCCTTCAGTCGATTCGGCGAAGCCAAGCATGACCGCTTCGTCCACGATGGGAAACAGATCGTCCACTTCCATCAGCAACTCTTCCGCGAGGTGATACATGTCCTCCCGGCCGCCGCGATCGCTCAAAAACTCGAGCAGTCCGGCCATGCCGCCGGCGGTTGCATGCGGCAGCACTTGAAACGAGGGCTTGCGTACCACAGGCAATTTTGTAACCGGGCCCGCTTCCAACTCAGGCTGCGTCATTACTTTGTAAATGTAGTCCACGTAGATGAGAAACTCGGCCGTCTTCCGATCGCGCGGCTGAGGCAGTGAAATCCGGAAATCCGCGCGAATCTTTGCCGGATGGGTTCCCAGTACCACAACTCGATCCGCCAACAGAACTGCTTCTTCAATATTGTGCGTGACCAGAAAAATGCTTTTCGTGGGCATCTGATCCTTCATCCACAATTCCATCAACTCGCGCCGCAGGCTCTCGGCTGTGAGCACATCCAGCGCGGAGAACGGCTCGTCCATAAATAACACTTCGGGTTCTACGACGAGGGCCCGCGCGAATCCGACTCGTTGCTTCATGCCTCCCGACAACTCCTTGGGATAAGCATTTTCAAAGCCCTTGAGTCCCACGGTGGACAGAGCTTTCAATGCCCGCCCATGCCGGTCCTCGTGCTCCATTCCTCGCGCCGCAAGAGGAGCTTCGACATTTTCGAGCACGGTCAACCACGGGAACAACGCAAAACTCTGGAACACCATTCCAATATTTGGAGTGCAGCCGCTGAGCGGCTGACCGTGAACCAGCACGGTGCCGCTGGAAGGCGCGGTCAATCCCGACAAAATTCTTAGCATCGTCGATTTCCCCGATCCAGAAGGCCCAAGAAGCGCGCAAATGATCCCCGACTCAACCGCCAAGTCCATGGGAGCGATGATCTGAATATCTCGTCCATCCGGTTGCGTGTAAGACTTCTCGATTTGCCGTCCCTCGATGATGATCTCGCCAGGCTGCGGAAGCTGCGCCGGCTGCGGCTCCGGCTCGCGCGCGGTTTCGGGTTCCCGCTGAGGCTCCGCGGGCAGCGCTCCCGAAAGTTCATCCATCATCCGCTGCCAGGCTTCTTCCGGAAGTTCATCGAACAAACGCATCCGGTCGTCGGGATCGATGCGGTCAACCAAGGCCCGCATTTCTCCGACGGGCAGCGAGTGCAGCAGCACGTATTGGTGATAGTAGGGAAATCCAGCGACCACGTCTGCGGCGAGATCCAAAGGCAAATGGCGGAAAAGGGCTTGCTGCTGCTCGAAGGGAAGATGGCCTAAGGCGTCCGCCGCATCCGCGACTTCGGAAGTTTGCAGCAGAGCTACAGCTTCGTTCCAATGCGCCTGCGAAACCGCGTCCCTGAGTTTTTCAGCAAGTGGTGAGGTCATCGGAAGTTAATACTGCAGACAATGAACGGTCCCTGGATTCAGTCGCGCCAACATTCACAATATATCGCAGTGCTGGCCACGCGTGCCGATGGCCGACGGTCAACAGTTTTTATTTCGCCGACGGCGTTTGCTCCAGCAGCTGCCGACGGCGTTTGCTCCAGCAGCTTTACCAAACTATGAAGAGTCTGGTTGACAGGCGTGGGCACGCCCATTTCAGCGCCTCTGCGAACCACAAAGCCGTTCAAAGAATCAATCTCAGTAAGCTTTCCGCGAGCAATATCCTGCGCAGTAGAAGAAAGCGCTTGCGGCACCACACGGCCAAGCTCTAAGACCGCCGCGACCAGCACGTCGGCAGACAGATCAACTCCACAAGAGTGACCCACCGCGACTCCCTCGGCGACCACCTGCTTCATCACGTCGACCGAGCCAGCGTCGGCGATGAGGCGTCCGTACCTTGCGCGCGAGAGTGCCGACAGCGCGTTGTAGGCACAATTCATGATCAGTTTTGTCCACAATTCCAGCGCGATGTTTTGTGAAACACGGCAAGGAACCCCAGACCGGGTGAAGAGCTCCGCGATCTCTGCAAGCTCTGATTCACTGGCGCCCGGGTTCAACGCCGGATTTCCAATCACGAGATCGCCCCGGCCCGAGTGCTTGACCTGCCCCGGTCCGCTCATTTCTGCGGCAATGTAGACGACTGCGGAAATCGCCTGGATACCCGCCGCGAAATCCATCCGCTCGGCATTATCCACACCGTTCTGAAGCGAAACCACATTCGTATCCGGCGCTAGATACGGTGCCAGCAACTTCGCCGTGTCCTCCGTATCCACCGTCTTCACCGCGAACAGAACCAACTCCGCATCTCGCGCCGCGGCCAGTTCCGTCGACGCAGAAACCGAAACGTGCTCTTTGAAATGAACGCTGTCGATGAAAAGGCCATCGCGCCGGATTGATTCGATATGTTGTGCGCGCCCGATAAGAGTGACCGGCGCCCCGGCGCGCGCCAGCATTCCTCCGAAATAACATCCGACGGCACCCGCGCCAACCACAGCAATCCGGGGCCACTCTTTTTCGGTAGAAGCTAAAAGCTTTTCCATTATTTATTTGTCATCCGAGCGCAGTGAGGCAGACCAGTATTATTTATTCGTCATCCCGAACGCAGTGAGGGATCCCTACATCCTCGCGCAACCTTCGCCGTGTCAGGGAATTTCTACCAAGAAACTCGAAGTGATAATTTCAAGCTAGAAGCCAGAAGCTAGAAGCTTTCTTTAAACGAAAACACCGGATCCACATCCACCGGCACCGATGCCGCCGACTTCAACGAAGCCTGCAACTCCGCCGGCATGGTCCCATATTTCTTAAACCAATTCTCCGCCCGCGCCCGGTCTCCGGTGGCTTCAATCTCCAACAACTCTTTCGCCAGATCCCTGATCCCTCCCGGCATACGTTCATAGTCGATCGCGTAACGACCGGAAGATTGACGCTGAATGACGCCGCGCTCCGACAGATAGTTGAACTCCATCATCTCCGCCTGCCCGTGAGCCTCGGCGACACCGAAGCGAACCGTGCGGAAAATTCCCGCAACATACGATGCGTAATATTCTTCCAGCTTGTTCCTGGGCAAAACGTCGTGGTCAACCAGCCACTGTAAACAGAACATTCCGACCACGTCCGCTTTTGCTTCTTCCAGCCCGCTGTAGGCAGGCCCAATGGCCTCGCGGATATCTACCTTCCCCGCCGCAGTCCGCGCGAACGCCGGTCCCAAGCCGTGAGACATTTCGTGCATGATCGTTGCCAGAAGATAACCTTCCCCCGACGCTTTGTCCGCCTGGGCTGACAACATCACATGCTTCGCCACCGGCAGAACAACGTAATTCACGCGCGCATCCATGAAGTTTTTGAAAAACAGTTTCTTGCTGCCCTTCTGTTCATGAACCCGCGGATCGTTCGGCAAATTATCCGCGACGGCTTGATATCCGTGGTTCAAATCGCCCGCGCGAAACGGAGTGTCCATTACTTCCATCGGAGTCTCAAGTCCATGCTTGGATGGCCGGTCTTCCGCCGCAAGCGGGAGAGCGTCCTGAATATCCGCGACATATTTCTGAAACATCTCAAGCTTGCGGCTCTCTTCGCCGTTGCGAATCATCACCGCCGCGCCATAAGTGGCTTTCACGCCCAGCAGGTCGTCGTCGTAGGTTTCATCGGGAGCAAAAATCACATCGAACTTCGGATTCTTCAAATCAAGCCATGCCAAATTACTCTTGAAATAATCGTCCGTAAGAAGCGCGTCGGCCCGCAGGCGCAGAAAATTCGCAAAAGCCGGATCGTCGCTCAAAGCCGCAGCTTCACGCAGGTCCTTCGCCGCAGGCTCAAGAAACGACAGATACGCAATGTGATACGGAAGCCCTTCCAGTTGATCCCCGTGCCAGCGCACCACGGTGAACGAACCATAGATCTCGTCTTTCTTTTCCGGATGTGCCTTCAGATATTGCTCGACCTGTTCGCGAGTCAGGTTTTGCGGATAAAATCCGCGACCCGGCGACATCGGAGTTTCGCCAACGAAGGGCTTGTTACCGTCGAGAAGATCGAAGCGCGAGGCATTGATCCACAAGTAGCGCCGCAGTGTTTCGTCTTTTGGATTTTTGCTTGTCGCCAATGATTCGTAAAGCGTCAACCCATCCGGATCCATTTGACGCCAGTAGATTTCTTCGAGATGACGCGAGGCATCGACCAACTTCTCAACCAGTTTCACTTCGCGCGCACTAAGGCCGGAGGAATGAAACGGCATTTCTACGCGGCGGAATTTGGCGAGACGCTGGTCGAGGTCAGGAACCACCTGCATGCCAGCCGACTCTGCTCCTTTAGCGGCGGAGCCAGTCATTGGCTTACTCTCTTTTTGTGCTGAAATATTAATGGGAAGAATAAAACAAGCAAGCAGCAGTACAAAGCAGGGGCCCAGTTTCGTGAACATGAATGTTGTATTCTAACAGAGCATTCTGCACTTAATCGTTTTACTTGCTGCGAATCAACACTGACATCGCTACGACGTTATGACTCAGAGTTCCAGTTCGAACGGCCCTCAGACCTTGCTCATCGATGCCGATGATACGCTTTGGGAAAATAATATTTATTTCGAACGCGCCATCGCTAGTTTCATTTCGTTTCTCAACCATCACGAATATTCCGCCGAAAAAGTGCGTGAGGTTCTAAACGACGTCGAGCGCGAGTGCATCGTCACTCACGGTTATGGGCTGCACAGTTTCAGTCATGCGCTGGTACAAACTTTCGAACGTCTGGCCGTCGAGCCATTGACACCGGCGCTGCATGAGACCATCAGCGGATTCGCTCACACTATCGCCGAACACCCAGTCGAAATTATTCGCGGCGTGACCGAAACGCTTCTGTATCTTTCCCAACGCCATCATCTGATGCTCGTGACCAAAGGCGCCATCACGGAGCAGTCCGGCAAAGTCGAACGCTCTGGACTGAAAGAATATTTTGCGGCGGTAGAAATTGTCGCCGAGAAAGACGTGGCTACTTATCGCACGATTGTATCGAAGTACGAGCTATCCAGCGATTCCACTTGGATGGTGGGAAACAGCCCAAAGTCCGACATTAATCCTGCCTTGGCTGCCGGACTGAACGCGGTCTTCGTGCCTCACGGCCAGACTTGGATTCTAGAGCACGAAGAAGTCGCCGAGGCCCAGCCACCAACCAGGTTGCTGGTAGTCGAAACCTTCGCGGGGCTAAAAGATTTGTTCTGACGAATACCTGAACCAAATCGTCATCCCAGATTCTCATTCCAAATTGTCATTCCGAGCGAAGCGAGGAATCTGCTGTCGCTTGGAGCCACCAAAATGCAGATTTGTCGCGCCAACGACGGCGCTCGGAGTGACAATTCTTTTTTAACGAATGCCCCACAACAAATATGCGGATCTCAGTGGGCGCTTCGCTTGAACAAAGCTTCGGACTACTTCCCCGCCGGAACTGCACAAAACCTATCAAACATTTTCTTGAGTTCCGCCGCGATGTCTACCGCCTCCCGATGCTCAATGTCACTGCGCTGGATCATGTGAACCAGCTTCCCATCGCGAAGCAGCGCAATCGAAGGCGACGACGGCGGATAGCCCGTAAAGTAGCCGCGAGCTCGGTCGGTGGCTTCCTTGTCTTGTCCGGCAAACACCGAGAACATCTTGTCCGGGCGCGCCGAGTTTTGCAAAGCAATGCGAACCGCCGGACGCATTCGTCCAGCCGCGCATCCGCAAATCGAATTCACCACAACCATCGTGGTTCCGGGTTGGTTGACGACGGCGCGGTCAACTTCCTCGACGGTACGCAGTTCCTGAACACCCAGGCGGGTCAACTCTTCCCGCATAGGAATCACCATAATCTCTGGATACATTTTTTCTCCTTGAGAGCTTTCTTATAGCCTACCAGAACTGTCAAAACGCCGCGCCCATCAGGCCGCGACACCAACCAACCAACGTAACCTCCGTCGCTCAAAACCTTTTTTTCATTCGTATATATTGGAATAACCCTAATGCTCATCACGGAAAACGTTCCCCTGGCCCCGCTCACCACCCTTAAAGTTGGAGGGCCGGCTCGCTATTTCGTCGAGGCAACGAGCATTGCGGAAGTATCCGAAGCGGTCGAATTTTCGCGCTTGCGAAATTTGCCCTTGTTCGTGCTCGGCGGTGGCAGCAACCTGGTAATTTCCGACCGCGGTTGGCCCGGCCTCGTACTCAAGATCGGAATTACCGGAATCGATCATCGGCACGGTCGCGATCACGTCATATTCGTGGCAGGTGCTGGCGAAGACTGGGACAAATTCGTTGGCATGGTCGTAGCTCACAACGTCGCTGGCCTCGAATGCCTGAGCGGCATCCCCGGTTCTGTGGGCGCCACGCCCGTACAAAACGTCGGAGCCTATGGCCAAGAGGTCGGCAACAGCATTGATTCGGTGCTGGCGTTAGATCTCAAGGATGGGCAACAGTACGAACTCGGCAAAGAAGAATGTGCTTTCAGTTATCGCAGCAGCATCTTCAATACGAGCGAACGCGGGCGTTACATAATTCTGCAGGTAAATTATTTATTGAAGCATGGCGGCGAAGCGTACATCGCTTATGCCGACCTCAAGAAATACTTTGCCGGATGGAACGAAAAACCAACCCTGGCTAACACTCGCGACGCCGTAAAAAAGATTCGCGCAGGAAAGGGCATGCTCATTACTCCCGGCGACGATGATTGCCGCAGCGCCGGATCTTTCTTCAAGAATCCAATTCTTTCGGCTGAAGAGTTCGAGCGGTTGACGGCGCAAGCCGCGGCCAAGAATCTGCAAATTCCCAGCTTCCCGGCTCTCGCCACGCAAAAGAAAATTTCGGCCGCCTGGCTGGTCGAGCATTCCGGATTCAGCAAAGGATATGGCAACGGTGCTGTCGGCATTTCCCGCAAGCACGCCCTGGCAATCGTGAATCGCGGGAATGCCACTGCGGCAGACATTGTGGCTTTCAAGGAAGACATTCAGGATCGCGTAAAAGAAATATGGGGCATCCTTTTGGAGCCTGAGCCAGTCTTCGTGGGTTTTTAGTGCAGGCGTGAGCGCCGCGTGCTCCGCAGCAAAAACACCGGCGACTGCTGCCCCAGATTGCAACCCTTTTTTGGTATGTCCCCTACTGTGGGGAGGGTAAGCTTTCCGGCCCTGGCGGCAGCCGCCTCTATTTACTCATCGGCAATTTTTGCCGCCTCTTTAAAGATTCCTACGAACATCGGGCGAGTCAACTTTCCAGTTTGAGTGTTTTGGTTCGAGGGATGGTACGAGGCCAGTAAAGTCTTTCCATCCGGTAGTTTGTACTTCGCTCCGTGTTGAAAAATGTAGGCTTTCCGGCTGGGGAGTTGGCCTTGTCGCTTGAGGTAGTTAAGATACGCATCAAAGCCAATTCGCCCCAGCGCAACCACGACTTTCAGGTTCTTCAGACATTCCAATTCGCGATCGAGATACGGAGCGCAGTTCGCCAGTTCCTGCGGGAGGGGTTTGTTGTCCGGCGGAGCGCAGCGAACCGCTGCCGTGATGTAAATATCTTTAAGCTTTAGCCCGTCGTCCCGATCAGTCGCGTTGGGCTGGTTGGCAAATCCAATCTCATACAAAACCGGATACATGAACTTGCCCGACGCATCTCCGGTAAAGGGCCGGCCAGTGCGATTGGAGCCGTGCGCTCCGGGAGCCAGCCCGAGAATAAGAACCCGTGCGGCGGGATCGCCAAAGCCGGGCACCGGTTTTCCCCAGTACTCGCAATCACGGTAAGCCCGGCGCTTTTCGCGGGCAATCCGTTCGCGATATTCCACCAGCCGCGGACAACGCGTGCAGGCCACGATCTCGGCGTTGAGTTGGACCAGGCAGTTGTTGTTGATTGATTCAAGGGCCATCATCGCCAGTGTACGTGTTTTTGCCTAATGGTTCGCGATGGTCAATATCGGGAGTCAACAGCTGCCAACCCTGCACCCCTCCAACATGGTTCTTGACTTGTGCGCAAAACCTTGCGATAACTATGCAGTCCCATTGGACGGGTTTGGGGGTGTAGTTCCGTTGGCAGAAGTGAGATTGCAAGAGGGCGAGTCCCTCGAAAACGCACTGCGGCGCTTTAAGCGCAAGGTGCAGCAGGAAGACATCATTAAGGAGGTCAAGCGCCACTCCTTTTATTTGAAGCCCGGCGAGAAAAAGCGCGTGAAGGAAGCATTGGCGCGCAAGCGCAGCCGGAAAAAAGCTCGGAAAGAGCAAGACTGATCGAAATTGAGCCGCCTGTCTCGTGGTGGGCGGCTCCTTCCCTTCCTACAGCGCGTTCCCAGGTCTGGGATATGCGCAATCACGGGGTCTCCGCAGTTTGCATGAGCAGTAATCCATGTCCAGTCAAGGACATGGCGGGCCGAATCCAGGGGCAGTTCTAATTGAGGGGGTTGAATCGAAGATCCTGCGCACTCGTGCGTCGGGTGAGGCTTGGTTTGCTCATCGGCGTGGGAGTGGGGCGGGAATGGGCCGAAGGAGCATCCTCAATGGAATTCC
>JBEKGG010000162.1:0-9785 GCA_050012915.1 Terriglobales bacterium | reverse complement strand
CCGAACGATCAACTCACGTTTAATGGAGGCCCAGATATTCAGGACACGGACGAATATTTGGCTAAGATAGACTTCAACACCGGTAAGCATCATCTCAGCGGTCATTATTTCCAGATGAATTATACGGACCCCGTCTTTGTTCCGCCCCCGTCGAACCTTCTGCAGTTGCGAGCCGATGCCGAACATCTGGTTCTAAAAAACATCAGTGTCGTAGACATCTATACGATTTCGTCCAGCCTTCTGTTGAGCACTTACTTTGGCTACAACAGTGTGAACGGCACAACCCTTTCCTCGGCTCCCTTCAGCATGGCCGATGCTGGCGTGAATATGGCAGTGCCACAAAACTTGGGAGGAGGCAACGCCGCCGTCCTGAATGTCACGGTAGGCGGAGACTTTACTCTTCCGGGAACGCCTTACGGAAATTGGAATCGCGGTGATCAATCTGTGCGTGAAGTTGTTACCTGGATGAAGGGCAGGCACGAGTTGCAATTCGGCGGTGAATTTATGCGGATTCGCCTGCCTATGGGAAATCAGTACCAGGAAAGCGGAGTTTTCGACTTTGAGGGTCTGACAGGCAGCCCACTGGCCGATTTCGAAACCGGCTACCTGGGTGCGTTTACGCAAGGCGGAGGGCTATACCTGAATTTCACCGGATACCGGGAAAACCTCTTCGTGCAGGACAATTGGAAAGCTACTCCCCGGCTGCTGCTGAGCGCGGGACTTCGTTGGGATCCTTTCTTTCCATACACTGATAGCGAAGGGCGAGTGGCCTGCTTTGTTCCAGGAGCACAATCTGTTCGTTTCCCCAATGCTCCGACCGACATGCTGTTCGGCGGCGGAAATCATGATCCCGGATGCCCGCCATCATCCATTTACAACAATGCGAAAAACTTCGCACCCCGTCTAGGCTTCGCCTACCGGGTTACAGAAAATGGCAATACGAGCCTTCGTGGCGGTGTCGGTTATTACTACGAAGCCCCGAACACAGTTGCCTTCGAAGATGTGGTTGGGGTTCCGCCTTTTGCTCCAATCATCAACCTAGCTAACGTGAGCCTGGCTGACCCGTATGGAAGCGGAGGAGTGGCCAACCCGTTTCCGGGGCAATTTGGTCCCGTCAATCCCGGCCCGAACGCAACCTTCCCCGACGGAGGTATTTCTTTTAGTCAGATATTTGACCGCCACTTCCGTTTACCCATGGTGCTCTCCTGGAATCTGACGGCGGAGCAAGGGTTTAAGAAGGACTGGATGTTGCGCATGTCCTATGTGGGGAATACCGGACGTCGCCTCAGCGGAACGGGTGACCAGGAAAACGGTTTGCTGGAATTGAATCCCGCTATTTATATACCTGGGAACAATCCCCTGACGGGCCAACCGAATTCCACGTTGGCGAACGAACCTGAGCGACTTGTCTATCCTAATTATGGCTCGATTGGTTCCATAAATTCCGGAGTCAACAGCAATTACAACGCCGCCCAGATAACCGTCGAAAAGCGCATGACTCATGGGTTCTCATTTCTCTCCAACTTTACATGGTCCAAGGAACTGGATGACTTCGCCCCGATAGGCGGGTCTCCATACTTAACCAACACCTGCTACTGCGGCCGCTACTTCGATTATGGTCCCTCGGACGACGATGTTTCGAAGGTTTTCAAAATCAACGGCGAGTATATGTTCCCTCATGCGGCGTTGCCCAAGGTAGTTGGCGCAGTCGTGAATGGCTGGCAAGTTTCCGGCACAGTTCTGTGGGAGTCTGGATTTCCGTTCTCCCTCTTCAGCAATGTCGATAATTCTTTGAGCGGCATGTTAGGAGATCGCGCCGATCTTGCCGTACCTAGTATTCAGCAAGCCATACTGCCTGGTGGCCGTTCTCACGCTGCAGAAGTGCAAGAATGGTTCAACACCAGCGCATTTCAACCGAACGCAATCGGGACATTCGGCGATACGTCAAAGAATATCCTGCGCGGACCGAGATATTTTGAAACGGACATCGCTGCAATTAAGAACGCCAAGCTCACCGAACGTCTCAATCTTGAATTCAGAGCAGAATTTTTCAATGCGTTCAACAATGTCAATTTCGGCAAGCCAGATGGCAACCTCCTCGATTCCACATATGGAGAGATTACGGGACTGGCCGGCGCATCTTCGTCGAATACCTACGGCACCGCTCAGCCCCGAATCATTCAATTCGGAGCAAAGCTCTTATTTTGAGAGTTAAGATCGAATCCCGATGCGAGCTGAGGTTTGTGCGCGTCTCACCGTAAGCGCCGCAGGCTCTCGACGGAAGGCACGAAATAATACGAGCCCGTTAGCGGCTGAGTGTAGCGTGTGAGCGCGTCGCGCGTGCCGGTGATTAGGCCCGCCATGCTATCGAGCATTCTGGAAAGCCGCTTCTGGTCTGCGCTGAATCCAACGAACATGGTGCCGTGGTCGTCGACTTTTCCGTAGGGCATATTGCGGCGAAAGATATTCCCAAATTCATCTTGATCAGTGCGAGCAACGTGCGAGTCCGCTGGCTTGTTCTCAAGTTCGATGCTGCCGAGTTTGGTGCGTCCCATGATGCGCTCCTGCTGCTCGACCGGCAGAGCTTCCCACTCCGATGTTTTGTGTTTCCACTTTTGAAGCAACAGGATTGTGCCGGCTGCGCCGGGAACTCCCTCAGGTAAGAGTGCCGCGATAGGAGCGTCGAGGAGCGTAGGATTCTCCGAGCCATCGACGAAACCGGTAAGATCGCGATCATGCCGGTAAGACCAACTAGAGGTTTCTTCCTGGAGTGAGCCCTGGCCTGCGAGGTCATGGATGACCGAGCGGGCCATATCGAAGATAACGTCGTAAGCACTGCCAGACAGCCATACCAGCGCATCATGTTGCGTGCTTGGCATGACGAATCCTTCTGTGCCACGGATCTCGTTGTTAAAGCCCTCGATGCCCGGCGGAGCGTCGCCCGGAACAATATCGCGCCAGAGCTCAGGTCGAAATCCGATAACGAAGTTCACTCCTCCGGTAGTGGTTCGCGGTTCACGAATAGCGGAGATTGTAGAGGCAAACTGCTTGCGTTTCTTCGCGTCCAGAATGTCAAACTCCAGGTACGCGTGAGAGGACGTTCCAAGGGCGAAGATCCCAGCCTGAGGCGTGTACATGCAGGCATTATATCGGGCACCATCTCGGCCGACGTGAAGGAACTCGATCGCGTCCGCTGCGAAGGTTCGCAGAATTACTAAAGAGAAACGCGCCTGCGACTGCATACTGGATCTGCTTCAGGCGATCGGCAAGCCAGCGATACCGGGCCCAGATTTTCTTTTCGAGAGCCTGACACCGCCGCCCCCAGATTCCCGCTTTATCAAGTGAAGGGCTTTCGTAGCGACCCATTGGAGGCCCAACAAATAGACAGTCACAAAATTCAATAATTAGGAGAAGACAATGAAAATCATCGACAAAATCTCTATTTCTTTCGCGGTATGCATTCTATCGCTCATTTCAGGCGTGGGCATTGCGAACGCGCAGCAAGTTACAGTCAACTATCAAGTGCTGCCCGACGGTCCCATTCTTAGCAACAACAATGTGACCTCATGTACCCCGGAGACCGCCGACACATATACCGGCTATAAGTTCGTGTTTTGGGACAACCAGGGCACGATAAGCTGGAACAGTTCCTTGACCGTATGCCCGGGATCCGGGAATACGCTCGCCACCGCCTGGTACGAGGCCACCGGGGACGGCTCCTGCCCCAAGACCGGCTGTTTCGTAACCACCTTCGCATTTTCCATTGACCACGGCGTGTTCTTGACGGACGGAACTCCCATCGCACTGGTCAGTCCGAACGCGCCCCCAAACCCAGCCTGGAGTACGCCATCGACCACAGTTAACACGAGCGGCCCCGAAGCCATAAGTGCGCTGTCGTCGTTAGCATTTCCGCCCAATGCGGCCGAGCCGTTCAGGTACTGGCAGGTGTTAGGTACCACAACGGAGACGCCCATCGGTATCGTTTTTAATGCAACCGAAAACGACACAGCGTACGTCGTCGCATTCTACGGACCCGACCCTTGCCAGACGCTGCGCAATGAACTAGCGAGTTGCTTGGAAGAAGGGTTAGGGAAAGCATGTTTGCCGATCGGACACTCGTTACAAATATGCGAGGAATTGAATAGAGAGATACAGTAATCGTGCACGGGCGAAGCAGGTGATTTGGCATCGTGCGTTCAAACGCCCGTACGGCGCCCCGTCCAAGCTCCCCGCTTGGACGGGTTTTTGGGCGTTTACGATCGCCGCGAAACGTCGTCGCCCGGCTTCAGGACGAACGAATCGACAAACGCCATTTCGTGAGAGCTCATAGATGCGACACTCACTTTTCCACAGATCTGCATTTTGTGTCACGCCCGTAGCGAACTATTAAACGAAGATTCACGATTGGGTCATCGCGCCGTAGCCGCAGCAGTGGCAAGGTTGGGCGGTGTCGGGGACAGCCGTGATTGAAAGTCCCCTTCCGGAGGAAATCGAATGCAGTGTAGAAATGTCTACGGCGCGACCTGCCGGTTTTTCGGACTAGCCGCAGCTTTGCTGTCTACCGTCGTGAACCTGGTAGCTCCGCCGAGCCTGGCCGCTGAAACTCGGAAGAAACCCACCACGGCAACTCCAATCCAACACGTCATCGTGATTATCGGAGAGAATCGCAGCTTCGATCACGTTTACGGAACCTATCAGCCGGTTGGCAATCAGACCGTGTCCAACCTGCTTTCCAAGGGCATTGTCACAGGAGACGGCAAACCGGGTCCCAATTATGCACTGGCCCAACAAAATAGCGCGCTCGACCAGGCTACCTACGCGATAAGCCCCGCTGGCAAGGCGGCTTACAAACCTCTCCCGCCGGCGATGACTGCAGGCGCGCCGACCGCCCCGAGCAATGCAGACCCTGCGCCATTTCAAACTGAGGCTGTCGCGAAACTGGCCGAACCCGATCTTTTCGGCAAGTACTATAGATTTTTAACAACGGGCGCGACGAATTTGCCCAAAGACACGATCGACACGCGCATCCGCAACGTAAATAAGCTATCGGACGGCCCATTCCGGCTTACACCCGGCGTGAAGTATGACGATTACGCCGCCAGCCCGGTTCACCGCTTCTATCAGATGTAGCAACAGACAGACTGCTCGACCGCAAACTCAACCACAAACAACCCAAGCGGCTGCCTGAGCGATCTTTTTTCCTGGGTCGAAGTGACCATCGGAGCCGGCAGCAATGGAAACCCTCAGCCCGTTCCTTTCAACAATCAAACCACGGGTGAAGGTTCCACAGCTCTGGGCATGTACGACATCGAGAATGGCGACGCTCCCTACATGAAGTACCTCGCCGGCGAATGGGTTTTTGTGCGGGCGCTGGCCTCGTCGCCGCTCGCCGAGAGCTGTTCGCACAGGCGACTGCTATGCCGGGCATGAACATGCCCGCTGCCAATCTGCAAGTTTCCCCGAGTCGACCGACCCATCGAGCCCCTTTACCAATCACGCTCGCCAGTTACGTTACTCCGTTGGCGATTCCGCCGGTCATTCGCCCACGGGCCGCGACCGTCCAGATGCAGATGCGTCCGTTTCGCCATCGGGCTCACAGCGATCTCCCACCAGCCACCACAACGGAATGTGGCCGGGACCAACTTTCGAAGTGCGCAAGGGGCAACCCATTTCGGTGAAATGGATTAATCAGCTTCCTAAAAAGCACTTTCTCCCGCTCGACTACACCATTCACGGCGAGGGACAAGACGTGCCCGAAGTCCGCACGGTTACGCATGTTCACGGCGCTCGCGTAATGCCGGAAAGCGACGGCTATCCTGACGCCTGGGTAACTTCCGATGGCCGCTTCGGGGCCGCGCGCGCTGCCGATCCCTGTCACTATCCCAATGATCAAGCGGCTACAACGCTTTGGTATCACGATCACGCTCTCGGCATCACTCGGCTGAATGTTTACGCAGGTCTCGCCGGTTTCTATCTGATTCGCGATCCGGAAGAAGATAGTCTTAACCTTCCCAGCAGTCCGTACGAGATTCCACTCATGATTCAAGACCGAAGCTTCAACGCCGATGGATCGCTGCTGTATCCGCCAGCGCCGAACGGCACGCATCCAGTATGGGTACAAGAGTTTTTCGGCAATGCGATTTGCGTGAACGGCAAAGCCATGCCGTTTCTTGAAGTCGAGCCGCGCAAATATCGCTATCGCATGGTCAACGGTTCAAACGCCCGCTTCTATCACTTGACATTGGTTCCTGCGGATGCGGCCGGCAAGCCGACGGGCAAACCCGTGGATGCCCCACCCTTTATTCAGATCGGAAGCGATGGTGGCCTGCTACCGGCTCCTTTGAGATTGCATTACCTTATCTTTTCTCCCGGCGAGCGCTTCGACATCGTGATTGATTTCTCTCAGCACAAGGGCGCGAACCTCGCGATGATCAATGACGCTCCCGCGCCCTACGCTCGCGGCGGCGAGATCGTGCCTTCCGAAGTGATGCTCTTCAAAGTGACGAAGCCGCTTTCCGGCATCGATACTAGTTCGGTTCCAGAGGTACTGATTCCATTTTCTCCGCTGGACCCGGCGCTTGCTGTCCGCGAAAGAACGCTGGCTCTCACGGAAATGGATCGACCCTCCGACGGCTATACCATGATCGGTCTGCTTGGCCAAAAGCACTGGGACGATCCGATTACGGAAGATCCGAAAGCCGGCTCCATGGAGATCTGGTCCTTCGCCAACACCACTGGCGACGTGCATCCCATCCATCTTCATCTGGTTCAATTTCAGGTGCTGAACCGCCAGCCCTTCGATACGAAAGCTTATTTGCAAACCGGAAAACTTGTGTTCACCGGCATCCCGATGCCTCCGGAATCCAACGAGCGCCCCGCCTGGAAAGATACGATCAAAACCTATTCCGGCTACGTCACGCGCGTCATCGCCCGCTTCGATCTGCCCACGGGAACCGTCGCTAAACCTGGCGACGAGTTTCGCTACGTCTGGCATTGCCACGTGCTCGAGCATGAAGACAACGAGATGATGCGCCCTTACAAGATCGTCGCCTAGTCGTTAAAGTTCACAGTGCGCGATGGCCAACTTCGATCACTGAAACACTCCTGCGTGACGTTCCAGCCATTCATCGAAAGAGAGTGGCTTTCGTCCCAGGACGCGTTCGACAGTATCGGTAAGCCTCGCCATGCGCCCTTCGCGCACTGCCCGAAAGACTGAGACGAGGGCTTCGACCATGTGCGCCGACCTGTTCCTCCCGATTAACTGTCGACGCTCCTCTTCATCGGAGAGCACTTCGTACCGGAGAGGCTTCCCCAGTCGAACACTGATCTTCGCCACCATCTCGCGATAGCTCAGCAGCTCCGGGCCGGTCACCGGCAACGTCTCTCCGATGTGCGCCTGCGTCGTCATTGCCTTCACGGCAACGTCGGCAATATCCTGGGAATGAATGACCGGACTCTTTCCCTCGCCGGCAGAGGAACGGACCACCCCTTCGGATCTGATCGAACTCGCCCACCACAGGCAATTCTCCATGTACCCAGCCGACCGGACGAACGTGAACGGAACTCCGCTGGCGCGAACCGCAGCTTCGCCGCGTGCATGCCACTGCCCCGTCCCAATGTTTTTTTGCGGCACGGTGATCGACGATATCTTTACCAGATGCTTCACACCCGCAGCCTTTGCGGCCCTCGCCGACACTTCATCTCGTGCCGCGAGGTCGTCAACCGAGCTGACGAGCAAGAAAGCATCGACACCGGAAAGTGCTGCTGTCATCGACGTCGCATTCGAGAAATCGCCGGCAAAGATATCGACGCGATCGCCGTAGCGCAATCGCGCTTTCTGCGCATCGCGTACCAAAACTCGCGGCCGCTCACCGCGTTCGAGAAGGCGATTGACGACAAGCGAACCGATGTTTCCTGTCGGTCCGGTAATCAGAAAGTTCATGGTCATCTCCGTGACTATGTAACGTAGCTCAGATATGGCGGAAGTGTAAAACGGGCGTCTAGTGCCAACCCCCGAATACGGCCGCACTTTGTCGAGATTGACCTTGCGTGGCTCTGCTCACGAGCGCGAAGTCGTAACGACCGGAGCTCTCTGCAACTGCTCATCGAAACTGTCCCCATAGATCGCGGGGCATTTTGAGCCCATGGGACGGAGGTAGGTCGTCAATTGTCCACGGTGATGAACCCTGTGGTTATTGAAAAATGCAAGATAAGTCACGGCCGGAAGTTTAAAGGCTCCGAGAAAATCAATTGGAGTTGCCAATTGTTCCGGGGTCATGGCGCGAATCCGGTCTGCGGCACGCTTGAAATTCTTTTCGTACCAAGCGATTAGTTCAGCAACCGTCTTGAGTTTGTCTTTGTCATCCGGAACGTCCAGGTTGAGCTTAAAATCGGCAATTCCGTTCATGACATGAATGTCGAAGCTAGCCAGATGCCATGCCAACTCCCACGCGGTGCGCGCATGGGGATCGGGGCGGTAGTCGGCCTTGGCATCAGGAATCGCGGCCAGGACTTTCTTGGTGGTTTCCAGTTCGCGGGCTGCCCAAACAAGCAGGGTCTCGCGGATGCTGGCTGCAAACTCAGGACTCAAGCCTGATTGTGTGGAATTAGACATAGATTTTTCTACCATGAAGCTATTGTCTGCTGACTTTCATTGGGCCGAATGTCCTGCGAACCGATCTTAGCACTCCGAAAGATCACGATTCAGGCTCCTTGCGTCTTCTGCAGGGGCGGGTGGTTCACAGTGCGCAATAGCGAGCTTCGATCACTGAAACGCAGCGGCGTGTTCTTCCAGCCACCGATCGAAAGTGAGCGGCTTTCGTCCGAGGACGCGCTCGACGGTGTCGGTGACCCCTGCTATGCGCCCTTCGCGCGTCGCCCGAAAAATCGAGAGGATGGCATCGACCATGTGCGGAGGCCGGTTCCTCGCGACTAACTGGCGACGCTCCTCTTCATCGGAGAGCACTTCGTACCGGAGCGGCTTGCCTATCACAGCGCCGATCTTCGCCAACATCTCGGGATAGCTGAGCATTTCCGGGCCGGAGACTGTCAACGTCTCGCCGATGTACGCCTGCGTCGTCAATGCCTTTACGGAAACGTCGGCGATATCTTGAGAATGAATGACCGGGGTTTTGCCGTCGCCGGCGGATGAACGGACAACCCCTTCGGACTTGATCGACCTCGCCCACTGCAGACAATTCTCCATAAACCCTGCCGACCGGACGAACGTGAACGGAACTCCGGTGGCGCGGACCACGGCTTCGCCTTGGGCGTGCCACATGCCTGTCATGATGTTTTTTTGCGGTATGGACATCGACGATATCTTTACCAGATGCTTCACACCCGCGGCCTTTGCCGCCTTCGCTGCCACTTCGTCTCGCGCCGCAAGATCGTCCACCGAGCTAACCAGCAAGAAAGCATCGACACCCGAAAGTGCTGCCGCCATCGAGGTCGCATCCGAGAAATCGCCGACAAAGATATCCACCCGATCGCCGTAGCGCGATAGTGCTTTCTGCGCATCGCGCGCCAGAACTCGCGGGCGCTCACCGCGATCGAGAAGGCGATTGACGACAAGCGAACCGATGTTTCCAGTCGCCCCCGTAATGAGATAGTTCATGGTCATCTCCAGACTATGTAAAGTAGCTCAGATAGACGGAGATGTAAAACTGGCGTCGAGGGCCACACCTTCCGGGATTACTTCTTATCTTGTCGGCAAGGGTATACTCGGTGGCGTCGACAAGGGCGATCGGCAATAAATTCCTCTCGTCCGGGCCTGCGGATGATGA
>JBEKGG010000161.1:0-9802 GCA_050012915.1 Terriglobales bacterium | reverse complement strand
CCAGGTGATCGGCCAAAAAAGATTCGACTCTCCGATATTGTTGTGATCGAGCCAATTCCGCGCTCTGGTTTCATAAGTATCGGCGCTAAGCGTCCAGCCGCGATACGGAATCGTGACACCGAACTGCGATTCGATATCCCGCTCTCCGTGCAGAGGAGCGAAAGTAAAATTCTGGCTGTTTGCTAAACCGAGGAGTGCGCCAGTGGCTGTCACCAACGGCGGGGCCTGATAGAAGTAACCATAGTAGCCGCGAAAAACCCAATTCAGACGCGGCACTTTCAGGGCAACGCCGAAGCGAGGGTCGGTTTCGTTCTCCGAAATGGAGGAATTAAATTCGGTTTGACGAAGCCCCGCGATCAAGGTCAACCATGAGGTTACTCTGAACCTGTCGTTGATGAACTCAGCGGCGACGCCCCCATTTACGGTCGTGGAAGACGCTGGAAAGTTTGGGCTTCCGTCAGTGAACACGTTGTCGAAGTAGTTGTACTGGTGCTGAAAGAATCCGAACACTCCGGCGTCGAGATCGTTTCTCCAAAAGCTCGCTCTGAAAGACGCCTGCATACCTGCGTAATTTGCATTCTGATTCACCGTCGAGATGACAGGATAATCATTCGGTCCACCTTTATAGTCGGCGCCGTTGTAGTGGTAAAAGGGAGAAACCGTAAGCAGCATGTTTGAATTGAAGGTATGAACCCATGAAAACGTAACGTAGCCGTCGGGTTCGCTCTCGGCATCGCGCAGGCCGTAACTGGGCGATTCCCCCGACGACTCCAAAATCAGATTCCCAGCTGAGGTGGGATCAGGGTCGATGGGGATCTGGTAATAATCCCGCCGCAACGACGCCACCACCCGAAATTGATTCTTAGGATCGGGATTGAAGATCAACGAGGCGAATCCTCCGTAGCCATTCGCGGCGTCGTGCACAACTTGGGGAATCGGGGTCTGAAGTCCGTAATTGCTTCGGTTGCCGTTCCCGCTGACATAATAGGCAAATCGTTGCGTGTGGCCTCCGCAACTGATCTGGTCGTTTGTCTGATAGAAATTGCCAGCGCTGATCAGCAGATCACATTCACGATCCCGTTCAAAACCATTTCGTGGCGCGACGTTGAAAATTCCGTAGGTGCGGTCGCCATAGTCCGCATCGTAGCTGCCTCTCTGAACTTCGAGATAGTCAATATCTTTCGGATCAATCTGCGGCCCCAGATTGGTGGCGATGTTGGTGTTGGGGATTGGAACGCCGTCAATCAGCCACTCGACCTGGTGACCTCCTCGCATGTGCAGCATGTCGTGGGTCACATAGGCAGCGGGCACGTAGTCTGTGATCATCTGCATGCCGTTGCTTCGGTCCGCTCCCGGCGTTTCCTGGATGTCGATGCGGTTCACCGTCGTCGTCGGCGTCACGCTGTCCATTGTCGCCTCAACCGGAATACCCGAGACAGAGACGGTTTCCTTTGCGCCTGCGATCGCGAGCTCGAAATGCAAAACTGGGCTAGTGTCGGACTGAACAATCACTGCTTGTCCCATCTGCTGAAAACCCTTCGACGAAACCGTGACCGTGTAATTCCCGATGGGAACCGAACCGAATTCAAATTCTCCGCTATCGTTAGAATCTTGGGACTTTGTCCAGTCCGAATTTTGTGCCTTTAATGTCACGCGCGCGCCTTGAATGGGACGGTGCTGAGGATCATGAATAATGCCGCGCACGGAACCGAAAATCGTAGCAAATGCAGTGGCGCATAAGAACAATAAGACAGCCGCCAAGCTAACCGCTGGTCTCATAAAAGTTCTCCATTCCTGTTGGGCTTCAGTTGGCCACGCTGCCTATGCACCTGCGAGAAAAGATCTCCCGACACAATCGTTTCGGAAGGGCACGAATTCACTCGTGCCGCGAAGCGCCGAAAACATCTCTCGGGTTTAGTCCCTGAGGTGAAATCGGGCAGCTATTTTTAAATCAGGCGATGGAGAACTGCGGAGGGGCGCGACCAGAGTGCGCGTGATTGATCGAAACGGCAAAACGGTTCTGATGCAGCTCAGATAAAAGAGTCGCAGATGTCTGTGTGCGCTGAAGGTTCGCCGCCGGACTTAAATGTGCCCACTGCGAAACGGTCAGGCTACGGCAACCGTCGTGTTGGCAACATCCCGGAGGAGCGTGGAATTCAGAATCGTGCGAAGGACGCCCATGCATCGGCTTCCGCATGCAACAGGCATGCGCCGGTGTGGCGGAGATCGCCAGAGCCACTGGGACAAACGAACCCACCAGCAGCAAAACCAGCAGGACTCTCGCGGTCAAACGATGCATAAGGACTATCTTAGAGACGAATCGACAAAGGATAAGTCAACGGGAATTAAAGCACAAGTCTTCCGGCGGGTAGTGGATTGTGATCGCCTTCACGCTTTGCCGTGAATCTTCGCCCACCACCACCGCACGCCGACAAACAGGAAACGCCAATCGTGAAAAAATTCAGGTTCCTTGTGTTCAAATGCGTGGCCAATGAATTGGAGCGTCCATCCCAAAACGAAAAGCACCAGCGCGTAGAGCCACAACCGATGAACGAAGATGCTACCTACAAACAGCGCGACCGAAATCAGGATCGCCGGAATTCCCAGGGTATGGCACACCCGGTTTACGGGATGCTGATGGCTGCCCGCATATTGTGCAACCCATTGTTCGTTAGTACGCCTGCCAAGCATGGCGGTTTGATGATACACGGAACTATCAGAACATGCCGAGTTGAGAGGCCTAGTGGGCCCGTGGTAGCATCCTTAGTTTTGGAAAGGCTGGTCGACGTTGGCCTGTAGATTGTCCTCTTCGTTTGTTCGTTATGGGCCCGCCGCAGGAAAGATTCGCAGATCAGGAGATTGCTGAGCCTCGCCCGGCAAAATGGCCGAGCACGGCGATCCTGAGATGATCCCGGTTGAAGGAGTGAACCCGTGAAAGTTTACGAAGGCGCAAACATCCGCAACGTTGCTGTGGTGGGCCACGGACACGCGGGAAAAAGTTCTTTGGTCTCGGCCATGCTGTATACCTCGGGGGCAACTCCGCGCCTTGGCCGAGTCGACGACGGCTCCGCGACCACGGATTGGGACGACGAAGAAATCGCCCGCAAGATGTCGATCGCGGCCGGGCTGGCTTATGTCGAGTGGGGTAAAACCAAAATCAACATCGTCGACACGCCCGGATTCAATATGTTCGTCCACGAAGCGAAAATGGTGCTGCCCGTAGTCGACGCAGCCGTCGTTGTTGTGGATGGCGTAGCCGGGGTCGAAGTCGTAACCCAGCGTGTCTGGAACTACTGCGAAGAATTCAAAACGCCCCGGCTGATCGTGGCCAGCCGCATGGATCGCGAGCGCGCCGACGCTGAACGTGTCCTCGAATCGTTGACCAATGCCTTTGGCCGGGCGGTGATTCCTTTGGAACTGCCTATCGGCAAAGAAAAGAACTTTAATGGCGTAGTCGATCTGGTTCAGATGAAGGCCTACACCTACGAACTGGGCGGCAATGGCAAAGGGAAGGAAACCGATATTCCCGCCAACCTGAAAGATCAGGCTCAGGAAGCCCACGAAAAACTGGTCGAACTGATCGCCGAAGGCGACGACAAGTTGATGGAAGAATTTTTCGAGAAAGGCACCATTCCAGTCGAAGACCTGATTCCGGCCTTGCACAATGCCATTCGCGAGGACAAAATCTTTCCGGTAATTTTTGGCTCTGGCCTCGGCAACGTCGGCGCCGACCGCGTGATGGACTTCATCGTGGACTACACACCCGCCCCCTCCGAGCATGAATGGATTCAGGGGGAACCCGCCGCGTCAGGAAACGGCGAACCACCAAAGCGTCACGAGGCCGACACCGAGCCAGTTTCACTCTACGTTTTCAAAACCATTTCCGACGCCTTCGCTGGACGAATTTCCTACTTCAAAGTTTTTTCCGGCGTGCTCAAAAACGATGCCGCCGTGCAAAACTTCAGCCGCAACTCATCGGAAAAGCTCGCCCACATCTCGATCATGCAAGGCAAAACCGCCGTGCCCGCAACCGAGTTGCACGCCGGAGACATTGGAGCGGTTTCCAAACTGAAAGACACGCTCACCGGAGATACGCTCGGTGACAAGAGCGCGCCCATCCAGTATCCAAAAGTTCATCTGCCCGAGCCGGCTATCACTTTCGCCATCGAACCCAAGAGCCGCGCCGACGAAGACAAGCTCGGCCCCGGTATCCACAAACTGATGGAGGAAGATGCCATGCTGCGCTTCTTCCGCGATCCCCAAACCAAGGAATTTCTCATCGCCGGAACCGGCCAGCAACACATCGAAGTCGTGGTTTCGAAGATGAAGAAGCGCTATCACACCGAAGTGATTCTCAAGGCGCCGAAAGTTCCGTACCGCGAAACCATCCGCGGTAAAGCCGACGTACAGGGCCGTCACAAAAAACAGACCGGTGGGCACGGCCAATACGGCGATTGCAAAATCAAGATGGAACCGCTACCCCGAGGCGGCGAGTTCGAGTTCGTCAACGACATCTTCGGCGGCGCGATTCCGAAAAATTACATTCCCGCCATTGAAAAGGGGATCAAAGATGCCGCAGCCCGCGGTTATTTGGCCGGATTTCCCGTCGTCGATTTCCGCGTCATTCTCTACGATGGCTCGTATCACGATGTAGATTCGAACGACATGTCGTTTCAAATGGCGGGACGAATCGCCTTCAAAAAGGCCATGGAACAGGCCAAGCCCACGCTGCTTGAACCAGTGATGTCCGCCGAAATCACAATTCCTGATGAGTTTGCCGGCAGCATCATGGGCGACCTCAACAGCCGCCGCGGCCGCATTCAGGGTATGGACAACAAGAGCGGCAACACCGTTGTGAAAGCCGAAGTGCCCATGTCCGAAATGCTGACCTACGGCGTCGATCTCACGTCGATGACGCAGGGCCGCGGCAGTTTTAATATGGAAATGCATCACTACGACGCTGTCCCTGGCCTGCTGCAGGAAAAGATTATCGAGAAGGCCAAGGCAGCGCGCGGCGATGTGAAGGAAGAAGAAGAGTAAATATCCTCAGCTTTCTGTTCCTCGTATCGTTTCAGAATGGCACGAAGACGAAGGGATCACGCAATCTTCATCCCCACAGCCTTGGCCAATTTCGCCTGCCGCTCGTCAAAGGTCCAGAACCGTTCCGCTTTGAGTTCGAGGGCGCAGGCGACATGTAAGCTGTCCAGGGTCCTGATACCGAGTTTCGGCCCATAGCGGCGGGCGAGGTCGGCACACAGTTCGAAGGCATTTTCCGGCATCGGTAGTGAAATCCAGCGTCCCGCTGATGCATGTTCTTCCCTTCGTGCATTCATGCGTTGCGCTTCAGAAAGCGATAGCTCCGCACGAAAGATGTGCTGGCCAAGGGCGTGTGCCCATTCAGAATTATGGAGAGGCGTAAACCACAGGGGTGGAGTTGACCTGATGCGCTGGCGGGCTGCGTGCGAGTGACGGTCACTCAAATACAACGAAACCAGAAAACTTGAGTCGATGTAAATGCTCAATAGCGCCCGCGCTCCTCAATCAGGAGATCGGCTCCGGAGAGGATGCGATCCCCAATAATTTCTTTGGCCAGAGCTTCGAAGTCAGGCCAGTTCCCTTGAGCTACGGGTGCTTGCTGGGGAACGATCCGCGCGATTACTTGGTCTCGTTCTCGAAGTTCTACGGTCTTGCCGGCTCGGAGCCAACTCTTTAACCGCTTGGTATCGCGAAGTTGTCGAATGTTAACCGACGGCATGCCTCAATGTGTCACATGCTGTGCCACATGTCAAGAGCTCTCCTCGTGGAGGCATGAAGAGGAACGAGCCGAATTTGATCGCTGGAACTCGGCATTTCGCGTAAACGCTCAATAACGTCCCCGATCTTCAAGGACGACATTCGGGAGAACTCGGTCGCCAAATATTTTCTTGGCACGAGCCTCGAAGTCCGGCCATTTCGCCGCTTTTCGTTCCGTGTTTTCGGGAACGATCCGGGCGATAACGCGATCGCGTTCCCGCAGTTCGACGGTGCTTCCCGCTCGAAGCCAAGCTTTTAGGCGGCGTGTATCGCGGAGCTGGCGCAAATTTACAGAAGGCATGGATGCATTGTGACACATTATGTGTCACAATGTCAAACTTAGCTAGAATTAGAATTTCAACGAGGTCAGCATGCAACGAATCCTGATTCTTATCTGCTCTTTTATCGCGCTCGCGTCAGTCGCTATTGCCGCAACCGAGACGCAAATCTTTCCCACATCAGCCGGCGCGGTAAAAATCACTCCGCTGTATCACGCCAGCACGCTGATCGAAGCGGGCGGAAAAATTATCTACCTAGATCCCACCAAGCCCGCGAAGTTCTCAGGACTCCCCAAAGCCGACCTCATTCTGATTACTGACATTCATAGCGACCACATGGATCCCGAGTCGATTAAGGAAATCAGCAAGCCGGGAACTGAGATTTTCGCGCCTCCGCCTGTGGTCCAAACCGTCACTACCGCAAAACCGATCGCCAACGGAGAAACCAAAATCTGGCAGGCCTGGACCATCGAAGCTATCGCTGCCTACAACATCAAGCGCGGCCCTGCCCCGGGAAAATTCTTTCACGACAAGGGACGCGGCAATGGCTACGTCCTCACCTACGGAGGCAAGCGCTTCTATTTCTCGGGCGACACTGAGAACATTCCCGAGATGCGCGCCCTGAAAAATATCGATGTGGCTTTTGTGTGTATGAATCTGCCGTATACGATGCCACCCGAAGAGGCAGCCGATGCGGTCAAAGCATTTCACCCAAAAATCGTCATCCCCTATCACTACCGCGGATCCGATCTCAAGGTATTTCAAAAAGCACTGGAAGGCACCGGCATCGAAGTCAGACTGCTGAATTGGTATCCGTCGGAATAAGGCTAGTTCTTAAGTGACACCGGAATTCCATGCCTACACGCAGCTTCTGGCATCCGCCGCTCTGGAAATGGATTGTACTGCTGGTGCTGTTCGCCGCGATGGTGGTTCTCATACGATGGAAGCCAGTCTCTCATCCCACAAAAATAGAGCTGCTCCCGATCAGTGATTTCTTTCCTGCATCGGATGCGTCCTACCCTTCGGTCGTGATTTCGATGACGCCCGAGTCCAAGGGAGTCAGATTCGCGAGCTCCATCTCGCTGATCAAGCCAACGGTTCGACACGACGCGCCTGTCAACCAGTTTGAGGTCGCTTTGGATTCGGGAATGTTTAAGCTGCGACAGACGGACATCTTTGTTGCTGGTGTAATGCCTCTCTCGTTGACCCGGACACATCGCGTCTGGGACGAACATAGCCGAGCGTTCGGTGTGGGCGGAAATCACCCTTACGACATTTGCCCAACCGGAACCAGGTTTCCGTACACCTACATGAACCTCAATCTCGAGGATGGACGCCAGATTTATTTCCCGCGGATTTCAGAGGGCACGCGCTACGAGGATGCGGTCTTCCGAAACGGTAATGCGGGATCTGAATTTTACGACGCCCGGATCAATTGGAACGGCAACGGCTGGACGATGAATTTTCGCAATGGATGGCAGTTCCTATTTCCCGATTCGTATTTCGCGAAGACGTGTGCGCAGGGCGCGCCGATTGAGATGCGAGACGAACACGGCAACCGCCTTCAGCTAAAACGCGATAAGCTGGGCAACTTGCGGCAGCTAATTTCTCCGTCAGGCCAAACCATCACCTTCACATACGACACCGCAGACCGAATTAGCGAAGCGCAAGATAATACGGACCGCATCCGCAGATATTCTTACGACCGCTCTGGGCACCTCGACGCTGTGTCGGACAGCGCGCACACGCTATATCGTTTCGAATACAAGGAACTCCTGCATGCCCGCGGTTACGATCCGTATCTTATGACGGCGGTTCTAGACGGAACTGGGAGAGTGCTGCTCAAAAACGTCTACAAAGATGCCAGCCGCGTTTCAGAACAGAAATTAGCCAATGGTGATGTGTATCGGTACGACTATTTGTTTGACGATAAACGCGGCGTGATTCAAACAACTGTGACTCTGCCGTCGGGGGAGGCGAAGAGCTTCTCTTTCTATAACCGATCGATCGAAAACCATCGACATTAAAACTGATCATGAAAATCGCCTCAGTCCTTCTAATCCCCGGCCTCTACAATTCCGGTCCCGAACACTGGCAGAGCCTCTGGGAAGCCGATCACCCCGAATACCATCGAGTTCAGCAAGCCAACTGGGACACCCCTGATTGCGAAGACTGGGTCCGAACCCTGCATGCCCACATACTTCAGATCGGGGCCCCGGTGGTTTTAGCCGGCCACAGCCTGGCCTGCGCAACCATCGCTCACTATGCTGCTCAGTACGCCGACTGCGAAGGCCGAATCACCGCCGCCTTTTTAGTCGCTCCGACCGACATAGACGCTCCCACGTTTCCTCCCGGATGCACGGGATTCAATCCTATGCCACTAGAGAAATTGCCATTTCGTTCCGTCGTCGTTGCCGGTGGGGACGATCCTTATCTGACTCAGGGGCGTGCGGAGTTTTTCGCGAATTCCTGGGGAAGCCGGCTCGTCACAATCGCTAACGCCGGCCACATTAACGCCGCCTCCGGCTACGGACCATGGCCCGAAGGCGAAGCTTGGCTCGAGCAACTGCGCGAGATTCGTAGCTAGCTCGTGAACTCTGGCACGCGACAACTGAGAACTGGTAACATCCGTCCAGTGGCTACGCTGAGAAACGTCCCCAAAATTCCGCAAGATCGCGAGCGCATCGTCTCCGCCGCTCCGTTCGAGGACGATTCTTCCTTTGAGCTAAAGCTCCGCCCGCAGCGCCTCGCTGAATTCATTGGCCAAGCCAAAGTCAAAGAAAATCTAGCCGTAGCCATCGAAGCCACGCGGTCGCGCGGCGAAGCCCTCGATCACGTTTTGCTCTACGGTCCTCCGGGCCTCGGCAAGACAACTTTGGCGACAATTATCGCCAACGAACTCGGTGTGCCTTTTCAACAGACCTCCGGCCCCACGCTGCAAATCAAGGGAGACCTGACCGCAATCCTCACCAACGTCCGCAACAAGCAGGTCTTATTCATCGATGAAGTCCATCGCTTGCAGCCGACGCTAGAAGAACTTCTGTATTCCGCGCTCGAAGATTACAAACTGGACATCATCATCGGACAAGGCCCCGCCGCGCGCACCCACACCATGGACGTGCAGCCCTTCACCTTCATCGGCGCGACCACGCGGGCCGGCCTGCTTTCTTCGCCTCTGCGGTCGCGATTCGGCATCGTCCTCCGCCTGGAGTTTTATAGCCACGAAGATCTCCGCATCATTGTCGAACGTTCGGCAGAGATCCTGGGCGTCGAAATCGACAAACCTGGATCTCTCGAAATCGCCAGCCGTTCGCGCGGAACGCCAAGAATTGCCAATCGCTTACTGCGCCGGGTTCGCGACTATGCCCAGGTGCGCGGCGCGGGAAAGATCGATCTGCCGACAGCCCAGGCCGCCCTGCAGATGCTGGAGGTAGATCGTTACGGCTTCGATGAAGTCGATCGCAAGCTGCTCCTGATCATCATTGAGAAATATCAGGGCGGACCAGTCGGCCTGAACACGCTGGCCGCGGCTCTCGCCGAAGAGCCCGACGCGATCGAAGAGATCTACGAGCCATTCTTAATTCAGATCGGCTTCCTCAATCGCACTCCCCGCGGACGAGTCGCCACCCAGCTAGCCTACGAACATTTCGGAATCACCCCAACCCGCAAACAAAGTTCGCTGTTCTAGAATGTACCCACCGTGATTGCCCATCTCCGCGGACGCCTGCTCG
>JBEKGG010000160.1:0-9889 GCA_050012915.1 Terriglobales bacterium | reverse complement strand
ATCCGCGCGATTACAATACCGTGCCGCGCCTTTACTTCTGGCTGCTCCATTTGGTGTGGCTGTTTCCCTGGAGCGTGTATCTTCCCGCGATTGCCAAGCTTTCGTTCAAGCCCGTCGATCGCGCCGGGCGAACGCGGCTTCTAGCGCTGTGTTTGACCGGCTTTGTGCTGATCTTTTTCACCTTCTCTACCACGCAGGAATACTATTCGATGCCCTGCTATCCTGCTCTAGCGCTGCTGCTGGGTTCGGCGATGGCGACGGAAGACGGCTGGATACGACGCGGCACGCGGGCTCTTGCCGTGATTGCCGCGTGTGCCGGACTGGTGACGCTGGCTCTGTTTTTTCTTACCCGCAACCTTCCCGCACCCGGAGACATTTCGCAGGCGCTAAGCAATCATCCCGGCGCTTACAAGCTTTCTTTAGGGCACATGCAGGATCTCACGCTGGCATCCTTCGCGTATCTTCGGACGCCACTACTGGCCGCTGCGATTGCCTTCTGCCTTGGCGCTTTGGCGATCTGGAGATTTGCTGGCCAGCGGGCGTTTCTGGCGGCTGCGCTGATGATGGTACTGTTCTTCCATGCTGCCCGCATGGCGATGGCAGTTTTCGATCCGTTTATGTCTTCGCGGCCGCTGGCGGAGGCACTCATGAAATCGCCGGATGGGACGCTGATTGTGGATCATCACTATTACACGTTCTCTTCCATCTTTTTCTATACCAACCGCACCGCGCTGCTTCGCAACGGACGCTTCTTCAATCTGGAATACGGGGCTTACGCTCCCGGCGCTCCCGATGTATTTATCGACGACTCGCAGTTCAAAGCTCTATGGCTCAAACCGGAGCGTTCTTACATCGTTGCCAAGCAAGACGTGGTGCCTAAACTCGAATCCCTGGTGGGTGCGGCGGACCTGAACCTGGTCGCGGCAAGTGGCGGCAAGGTTGTCATGACGAATCATCCAATTGGTATTTCTCAAGTCGAACTACCGAAGACGGCCCCGGTGTTTTAGAATGTTTGTAACCTCAAGTGTGGGAAAACGTGGGGCAGAACAAAAACGGTTCAACCGTATTCCTTTCGCGTGCATCTGAGTTGCGTAAGGACGGCGGATTTACGTCAATCATTGTTCAATAAATTTGGGTCGAGGGGGCTAAATGAAAGTTGCGGTGCTGGGTGGCGATGGCTACTGTGGTTGGGCAACCGCGTTATATCTGTCAGGCAAAGGTCATTCCGTTGCGATTGCCGACAATTTTTCGCGCCGGCAATGGGACCACGAACTAGGGGTGCAAACCCTGACGCCAATTCTTCCGCTCTCCGACCGTCTGCGGGTTTGGCAAGAGCTCAGCGGGAATACCATTGAACTCTTCGTCGGCGATGTAACGGAGTACGACTTTCTCTCCTCGGTCGTCCAGGATTTCGAACCGGAGGCCGTGGTCCATTTTGCCGAGCAGCGCGCCGCTCCCTATTCCATGATCGACCGCAAACATGCGGTTTTCACGCAGGTAAACAATGTCGTGGGGACGCTCAATCTGCTGTTTGCGCTGCGTGAGTTTCAGCCCGATTGTCACCTCATCAAGCTCGGCACCATGGGTGAATATGGCACGCCCAATATCGACATTGAAGAAGGCTACATCACGATCGAACACAATGGCCGACGTGACACGGTTCCGTATCCCAAACAACCGGGCTCTTTCTACCATCTTTCGAAAGTGCACGACAGCCACAACATCATGTTCACCTGCAAAGCATGGGGACTGCGCGCGACCGACCTGAACCAGGGTGTTGTGTATGGAACCATGACTGATGAAGTCGCGTTGAGCGAAGCGCTCATCAACCGCTTCGACTACGATGAAGTTTTTGGCACCGTGCTCAATCGCTTCTGCGTGCAGGCGGCCATCGGGCATCCGCTTACCGTGTACGGCAAAGGCGGTCAGACCCGAGGTTTTCTGGATATTCGCGACACTGTCAGGTGCGTCGAGATCGCGTGCCTGAATCCTGCAGCGCAAGGCGAGTGCCGGGTCTTCAACCAGTTCACCGAGCAGTTTTCAGTCTTGGACCTGGCGCACATGGTACAAACCGCCGGAGAAAAGTTGGGCCTTAACGTCGAAGTCGATCATCTTCCCGACCCACGAGTGGAGGCGCAGGAGCACTATTATAATGCGAAGCATTCGAAGCTGATTGAGCTCGGCCTGGAGCCGCATTTGCTGTCCGACTCTTTGCTGGACTCGCTGATGAATGTGGCGTTGCAATATCGCGACCGGATCGACGCATCCGTGATGCTGCCGCAGATCAACTGGCGTCACCCTCGCAACGAGCGCCGTGCGCAAACGGTTCGAGAACCCGTGCCGGCAATGGAAGCTGCTCTTGAGATTGTCGGTGGATCTGCCGGCAAGAGCAATGGAAATCGTCGCGCAGCGAAGAGGGGGCGCAGCGAGCTGCAGACCAAGGTGGGACGCTAGAGGCGGGCCAGGTTCATGCAGCCGGCTCGATGCTGGTTGGATTTACCGGCACGAGCCTGCCGTCGCGGATGTAATATTCGCCATCCCGCCAGCGGATACTGTTGCGCGCAAAACTGGTGAGCCAAATAAAGAAGGCCAGAGCATCCCACAGCGGGATCAACGCCAACTTTTTCCAAAGCGAATCTTGCTTCAGGCCCCAGATACCAACCATCCAGGTCATGGCAAATCGCAGGCCTATGTAGGTGCCGAGATAACCCGCGGCCACTCCCGCTGAGGGACGGATGGCAATGGCGGCCAAAGACCAAGGCAATCCCTGAGTGAGAAGTAAGCCGAGATGTCCCCAAGGCCGCATATGGCGCATCACCACAATCCAACGCAGCCGTTTGTGAAAAAGATCGGGTAGCGAACCGTAATCGGCGACCGTCGAAATCGTGTAAGGCAAGAGTTCGACTTCGTAGCCCTGTTCGGCGATAAGGCGGCCCACTAATAAATCATCGGCAGGACGGTTTGCAATTGCTCCGTAGCCGCCGAACCCGGCTAATCGCATGCGCGTGGTAGCGATGGTCGGACCCAATGCAAACTTCACGCCGTCGAGCTGACGCGCGACCAGAATGCCCGCATAGAAATCAGAAAACATACCAATCGTCTGCAGGCTGTCGGTAAGGGTTTTATCTTCGATGGGCGCGTAAAAGCAGGTCACTGCTCCCACCTTGGGATCGGCCAAAGGCGCAATTACGGTGCGCAAATAGTCGGGCTGCACGCGAACGTCACTGTCGCTGATGACAACCACTTCGTGTTGAGCTTCGCTGACCAGTCGGGCCAGCTTGACCACTTTGTCGTTCGAGCCTCTTCCGCCGGAGCCGAACAGCACACGAATGCGCCGCTCGGGAAAATCGCTGGTCAGCTTTCGCAAGAGGGGAACGGCCGGGTCGTCCTCTTCACCGACGCAGAAGAGCAACTCGTAATCTGGATAGTCTTGCTTGCAGAAAGTGGCGAAGTTCTCGTAGGCGTCAGGATCGAGTCCGCGAATCGGCTTCAGGATACTCACTGGCGGAGTGAAGTTATGATCGGTGTTCGGAGGCGCAGAACGCCGAAAGAATTGCCATGAACTGAACAACGCAATCAAATAGTAGATGAATGGGATGGCGGCGACGGCAAGAGCCACGTCGCTGATACTGGGAATCATCGAGCTCCTCGTGCGTCTAAGAAGGATAGCTTTGCCGACGAGATCGAGGGGGCATTTCTGCTTCGGACCCAACTACCTCTTCGGCAACAAATAAGGAGCAGGTCCATCGTTGGTGGTGCTGTTTTGTAGTCCGTATATCTCAATCGCGAGCCGCGGACTACGAAGTTATAACTATACAATGCTCTCCTGAATTGGCATAGAAGCCAGTGAGTTGCCCTTCGCGCTCACTTACGGAAACTGCCTCAAAATCTAGTAGTTCTTCGCCCAGATCCTTCTCAAGTGCTGAGCGGTCGGTTCTTGACCCCAGATTAGGCCCGCACCATAATTGCAACGCTCCTCAGAGGGAGGATTATGAAACGCTCTTCCCATCCCCGCAAGACAGTTATCCTTTCCGAGCCAGTTCACAAACAGCTCAACATGTACGCGCTCGTGGCCAGTGCAGCCGGTGTAGGCATGCTAGCAGCGGCTCAACCGTCTGAGGCGAAGGTTGTATATACGAAGGCCCACGCCATAATCGGATATGGCGGGGTGTGGACGTATCGCCTCGATCTCAATCATGACGGAATCAGCGACTTCTACTTCTATGACCCTTTTGGTAGTGATGGCGTGGCCCTGTTCGTCAAATCCGGCGCGGACGGACGCAGCATTCAATCAACATCAATGGGGTTTGCCGCTGCCTTGCCTGCCGGCGTGCGCATTGGGCCTAAGAGGGCATCTCGGAAGACCCCAAAGGGCGGAGATGACATGGCGTTCTATACCTGCAGGGGATTCCCTACTGGCTGTTTTGGCGGAGGCCCTTGGCACAACGTTCACAACCGCTATCTGGGCCTCAAGTTCTTGATTCATGGGAAACCGCACTATGGCTGGGCGCGGCTCAACCTCAACGTCAATGGGATGAAGCTCTCGGCCACTTTGACAGGCTACGCGTATGAGACGATACCGAACAAAGCGATCATTACTGGCAAAACAAAAGGGCCAGACGAGGCACCGGCTGCCAATGAGACACCCGATGCATCCGTAACGGCACCGACCCATGCACCCGCCACGCTTGGCGCATTAGCACTGGGAGCGCCCGGACTGTCGATCTGGCGGCGGGTCGAGTTGGCGGACGCTCCGCGTTAGGCTTCGATTCACGTTTCCTCACGACACCTGCCCACGAACGGGATCAATCCGTTGCGTCAGCAAGTAGACTTTTGCCGCCCGTCACGCTAATTTAGTTAACAGGGCGCGGTACCCAAGTGGTAAGGGAGAGGTCTGCAAAACCTTTATGCGTCGGTTCGATTCCGACCCGCGCCTCCAACCTTCTCTTGTATTTAGCTGTGGCCATTTGAGTTTGTCGTCCCTGTTTGGTTGCGGTCATTCGTGCCCGTTTTACGAAAATCGTTGCAGATTGTGCTCCGAATTGGCCTCGCTGGACGATGAAGATGGCATAAAACTCAACGTTCGATTGAGACTAGCCGGACCTCTACGTTTGTGGTGCGACGCTCTCCGTTCCGTTGCACCTCCAACGCATGATGCTGTCCCGCATGGCTTAGGCTGTCGCGCAATTCGCGAAGCGTAAACTCACTGGCATTTTTGCCGTCCTCGCCCAAGATCAGATCACCTTTCTCGAAGCCGTCGGCCTCCGCCGGCGATCCCGGACGCACCGCCGCGACCGTGTAGGTGTGCAAGTCCACTCCGGATGCAAGGAACGACAACCCATAAGTCTCGCGCCCGGGGAATGGTTTATTCGCTTCCGGCGTTGGCTCGAGGATGATGCGGTAATTCGAATAGTCGAGATAACAGTGATATCGCGAGTAGATGGTTTCGCCCACCGTTCCCGAGAAATTAGTGCTTGCGTATGCTCCCGTCGTGTTCACCGACATGTTCACTGGAACATTGTTCACGGTCAGTTGTCCGATCGTAAGTCGCTGCAGATTGCCGCGTACGTTATTCTGCGCAAAGAATTGGCTCTCGAGACCTGCGGGCCGGTTGACGGTTGCATTTGTCTGTGCAAGCCGCGTTAGATCGTTCGACTTGACGAACGGGGAGGTCAGCGTCGCGGTCTCGGACGCTCCGAAGTCCACAGCGAAGTATGCAGGAATTTCCGGCTTAGTCGGGACTCCAATCGAGCCGTACGCGTGTGGGATTCCATTGTCGAATATCACCGGCACCATCATGCCGGTCCCAGAGTACTTCCATGTTCTGGGATCGTGCAGCGTGATCAAATGATTCTCGTAGTCAATATCCACCACGAAGCGGCTGATGAAGTCGTACCCAAGAAGTCCCCCGAACTTCACCCCCAATGCGCGCTCCAGGCCTGTCTGGTCAATGGCAGATACATGCTGGTTGCGAAGCTCGACTCCTGGAAGCGTGAAGGTCGCTCCGGCCGCATAGTCGTATTCGGCTGAATTTCCGCCGCCGCTGGTCATCGTCCTGGCGTAGGTCTTCAGACCAAACTCTTCGAGGCGAGTCGAGTTGATAACGTTCTGGTCCGCTCCCGTGTCGAGGATGAATCCGATTGGAGGGCGTCCGTTGACAGACACGTTGAATACGATATGGTTCGCTTCCATGGTGAACGGAATAGGCGGCGCATTGGGAGCCAGCGTCGTGTCCAATGGCCCCGGAACGAGCGGCGCAAAGATGTCTTTCGACAGACTGCTCTTGTACTGAATCGTTTTGCAGTCCCAGGTGTAGTTAGGCTTATCCGTCTCGGTCACAACTGCATGGTATGGCGTCATAACTCCATTCGCATTGCGCCAATCGGAATACGTGGTTGTGATCTCGCTATCGTCCCCAGGACGCATGGACTTGAGCGGCAGAAACGTCTTGGCGTCGATGTACCACGTGGTCGTCCAACCGCCGTCGGGTTTGTAGCTTAGTAAATAGGCCGAATGATCGCTGTTCTCGGACAGTTCTGCGGATCGCATCTCCCGTGGGGGACCAAAGGCGATGACCCTCTCTTCATCAACTCCTGTGATAAATCGCTCGAGTTCTTGTCCTTCAACTTTTCGCAGCCAGCCGTTCCAGTCGCGACGCTCTTTTCGCTGCTTGGTCAGCAGCAGTTGCGACTCGTCGACATTGCGCTGAACTTCGCGGCGAAAGTCTGTATTCGAGATCCAATCCTGCACCGTTCCCGGAATTCCGTCTTCCGTCGAGATCGCTGTGATCACTGCTGAATGCAAAGCCTTATCGGAATGCACCGCAGCCCGCCATCGCTCCACCACCTGAGAGGAGTTGAGTGCCGAATGTTGAGCACGCGACGACAGAGCGGCAAAAGAAAGCAGAAGAATAAGGAGTGAATTGTGCGCCTTCATGGCAACAGCTTACACAGATTCACGAGGAGAAATGTAGCAAAGTGCTCGAGCCCCATCGCTATTGATCTTGTGAGATCGCAAACGACGTGCATTAACGTGCGTACTGAGTGTAGACGTAGTCACGATCTTTCGCAGGCACGTGGCAGGGAAAGCAGGTTTCGTGCAGCGCCTTGTCGCCTGGCTTTTCATCCGTGAAGTCAGCGAACCCCCAGCCACCCGTCGCGGCATACTTCTTTGAGTCCTTGACCATGAACTGCACATTCACCAGCGAACCGATCACGAACGATTGAGTGCCGGGGAATGGAACATCGAGGACCTTGTTGTTGTCTTCCGACGGGACGCGAGTCCAATGAATCGCTGCAATGATGGCGCCGTCGGGGAACGGGAGCGTTCCTTCCTTGAAGGCCTTGATCGCTATATCGTTGCCGACTTGAGCACGCAGTTGCTCGCCCTTGCCGGCGAAATGGAGCTGTTTCACGGCGATCAATTGCCAGTCGCGGTATCCGGCGGGGATCTTAACGCCATAGATCGGGGAGGCGTCTCCATCGGACTGTCCAGACGCGTGCGCCTTGTGGGCGACGATGCCGGCCACGGCTACAACTGCAAGCAGTAAGAAACCGCTCCGTTTCATATTGTTCTTCTTCTTAACATCGCGTTCGAAGCGCTGTGCCGACTGCGAATTACAGAAACCGGTTTCCGGATTGACGACGAATCGAGAAGCGAAGAGCGCCTGATAGGGCTTACCTTTTTGGGTATGCCGTGAAAATATAATCCTTCGACGCCGCGAGTTCGTGGCATGCGGCGCCGCACTTGGCATCGTTATTCACCGGAGGCTTGCTTGCCTTCGTGGCCGGGGCAAACTTTCCCGACGCGGCGTCGTAGTCGAACATGGCATATCCCCATCCGTGCGTGTCGGAGAATCTCTTGCTATCCTTCACGATGAACTCGACCTGCGCCAGGTCGCCAGGCACTGTGTCTGGAGTGTTCACGGAAAAAGGGAGATCGGTTATCTTTTTCGGTCTCCACTCAATCTTCACAATCTTGGAGCCGTCGGGGAAAGGCTTGCCGTTGCCAGGAACGCCTTCCTGGTAGGCGTTGATCATCACCGGATTGGCGACGATCACTCGGAGAACGTTTGCGGCTTCGGTAAGGCTTGGGCCGACTACCTGCCATTGTTCGTATCCCCTGACCTCAGAGAATGCGAGCCCGCCCGGTATCTGCAAGGCGTACTTGTCCTGCTTGTCTTTGTCCTGCGCAGAGCTGGGCCTGCCGGCGGCCACGGCGATTACCAGCGCGACGATCGCCGCCATCTTGTATAGAGTTTTCTTCATCGCTTGTTCCTCTGTAATTTTGGGATTCGTCGTGCGATTCCGGGAGTGAATCTTAGGTCACTGCAACCCTTGTGGTCAAGATTTCCGGTGCCTGATTATGAGCAAGCCGGAAACTGGACAGGAGGGAGGCCTCAGCTCGAGCTGTGAGTCTGGCCGAAGTCCATTAGTTTTTGACCCGAACACGCCGTTGCGCTGCTTGCGAAAAGCCGCGCCCCACGCCACATTCGGGCGAGCTTCCCTGCAAGATGCGATTGACGAGCGCCGCAGTTCGAGGTAACGTTAGAGACGCTTTTTAGAGGCAAAAGACTTGGGGAACGTACTTCTTCTCACGGGGGACATCCATGCATAGCAAACAACAGCTCATTCGGATCGCTGCAATCGCGGCCGTGGCTTTCGCGTCGTTACTGCCGGCTCCCCTGCTTGCGGCCGATGTCGAAAAGGTGCTCTACAGTTTCACCGGCACCGACGGCTCCATTCCCTATCCGGCGCTGATCTTCGACGCCAAAGGCAACCTTTACGGTACAACGATTGTGGGTGGCACGAGCGGCGCGGGCACTGTTTTCGAGTTGGTATCGTCGAAAGGCAAATGGACAGAAAAGGTCCTGTACAGCTTCAACGGCCAGGATGGGGCTGAACCCTTTGCTTCGCTCATCTTCGACGCGAAGGGGAATTTGTATGGGACAACTGCTGGCGGCGGTGCGAGCGGCGATGGCGCTGTTTTCGAACTCATCTCCTCGAAAGGCAAATGGACGGAAAAGACGCTGTACAGCTTCAATGGCCAGGACGGGAATGAACCCGAGGGTGGGGTCATCCTCGATGCCAAAGGGAATCTCTACGGCACAACCACACTCGGTGGCACGTACGGCGATGGCACAGTTTTCGAGTTGACACCTTCGAACGGCAAGTGGACGGAGAAGGTGCTGCACAGCTTCAATCCAAACGGCAAGGATGCGCTTTTTCCGGAAGCTGGGCTCATCTCTGACAGCAGCGGCAATCTGTACGGCACGACTTACGGAGGAGGCGCGAACGGCGCCGGAACCGTTTTCGAATTGACGCCCAGTTCGAAAGGCGCGTGGACTGCGAAGGTGCTGCACAGCTTCAACCTGAACGGCAAGGACGGAATTGTTCCCGAAGCAGCGCTCATCTTCGATGCCAAGGGTAATTTATATGGCACCACTACCGCCGGTGGAACCCACGATGAAGGAACAGCCTTCGAGTTGACGTCCTCGAACGGCAAGTGGGCGGAGAAGGTGCTATACAGCTTCAACCACTCTGGCGGGTCCGTTCTCTATGCCGGGCTTACTTTCGATGCCAAAGGAAATTTGTACGGCTCGACCTATGTGGGGGGTACATACTCCTACGGCACGGTCTTTGAACTGACGCCAGCTACCGGCGGCAAGTGGACAGAACAGGTACTGCACAGCTTCGACCCGAATACTGGCGATGGGTTGCTTTCTACGGCCGGGATTGTTTTTGACAAGAGCGGCAACTTGTACGGCACGACCTATGAAGGTGGGGCCAGTGGCAATGGCATCGTATTTGAGATCACGCCGTAAATGAAGATCAGACTGCTCGCCATAGCCACTAACAAGTAGCGGAGGAACTGGCGCGGCTGAACCTGA
>JBEKGG010000159.1:0-9943 GCA_050012915.1 Terriglobales bacterium | reverse complement strand
CGGAAAAGGCGGACATGGCGCCGCCCCGCAAAATACAATTGATCCAATCGTGATTGCCGCGCGAACTGTTCTCTCCTTGCAAACCATCGTGTCGCGCGAGGTCAAACCGGGAGAAGCGGCTGTGGTCACGGTGGGATACATCCAAGCCGGCACGAAGAATAACATCATCCCCGACCAGGTCGAACTCGGGTTGACCATTCGCACTTACAAGCCGGAGGTTCGCAAACAGATTCTCGCCTCGGTCACGCGCATAGCCAAGGCTGAAGCTGAAGCTGGAGGCGCGCCGCGTGAACCTTCGATCGAGCTTTACGAGTCCACAAACGCGGTCTACAACGATCCCGTGCGTACCGAGAGGCTCCGGAAAACGCTAGAAAACGCGCTGGGCAAAGACAATGTCGTAACCGCGGAGCCGCTGATGGTCTCGGAGGACTACGCCTACTTCATTGAACAGGGCATCCCATCGTTCTATTTTGCGCTGGGGGGAGCAGACCCGCAAAAATATGCCGAAGCCAAAATCAACGACACGAAACTGCCATTCAATCACTCTCCACTGTTCGCTCCCGACGTCGACCCGGCGCTTCGCACTGGTATCGTGGCGGAAGTCGCGGTGCTGCGCGATCTGCTGAATACGTCGCCGAAGTAGTTATGGAACCCTCGTTTCCCGCACGAACTGAATGCTATCGATTCTCATTTTCCATTCAATGACACGTAGCTGATCGCGCCTTGCGGGCGGGAGTGCAGGGCATCGCGGATAATTCTTCTTACGTGTTCGAGTTCATCGCCCACCAACTCTAACCGCGGCGGACGCACGCGAGCGTTCCCAATCTCCACTTCTGCCTGCACCAGCTTGATGAGTTGGACAAAGTTCGGCGTGGTGTCCATGCGTAACAAGGGCAAGAACCAGCGATACAGTTCAAATGCTTTGTCATTTTTCCCGTTCATGCCAAAGTTGAAAAGGTCAACGGATTCGCGCGGAAATGCGTTGGCTAAACCGGCGATCCAGCCGGTCGCTCCGACTCCAATCGCTTCGAGCACCGCGTCATCCACGCCGATAAATATCTCCAGACGGCGATCCAGCAACGCGCGAATAGCCGACACCCGCCTGACGTCTGTGCTTGATTCCTTTACCGCCTCGAGGTTTTCGTGCTCCGCCGCGAGTTCCTGAATCTGCGCGGGAAGAAAGTCGGTGCCGTAGGCAACCGGATTGTTGTACAACATGCAAGAGAGCGGTGTAGCCTCGAACACGGCTGCGACGTGCGCTTTCATTTCGCGCCAATTGCCCTGATAGACATACGGCGGCAGCACCATGAGCGCATCGCAACCCAAATCGGCGGCAGCCTTTGCGATGTCCACGGCTTCGGACGTGGAGAGCGCTGAAACCGAAGCCACCACCGGGCTACGCCCGTGCACGGCGCCCACAAGCGTGCGCAGAACTTGCAACTTTTCTTCAAAAGATAATGTCGCACCTTCGCCCAACGAACCCAGCGCGACAATGCCTGCGCAGCCATTCTCCAGCAACCACCGGCAATGCTCCGCCATAAAACGATAATCGATTCGGAGATCTTCCGTAAAACTGGTTGTGATGGCAGGCATCACGCCCTTCCACTTCATGAGCGTCCTCCTGTGATTTCGCAGAGTTCCAGATTTGAATCGCCGGTCAACCCGCTCAAGCTTTCGACGCGAACCGGAAAGATTGGAGGCCGAACCGAGTCTGGCTTCCAATCAAAAAGGAATTCAGTTGCCGGCCCGCAGATTCGCCCCTGGCAAGGTCCCATGCCGCAGCGGGTTTGAAGCTTGGCTGCGCGCCACCCTGGCTGTTCGCGAAGACGAGAATAGCGGACATCTTCGCAGCGGCAAACAATCGTTTCAGGCTGGGGAAGGCTTCTGAGTTCAGAGCGGAGCCGAAAAGTACGATCGAGACTTCGTGCGAAGCGCCTGAGCTTTTCTCGTTTACTGAATAGTTTGCTTGCTTCCGCGATGCGTCCAGCCGTGGCAAGCCCCGCGATTTCGCCCTCGACGAGCGATAGTTCAAGCCCGCCAATGCCGGTCGGCTCGCCGGCGCAGAAAACTTCCGCTACGCTTGCTTTCTGAAAATCGTCGACCCGCACACAGCCATTTTGAATCTGACAACCGAGCAGTAACGGTAATTCAATGTTCGGAACGAGATGAAAACCACAAGCAAGGTAATCGCACGGAATGGTCTCCGGCTTCCCGCGTCGCGAAATCGTCACAGACTCAACCGCAGTCCTCCCGTCAGCTGCAATCGGCCAACTACTTGCGCTGAACCTCGTCCCTGCAAGCTGTCCTTTCAGTCCAAGCCCCTGGAATATCTTGTCCGGCTGCGCAAGTAGCACTGTGCTGAACCGGGCGAGGTTTCCCCACGATGCCTGCTCACAAATGATCGGGATCGTAGCGCCGTGCTGACGTAGATATGCGGCTGCGGCAAGTAATAGCGGACCCGTGCCCGCAACGACGATTCGCTCGCCCCGTATCGGAAGACCGCTCTTGGCCATCGCCTGCAGTCCACCTACTCCCATGACATTCGGCAAAGTCCATCCGGGAAAAGGCAGAAATCTCTCGCGCGCCCCAGTTGCCAGAATCAACTTTTCGAAAGCTAATTCCCAAATGCCATCGTCACTCTCGGCCAGCAATATCCGTAGCCCGGGTTGTTGAAAAACTCTGCCACGAAGCACACCCGCGCCAGACGACTGCAAACGTTCGATCCATTTCGAAGCCTCAGATCCTGCTTCCGACCCGCCACGCCAGATCTGTCCTCCGACCGCCGGGTTGTCATCGATGATGCCAACGCGACGCCCAGACTCCGCCGCGCGTACTGCCGCAGCCATACCCGCGGGCCCACCGCCGACCACAAGGACGTCAAACTGCTGTCGCGGATGCCTACTCATCGGTATTCACATCCATGCCTTGTTCACAGAGAATCTGGCAGCCTGGACGATGCGGCTTTCCATCGATCACCACCCGGCACTCAAAGCAAATACCCATCCCACACACGGGTCCGCGCGGTTCGCCACTTATAGAAGTTCGAGAGGTCTGTCCCGCAATCGCCATCGCAACCGCCACGGTCGTGCCCGAAGGCACAACGATCGGCGCTCCGTTTACCGTCATGGTGATTTGACTACGCATGCACATGTTCCATGGCAGTCCGCGACGGCAAGTATGGCTGAATGGGAATCTCCGGTTTCGCGCCCGTAATCTGATCAACTAGAATTCGAGCTGTTGCAAGCGATGTCGTGATGCCCAACCCCTCGTGCCCGGTCGCCAGGAACAATGACGAATCCCCCGGCCATGGCCCAATCAACGGAAGCTTGTCCGGCGTCGCGGCGCGGAACCCAGTCCAGGTGCGCACCGCCGACATTTGCGCAAGACCAGGCATATATTCCCGGGCGCGCTGCAGCATGCGAGCGAGTATCCCGCTATCGACTTCCGTTTGGTCTGCGCTGTATTGTCGCGACGACCCGATCAAAATCTGGCCAGTCCGGCGCGGTTGGACGTTGAAGGCAACGGAATCATTGCTAATTGAGTGCGCGCTCTTCAAGTATCCAAGTTCTACCAACTGGTGCCGCAGGAATCCGGCGTAGCGATCCGTGATGACCAGGTGCCCTTTTCTCTTTTTTACTTCTACGCCCGGTGTGAAGTTGGCGGCACAAGCTCCAGCTGCGTTCACCACGACCCTTGCGGAAATCTCGAAGCCATCGGCCATCGTGACTCGACCCCGTCCCGCCTGCGTAACGGAGCGGCCAAGATGAAGCTTCGCTCCCTGTTTCTGGGCGCGTTCCATCAGAAAGCGCGCAGCGCAAGGCGGATAGAGGACCGCATCGTCCATTACCAGCAGTCCTCCGGCCAATCCCGGCCGAAGGTTCGGTTCAAGGCGCGCTAGAGTCTGAGCGTTCAATATCTCGGTCGGGACTTCTCGCTGTCCGTAGTAATCCCGCTTGCGCCGGACTTCGACCATCTCTTCTTCGTCGGCCGCAACCCAAATCGTGCCGCACTGGTCGTACTCGACATCGATTGGCAACTCCGGACGCAACTTCTGCCAAAGCTGTTGCGAGTAACGTGTCAGAGCAAACTGCGCCTCGGAGTCATCCATCGTGACAATATGACCCATGCCTGCCGCGGTCGCGCCTCCGCCGACCATATCGCGATCTACGACGGCGACGTACATGCCCCGGCGGGTGAATTCGTCCGCGCAAGCCGCGCCCACAATGCCCGCGCCCACGACGACCACGTCATAGGCGGCGGCGTTCATACCCGCATGCCCATGCAAAGCGGATCGCGCGGATCAAGCAAGAGATCGGCTTCCGCGTTCACGAACGCAGACCCCTTAATGCTCGGATACACCTTGCCATCGCGCACTTTGATCGTGCCTTCAAAGACGCTTCCAGTGATGCTCTCCTGTCGCCAAGTTTGACCTTCGCGAATTTTACCGTCGGCATACAGGCAAGCCAATTTTGCGCTGGTCCCGGTGCCGCACGGAGAACGATCATAGGCCTTGCCGGGACAAAGTACGAAATTCCTACTGTCGGTTTCCGCATTTTGTGGCGGACCAAACAGCTCGATGTGATCAATTTCCTGGCCTTCGGCCCCCGTGATGCCATGCACGCAGAGAGCCTGACGAACCGCCCAAGTGAAGCGGGTAAGCGCTTCAATCTTGTTCAGCGACAACTCGAGATCGTGAACATCGTAATCGCGAATCAGGTAGAACCAATTCCCTCCCCAAGCAACGTCACCCTTCACCTTGCCGTAATCCGGCACCTCAACTGTTACGTTCGCCGCAGTCCGATAGCTTGCGACATTATTTACCGTAACCTCGCCGTTATCGTGCAGAACCGTACCTACTGCTCCGACAACAGTCTCGATCCGATGCTTTCCCGGTTTGATGCGCCCCAGATATTCCAACGTGGCCACCAGACCGATGGTGCCGTGGCCGCACATTCCAAGGTAACCAACATTGTTAAAAAAAATCACTCCCGCCGCGCACGCGGGATCCGTAGGCTGGCACAACAGCGCGCCCACCATCACGTCCGAGCCTCTCGGTTCGTTGACGACAGCGGAGCGAAAACTATCGTACTCGCTGCGAAAGCGATCCAAACTCTCTGACAAGGGACCGATCCCCAATTCCGGGCCGCCGCTCACGACTACACGCGTTGGCTCGCCACCGGTATGGGAATCAATGACCCGGACTCTCTGGCATTCTTTACTGGTCATTGTGCGTACCGATCGGACTGAAGACTCGGCCCGAGAAATCCATTCTAGGCGATCCTAGGCCGTGTCTTGAAGTAAGCAATCGTAAACAGGATGCCGAGCAGCAAGTCGCTTCCCACGAAGACCATATCCGACGGGTGCATGCGCCCTAGCAGGACCAGGATGACCACAGGCACGACGTAACTGACCTTTTCAAGCACCGAGGGAATCATTAACGGTCGATGTCGCGCCGGGTCGGTCGCGATAACGAAGAACACAATCTGCCATACCAGCCCCGCTCCCACGAATCCGTAGAAGAATCCCGGATGCGTGATTGCTGGCGGATCTTGTCGGCCGATCAGATCAAACATGAAGTAGAGCGGAGTGAGAACCAACACGCCCCAGATCCCGGCAATCCAAAATACGATCTTCGCAAATCTCATGGCGACTCCTCGTACGCTGCGTCAGAGATTTTATAGGAGGCCTCGGCGTGAGACCATCCTCGTGGCCCGGTTTGGTTACAATAGGACGCATGACGGACACTCTGATTATCGCTGGCCGCGAGTTTCGTTCCCGGCTTATCGTCGGCACAGGGAAATATAAGTCATTTCAGGAAACCGCCCGCGCCCTCGAAGCCAGTGGGGCGGAGATGGTGACGGTGGCCGTGCGCCGGGTAAATCTTGATCGCAGCAAAGAATCCCTGCTGGATTACATCGACGCCAAGAAATACTTCCTACTGCCGAACACGGCTGGTTGCTACACCGCTGACGAGGCCATTCGAGCGGCGCGTCTGGGACGCGAAGTGGGTCTATCCGACTGGGTCAAACTCGAAGTCATCGGCGATCAGGCCACGCTTTATCCGGACGTGCAGGCCACGCTCGAAGCGACCCAAGTTTTGGTGAAGGAAGGTTTCACGGTGCTGCCCTACACCTCTGACGACATCGTGTTCGCCAAGCGTCTGCTCGATGCCGGCGCCAGCGCGATCATGCCGTTGGGCGCGCCTATCGGCAGCGGACTGGGTATACAAAATGCCGCCCATATCCGAATTCTTAGAGAGATGATTACAGGCGTACCGTTAATCCTCGATGCCGGTGTGGGCACGGCCTCGGATGCAGTGATTGCGATGGAACTGGGAGCCGACGCTGTCTTAATGAACACTGGAATTGCCGGCGCGCAGGATGCAGTGCTGATGGCAGAGGCTATGAAGCATGCCGTGATTGCGGGACGTCAAGCCCATCTCGCCGGGCGTATGCCGAAGAAGCTGTATGCAACCGCCAGTTCGCCTTTGGAAGGCGTGGTGCGTTAGGTTTTGCTCCAAAAATAAAGGGCGGCATTGAGCCGCCCCTGCAATTCCGTTCTTACAACTCAGATCATCTTCACGCTCTCGATGTGTATCGTGTCTCCGGTCAATTCACCGGTAACCGCCACGTGGTGTCCTTCATGTCCCTTCAATACATCAGGGTTGTCCACGTTCACGACCTTCTGGTCACCGTCGGTGACAATCACCGCTTTCGCGCCCTTTCCCAGGCACTTGGTCATGCAGGCGGCGTGACTCGCGCTGGCGCCTTTGGCGCCGCACAACGTGTCGCTCACAGTCCCATTCACGGTCGTCGACGAACCCGCCGCCGAGGCGATCGTAACCATGAAGAACAAGACCGAAACGGCAGCACAACTCATCCATACTTTTTTCATAGCACACCTCTTATCGCGGTCAGACCGCAGATTTTTTGGAACTGACGTCTACATTCCGCTGCGTTCGTGCGAATCACAAACAAAACTCCAATTGTCGACTGCCTTGCTGTTATCAAAGGAATTAACAGAACTATATCACAAACCTATTACGCCAAAACTCTCGAAGGAGCATCATTTCCGAGCTGCGTTGGTTTCTGGCTTTGCAGTGTGCGCCGGTGGCGGCGCGACGTACACCACTTCCCCCGGACGCGCATAGTGCAACTGCTCTCGCGCCTCTTTCTCAATCGTATTCGGGTCGGGGTCCTGCAAGGACTTCACTCGCTGAGTATAGCGGTCGTTCTCCTTTTGCAAGTCGTCGATTTCCTTCTGCAGGCTTTGGTAATCGGCCTTCTTCTGCCGATAAACCACCATGCCGTTAGCGCCAAACATGACATGCGCGAATAACCATATCGTCAGCAAAGCCACCGCGCCCGTAGCCAGTCGGCGGCGCAGGCGGTATATAAGGGTTAGGGTCGGGCGAAGTCTTTCCATGCTGCGGTCCGCCCAGGCTTCGGCTTGCGGAGCGCGCTCCACCAAAGTCCGCAGGCGGTCTTCAGACCGCGGCAATACTCGGATTTTGGGGAAACGCCCGATTCGAAGATTCATTGTTTGGCCGCGCAACTTCCTTCGTCTTGTGGACGAGGTTGTCCCGAGGATTCCATCCCAGTGTCTCAGTGGACTTCTCTTCCGTTCCTCCGTCAAGCGGAACTTGTCTTAATTGGAGACGGGAGGAATCAACTTTGACAAATCCCCGGTTCGATGGCCTCGCATCGCGGCAACCACCCGTCTGAAAATGCTAGTCTCTGATGCCGTACACTGGGAGCTGAAAGCTGATTCTATGACCGACAAGAGACTCGTCATGACTACCGCCGGCTCCGTCGATGAAGCGCGCCGGATTGCGGAAACATTGGTCGACCACAAGCTCGCGGCCTGCGTCAACATCGTCCCCAAAATCGTGTCGATCTACCGATGGAAGGGCAAAGTGGAGGAAGCTGAAGAATGGCTGCTGTGGATCAAAACCGCCGCTCCGTTTGACAAAGTGCGCGACGCGATCCTCGAAATGCATTCCTACGAGCTGCCGGAATGTTTGTCGATCTCGATTGAAGACGGTAGCCCGGAGTATCTCAAGTGGCTTGAAGATTCGTCGAAGTAGGGCATGACAGGAATGGCATCCCCGCACTACCATCCTGACATGGATATCATTCTGCACCCGATTGGCTGGGTTTATTCTTCCGAGAACGCTTCGGAAAAAGCCTCACGCGAAGACTACTGGGGTGACATTGTTTCCGAGATTCGTTTGGACGAGAGTAACTTCACGTCCGAGGCGCTGGACGGGCTCACCGAGTTTTCTCACGTCGAAGTTCTCTTTTACTTGCATGGAGTCAGCGATGCTTCCGTTGTCACCGGTCGTAGACACCCGCGCAACAATCCGAACTGGCCTCAGGTCGGAATCTTTGCCCAACGCGGAAAAGCCAGGCCCAATCGCATCGCGGCAACGATTTGCCGGTTACACTCAGTCGAAGGGCTGACTCTGAAAGTGCAAGCCTTGGACGCTTTTGGCGGCTCGCCGATCTTGGACATCAAACCGGTATTCGCGGAATTCACGCCAGATCGGGCAGCAATCCGGCAGCCTAAGTGGGCCAGCGATTTGATGGCCGATTATTTCGCGGGCGAGTGCAAGTCACGGTGTCCACGCTGTTTGGTTTGTCAGGAACTGACTGTATCCAGTACGATTTTTGTAGAGAAAACGACCGCTTTCGAATGATAATTTGGTCGGTATTCGCACTTGTGGAACGGGGGAATGACGGCGTCGCCCATGCAAGCCAGAAAAGTGTGGATTGGCATCGCGGTCGCAGCATTAGCGATCACTGTGTGCGGGTGGACAGTGACCAATTGGGAGAGACTCCGGCCATACGACTGGAAGTCGATTGAATCGCAAGATGCTCAGTTTCGTGTTGCTTTCCCTCGAAATCCCGTCGCATCACAAGAGAGCACCACGGCTTCTGATGGCAGCAAGTTTCTTTCCAACCGACTGATAAGTTCACCTGCTCACGGAGTCAGTTTTGCAGTGAGTTGGTGGGAAAATCCATCGCAGAAGGACAAATCAACAGACGAGTTGTTCGCAGACTTTCGTGACTGCTACATCAATGTATTCCACGGAAGAATTGTAGGGGAGAACGAAGTCAACGTCGATGGTTATCCGGCTAAGGACACCATGTTGTTCACGCCCGACGGCCTAGCCGTGGCCAACCGCGTGATTCGGGTAGGTCCCCGACTTTATTCTCTCTGGGTGCTTGATTCAACAGCGAGCCATCTGGATATAACTAGCGCCAGGAGGTTCTTTAGTTCTTTTTCGGTTCGTCGCAAGTAGTCGTGGACAACTCAGCCACATGCGAGGACGCAATCGCTATATCGCCGAGAGCGCCTGATCGAGATCCGCGATAATATCTTCTACGTTCTCGATCCCCACGGAAATCCTGACCATGCCATCGGTGATGCCGATCTGCTTTCTCCCCTTTTCGCCCAAGCCAGCATGCGTCATGGTCGCGGGATGTGAAATCAGCGTTTCCACTCCGCCCAGCGACTCCGCCAATGAGCAGACACGAACTTTTCTTAGCATCTTGTTGGCATTCGAGAGCGAGCCAGTCTCGAACGAGATCATGGAGCCAAATCCAGTCATTTGTTTCTGCGCCAGTGCATAATGCGGATGATCCGGCGAACCGGGATAGAAAACTTTCTTCACTTTCTTATGTTGCGCCAGGAATTCCGCAATGACCCGGCCGCTGCGATCGTGTTGCTCCATTCGAACCGCCAGCGTCTTCACGCCTCGCAACACCAGCCAGCACTCAAATGGAGACAGAATCGCTCCCGCCGCTTTTTGCACAAACCCAAGTTCCTCAACCTGGTCAGGCCGAGTACAGACCACGACGCCGCCAAGTCCGTCGCTGTGTCCGTTAAGAAATTTCGTGGTCGAATGCAACACCATGTCCGCGCCCAGCGCAATCGGCTG
>JBEKGG010000158.1:0-9965 GCA_050012915.1 Terriglobales bacterium | reverse complement strand
CTCGAAAGCGTGCTCAGGCTGGCTGAGCTTTACACTCAGCAAGGTCTGTTCAATGACGCACGCGCTCAGTATTTGCAAGTGGCGGAAGAATTTCTGCGTGAAGGACAACTCGAGCAGGCGGTGCGGATCTTCCAGAAAACTTTGGAAATGGATCCCGAGAACGTTGCCATGCGGACGCGGCTGGCCGAAGTTTACGTCCGCTTAGGCAAGAAGACTGAAGCTTGGCAGATATTCTCCGCAGCGGCCGAGACGTTACGCGCCAAGGGGCAACTTGGTCCGGCGGAAGAAATCCTGCAGCGCATGATCACGCTGGATCCGGGCAATGGCTACGCTTTGCTCATGCGGGGCCGCAACGCATTCGACGCTGGCGATATGGCAGCCGCAGTCGAGTGTCTCGAAAAAGTTGCCGACCTCGATAGCCATCCCGACGGCCTGCGAATCTTGCTGCAAGCCTATTTGCAGACCGGGCGTTTGCCCGAGGCTGGCACGTTGGCGGCAAAGTTGCTCTCGGTTCACAACGACATTAGCGCAATTCTTTCTTACGCAGATGCCCTCATCGCAGCGGGCCAGGCCGAGGATGCTCTTCGCCTTTATCAGCAGCACGCTGATCGGCTGTTGGCGGCGGACTCGCCGAAAATTCTAGAAAATCTGCATTCCATCATCGGCCCGGTGCGCGAAAATCCGCCCGCCCTTGAAATGTTGCTCGATCTGCTCAACAAGGCCGGAGAAAGCACTCATCTCACCGAAGTCTACGAACTCCTTGCCCACGGTTATACGCAGGCGGGAGAACTGGAGAAAGCTCGCGACTACTACCTCAAGCTCACGCAACTCGAGCCGGAAAATCAGTTGCACGCTCGCAACTATCAGCAGGTCGTGGGCAGGCTTGGCACGCCAACCAGTTCGCAGCTTATTACTCCGGAAGAAGGCGCAGTCATGGTCGATGAACTTGAGGCCACGGCGCCCTTCATCGATCAGCGCTACCCTGATGATGTCGCCCTTTTCGTTCGTGCCGCTCTGACCGACGCCGAACTTTTCATTTCCTACAACATGTCCGCGAAGGCTTTGGGCCCATTGCTTTCCGCCTTGCCTCAGGCTCCCCGGGACCTGCGCGTAAATCAGCGCCTGGCCGCTCTGCACACCCGCGCCAGCCGATTCACCGAGGCTGCGGTTTGCTGCCGTACGCTGGAAAGTATCTACCACGACGCCGGACATCCGGACGAAGCCACGCGTTACGGTGAACTGGCGGCGAAGTACGAAGAACGCGCTACCGCGGTTCCCGATCTCACCCTGCCTGCGGCGATGCATGTGGAACCGAAGGCTGCGATTCCTGAGACTTTAGTTGCGCATGCTGTTCCAGAACCAACCATTGCGGAGCTCGCACCCGAAGCAGCCGTGAGTGCTTCCGCAGGCGCGGAAGTCTTCTTCCACCCTCCCGCTCCGGCGGCAGAACCGGAACCCGCGGAGTTTGAAATCCAGTCCACCGCTGAAGAATCAGCCGCCCCGGAATCCGCGGCTCCCGAAAACGAAATCGATATTTCGGCTGAGTGGGAAGGTTCGCTCTCGGACGAATCCGAAGCAGTTCCTGCCCCGCAGGAAAACGCCGTCGAAGTTGCGGCAGCGAGTCAACAGGCGAGCACCGATCCGCAAGCGATCAGCGACGCCGTCGAAGAAGTTCGCTTCTACCATTCGAATGGAATGCACGAGGAAGCTCGCGCGGCGTTGACCAAGCTGGAACACTTGAATCCAGAGCCTTCTTTGCTGTCCGCCCTGCGGGCTGAGATTGAAGCTGGTTCGACGCAACCTGCAATCCCGGAGGCCGAAACCATCGAAGAGATTTCGGTTGCCGACATCCCCGCAGCACCTGAAGAAGAGGCTGCTCCGGCGCCCGAGCCAAAGCCAGGTGTGCTCGATGCGATGGTCAGCGACCTCGAATCCTCTCTCGGCGATGGATTCTTGCCGCAAACCGCCAACCCTGAGGAGGCTGTCGAACCGGAGCCCGAGCCGGAACCACAAGTCGCGGAAGTTGCCGCAGCGGTCCCCGAACATCAGCCCGTCGGAAAGCTGGACAGCTTTGTTTCTGATCTTGAAGCTTCGCTCGGAGACGGTTTCCTTGCGGAAGCACCCGTCGCAAAGGCCGAACCCCCAAGCAAGTTGCGCGCAGTTCCAGAGCCCGAGGCGAACCCGGAACCGGTTGCAGCGAAATCCGTAACGGTCATTCCCGCGAGCGTACAGCCAGCGCAGGCTCCAGCCGCGATGGCCGCGGCCGCCACGCAAACTGGCCCCGGGCATGAAACTGCGGCCGTTCCGCCGACTTTTACTTATCAGCCTTCAGCCGTCCGGCCTTTAAGCAAACCAGCGCCGGGTGCATCGCTGCCAAAGTTCGATTCGGGCGCTGGAGTCGATCTTGCCGATATGTTCGGCGAGTTGAAACACGAACTCGAAGAAGATTCCGGCGCGACCGACGAGGATCCAGAAACCCATTACAACCTCGGCGTAGCTTTCCGCGAAATGGGACTGTTAGACGAAGCCATCGGCGAACTGCAGAAAGTCTGCCAGGCCGTGGATCGCGGTCATCCCTTTCCGCAAATCATGCAGACGTACACCTGGTTGTCCCAGTGCTTCCTGGATAAAGGGATGCCGGAAGCTGCCATCCGCTGGTATGAACGGGCGCTCAAGTTGTCCACGATCGACGCCGAGACTCGCACCGCCTTGCACTACGAGTTGGGATCTTCGTACGCGACTGCCGGGGACAAAGCGGCCGCCCTCAGCCATTTCATGGAAGTGTATGGCAGTAACATCGACTACCGGGATGTTGCCGAGCGCATTAAGACCTTGAAGTCGTAGAATGTCTGAATGGGTTTCTCTCCTCTTACCCTGGGAATGTGCGTTCGCAGCATCCGGTCCGCAACGCTGGCGCTCCTCGGGGGCTCACGGTGACGGCCGATCCGAATACACCCCACATCGTTCCTCCAGCTTCCTTGGGGCCGAATTTGTCTCCGCCGGAACGTAGCGATGCTTCGGCAACGGTGGAGGCCCCACGAAACCGTCGCCCGGAAGAACGCCGCTATGTGGGCCTGGAGCTTTGGCTGCATCGCATCACCGTGCTGACATTCGGATTGGTCTGCGCCGTTGTAGGCGTGCTTCTGGTGATTCTTCCCTGGAGACCCGAATGGACCGATAATCATCTCCTAATGGCATACCCCGGGTTGCGGGCATTCGTGGCCAACGGTTTTGTTCGCGGCGTCTGCAGCGGGCTGGGAATTCTGGACATCTGGATTGGATTCTCGGAAGCAATTCACTATCACGAGGAAAAGCGTCCCTAACACACATAGTCCGAGCCGGCGGATTCGGCTTCGTTCCGCACAGCCTGCCGGGCAATTAAGCTTCACGGAAAGACGAAAATGAGTGAAAGCGACAACAAGCGTATGCCGCTGGCCTACGAGAATGAAACCTTCGTCAACAGCCCTGATGGGCGAATCCTCCGCATCCTGTCGGAGTACATGGAACCCATCGCCCGCTTTCGCCGCGAGCAGATTCAGGACACAGTCGTGTTTTTCGGCTCTGCCCGTTTTCACAGCCGCGCTGCCGCCGTGGACAAACTCGCGGAATTGGAATCAAACGCGGCGCAACTTTCTGGCAGTCAATTCGAGACTCTTCGCAAGCGAGCCACGGCGGCAGTGGACATGGCGCGTTATTACGAGGACGCGCGCCAGTTGGCTTTTCTTTTAAGCAAATGGTCGGTTCAGATTCCCGCACGCCGGAGGCGCTTCGTCGTCACCACGGGCGGCGGCCCCGGCATCATGGAAGCAGCCAACCTCGGAGCGCAGCAGGCGGGCGCCAAAACCATTGGCTTGAATATCGCTTTGCCCTTTGAGCAGAGCCCCAATCCTCACATCACTCCGTCGCTCAATTTCGAGTTTCACTATTTCTTCATGCGCAAGTTCTGGTTCGCCTACCTGTCCAAGGCGCTGGTAATTTTCCCCGGCGGCTTTGGCACCATGGATGAGCTCTTCGAAATTCTTACTCTGGCGCAGACTCAAAAGCTGGCCAAAAAAATCCTCGTCGTGATTTATGGTACGGAGTACTGGAACCGCCTGATCAATTTCCAAACCATGGTGGATGCTGGAACCATTTCGCCCGAGGACCTGGAACTTTTCAAGATCGTGGACTCGCCGGAAGAAGGATTCGAGTTTTTGCGCGACGGGCTGACCAAGTATCACCTCGTACAGGAAACCAAGCACAAGGGCGAATCAGCCGAGCGAGCTCCCGAAATCGCGAAAACGAACCCCTAAGACTTGCGTCTGCTCTACATCACCGATCGCAAGCAATTCCCCGGCGACGAGAAGGCTCGCGAGCGCGCTTTGCTGGCGAAAATCGCCGAGGCCACCCGCTGCGGCGTGGACTTCATTCAGTTACGCGAGAAAGATCTGTCCGCTCGCGACCTCGAAACTCTCGCCCGCGCTGCCCGATTGGCAATTGAGAGCCGGGAACAGAAAACTGCTTTACTCATCAATTCACGAAGCGATATCGCCCTCGCTTGCGGTGCAGCCGGAGTTCATTTGCCGGCAAACGATCTTTTACCGTCGGAAGTAAGAAAGATTTGGGCGAAGGCCGGACAGGCCACGCGACCGTCAATCACAGTCTCTTGTCACTCAGCGGACGACGTTGCTCGCGCCGCATCCGAGGGCGCGGATTTCGCCGTGTTCGCTCCGGTCTTCGGGAAAAAAGATGCCCCACACACGAGTCCCGCGGGCCTCGATGGACTGCGCGAAGCCTGCCGTCAGAAGATTCCCGTGCTGGCTCTGGGTGGGGTCACGCTCGCAAACGGTCGCGCCTGCCTTGAGGCCGGCGCGACCGGCATTGCCGCGATCCGCTTATTCCAAGAAAACGATATCGCTGACGTGGTACGACAATTGAAAACCTAACCATCCGACACCCCGAACTAAGCCGCGCCCTTCGCAGCACTCTTCAGGTAAGCCAGCACCTCGTCGGCATGGCCTTCCGGCTTCACTTTGTGAAAGATGTGTTTAACCTTGCCGTCCGGTCCAATGATGAACGTAGTCCGAACTACGCCCATGACTTTCTTGCCGTACATATTCTTTTCCTGAATCACGCCATACTCGTTGCCAACTTTCTTGTCGGCATCGCCGAGAAGCGTGAACGGAAGCCCGAATTTATCTTCAAACTTCTTCAAGGCTTTCGGCTCATCGGGCGAAACCCCCAAAACCACGGCGCCGAGCTTCTCCGTCCTTTTGAAAGAATCGCGAAACTCGCAAGCCTCAATGGTGCATCCGGGCGTATCGGCCCGCGGATAGAAATAAAGCACCACATACTTCCCCCGAAAATCCTTCAGCGAGACCTCGTCGCCATTCTGGTCAGGCAAAGTAAACTCAGGGGCTTTATCATTGATATTGATATCCATGCGTATCTCTCCTTTTCGGTGGACTTCTCGATCAACGTTATACCGCACCGCCCATTGGCGCGTCATCTCGGGGATTTGTGCTCTCGGCGTTCTCTTGCAAATTGCGTTGCCCCCCCTGCCCGCGCAAGTAGGGCACGCAGCCAAGACCACCAAGGGACCGCGAGCTCTGGGTCTGCTCGAACTCGACCCCAATGGAAAAGCGCGCCTGATTCCCATCGCCATTTTGATCGACGGCAAATATTACGATGCCAGCGCGTACAAGGCTGCTCCGGTGCCCATGGCCCTCTGGACCGATACGGTTTATGAAGCCATACACACCGGAGTTTCTCTGGGATTGTTTACCGTAACGGCGCCGCACCAACACAAAGATGAGGGCGGGCAAACCGTATGGTGGGCCGAAGGTGGATGGCAAACGGCGGAGTCCCTCAAGGCGATGGCGGCAAAGAAGAAGCCGGTGGCGTCGACTCCTCGAGGCATGAATGACGACGAGGGTCCGCCCGTGTTGCGGCGAGCGGGTGCCGCAAAGCCCAAACCGCCCGAAACGCCGCCGGCTCCGTCAACCCCACAACCGACCCTGCCAGCCACTTCAGCTTCGCCTGGTCCCGCCGCGACTCCGCCAGCCGCACCCGCTACGACTTCGGCATCCTCTCCACCGCCGGCTCCGCCGCGGTCGCAAGACGACAGGCCTCCCGTGGACAATGATCGTCCAACCCTGAAACGCGGCCAGGCCGGTGCCACATCCGCCGAAGAAGCACAGAAGAAAGTGTCGACTTCCTCGGCCAACGCGGTCACTCCAACTGTGACTCCGACCAGCAAGCCGACGACATCCGCTTCCTCGTCTGCGGCCCAGTCGGTGAACCAAATCCAACTGATTCCTGCAATCTCAGATCCGCACCCATCCGACTCACTGCCTTACAGCTACAAGATGAGTGCGCAGGAAGAGCAAGCGTTTCGCAAGAAAATGCTGGCGATGGCTGCCGATGAAATCCGCGCCCGCGCCGCGCAACTCGCGCCCCCGACTGCCGTGACGAAACCCGTTCATGCCCCTACGCCACGAAGCAAAGCGTCCGGGGCTAAGCCAGCGCAACCCACGTTCGAAGATGTGCAACTACAGGTTTTCGATCTGGCGGATATCAACGAGCCCGAATTGGTGCTCACAGCGAAAGCTCAAATGCCGCAGAGCTCTCACGATTCAAAACCAGACCTGCAATACATGATCACCTTAGTGGTTCGCGAGGACGTAAACGGTGATCTTCACAAGTCATTGGCCAACGTAACCGACACTCAGCATCTCGACGTCATTCCCCGCCTGGACCTGATCGACGCCGTCGACGTCGACGGGGACGGTCGCGCCGAACTTCTTTTCCGCGAGGTTTCCGATACCAGCAGCGCCTTCGTCGTCTATCGCGTCATCGGAAACCAGCTTTACCCGCTGTTTCAAGGCTCGCTCTGATTACCGCTGCAACTATTTGCAGCTTGACGGGGCACCAACCGCCGAATACAGTGCTCCGTAGTTTTGGAGGCACCTTCCTAATCGTCCGCTGGCTGGACTTATTAATTCCAAAACCAGAGCCCCGATAGGCGCAGAACCACCCGGCGCGTCGCCAAGGAGGATTTACTCATGCAATGCGAGACGTTCTCCACTGGAGTGAGAGTCGCTGTTGCGGTCTTTATTGCGACCTTGCTGGTACCGGGCGCGCGCGTGGCCGCTCAGGAAAAGGTGCTGCATAACTTTAACCTCGATGGCAGCGGCGGTGCCTCGCCCCTGTATGGCGCCCTGATCACTGACGAGGCCGGCAATCTCTACGGCACGACGTCGGAGGGCGGTCCTCCTAATCGTACCGGTACGGTGTTCGAGCTGCACCCACCCCTTGCGGGCAAGAAGAGCTGGAGGGAAGCGGTGCTGTGGAGCTTTAGCGACATCGACAGTGGCAAAGGTGGGATCGAGCCCTTCGCTGGTCTGGTCTTCGATTCCAGTCACATCAATCTCTACGGCACGACATACATTGGCGGCACTTACAACGGCGGAACCATCTTTGAATTGTCTCCTAAAAAAGGCGGAGGCTGGACGCATACAGTGCTGCATGATTTCAACGATGACAACGGGGACGGCTACGATCCGTATGCTGGCCTGGTCATCGATGCCAAGGGCAATCTCTATGGCACAACCTACCGTGGTGGCGCCAGCGGATTGGGAACGGTATTTGAGTTGAAGCCACCCGCGGCCGGTAAAACCGATTGGACGGAACATATCCTGCATTCCTTCCAAGGCAACCCCACCGACGGGGCCAATCCCGAGGCTGGCCTGAGCTTTGACGGTAACGGCAACCTGTATGGCACGACGGTTTATGGCGATACAAATGGTCTTTATAACGCCGGTACGGTATTCGAGTTGTCGCCTGTAGCGGGAGGAGGTTGGAAATATACGGGCGTGATATGGAGCTTCAGCAACAACGGGGTGGACGGCTCCGAGCCCGGCTACGGCAGCTTGGTCCTGGACAAGTCCGGCAACCTCTACGGCACGACATCCGGCGGCGGGACAAACTTCCTGGGCACGGTATTCGAGCTGTCCCCAAAAACCGGCGGAAGCTGGAGCGAAACGATCCTGTGGGATTTCGGCAGCGGCGAGGACGGGGCGTTTCCCTACGCCGGCGTAATCTTCGATACCTCGGGCAATCTGTACGGCACGACGTTTCAGGGCGGCGAATACGATGACGGGTCAGTCTTCAAGTTGACGCCCAACCTGACGGAGAGTCTACTGCACAGTTTCAACAACAACGGCGTGGACGGCTTTGAACCCTATGCCGGCTTACTCTTAAATCACGGCGTCCTTTACGGCACGACACCAGGAGGCGGCAAGGATGGATTCGGAACGGTATTCAGGGTGAAGCCTTAGCCCCAAGTGCCGAAACTGAGAGCGCTCACGCGTCGTCGTTGACGTTTTGCGACAACGATTGCGGTCCGCAAAATATGCCCTTCCGTCCAGGATTCGCGCGGAAGGGCATGCTCGCTGCCCTCAGGTCTCGGGATTATCCGCTACTGTTTGTTGTACACCGTAGTGTAGTTGACCTTCTTTCCATTTGGGATCGGTTCCGGTCAGAGTGACGGTGCGGCTTTTGCCGTCGGCTGACACCACGATTCGAACCTATGGCGATAACCTTGCCGCCTTTCTTGTTGGTTAACACGGCCGTGTGGTCGTCAATCTTTTTGTACGACCGCGTGTCAGCGGAAGGATCGCCGGTGAGCGGATAGTCTTTGCCATCAAATTTTCCCGTCCACTCGTTGTGCAGTGGATTGCCGCTGCCATCGGTGCCGTCTACCGTGACTCTCACGTTGTCACTCGCAGCTTCGTACACAACCGTGATGTTTTTCGGCGCCTTCGGCGTAATCTTCGACTTAGACTCGTTCAGCTTCCAAGTGCCTATATTGGGGTAGCTGGCGAAGCTCGCTGGCACCGCAACGAAGCACAAGGCCAGAGCTAACACAATCGTTTTTGTTCTCATGTTTTTCCTGAAATGATTTGTGGATTTGAAGTGGCAGCAATTCTGGTGTTAGGCGGCGAATTCAGCAAATCGAGCGACCAATGAGTGAAATTGAGATTTATCGCCAGCGAAGAGCGGCGTTGCTTAAACTATCAAAGCCCGGACGGTTGGATGCTAGATTCCTAGGCCGTGCGCAAGTGCGCATTGGGAGAACAGAAATGAAAAAGACAGCTCTGCAAATCATTCTCGGCTCCGCACTTCTAGTCGCCACCACGTGCGCACTCCCTGCCGGGCAAGGAGCCTCACCCACGTCCGGCGTAACCTGGCCCACCAAAGGCTGGCCGACGGGAACACCCGCCAGTGTGGGCCTCGACGAAACGACCTTGAATAATTTCGATGCGGACATCGCCAGCGGTAAATACTCGTTGACAGACAGCTTTCGCGTCTTCCGTTGCGGCACAGAGGTCTTCGCGAGGCAATACCATCACAATTACGGCCAGATCTACGCAAAAGAAGCGAAGACAAAAGGTCCACTTAACGCGCGGCTGACCGGGCGCTACAACTATTTTGATCCCGAATGGCACCCTTTTTATCACGGGACGAACCTGCACACGATGCAGTCCATCAGCAAGACTGTTACGTCCATCATTTTTGGCGTCGCCGTTACGCGAGGCGATTTTAGGGCGAGTCTGAATACTCCGGTGTTGACGTATTTCGACGTGGCCAAAGTAAAGAATGTGGACGACCGGAAGCGTCAAATGACGATCGAAAACCTTCTGACTATGACCTCGGGCATGAATTCGGAGGAGATATTCTATCCTGAAGACTCCGACGCTCCCGAGAATGATTTCGTTCACATGGAGGCCAGCGACGATTGGGTGCAGTACGCGATTGATGAACCGGTTGTGGAAGAGCCTGGGAAGAATTTCACCTACAGCAGCGCAGACAGCGAGTTACTGGCATACGTTTTCCAGAAAGAGACAGGACAGGATATTGATGCGTACGCGGAGAAGTATCTCTTCGCTCCGCTCGACATTAAGCATTTCTGGAAACGCGACTAC
>JBEKGG010000157.1:0-9976 GCA_050012915.1 Terriglobales bacterium | reverse complement strand
AGAGGGCCGCATGCAATAGCCTCGTCGAGGCCGCTCTGCGGGCCGCTTCGATTCGATTGCGTGAATACAATGGCGGTCCGCGCCTGGCGTTGCGAGCATGATAAGATTTAGCATCGGTTTTTTGATGTGCGGAAGTGGTGGAACTGGCAGACACACCATCTTGAGGGGGTGGCGCCGAAAGGCGTGGGGGTTCAAATCCCCCCTTCCGCACCAGGTTTCGTTTCGTGTGCACGCCGCTTATTCTCAGTTCGGCCGTGACCTCAGCCCTTAGGTCCGCAGAGGCGTTCAATCACATGGTCCATTCGTCGCCGGGCGATTTGAAGCCTGCGCTTTGCCGTGAGGCGGCTAATTCCGAGAATCGCAGCCGCATCAGCGAGGCTGTGCCGTTGAATATCGCAGAGCAGGAAAACTTCCCGGCAACTCGGCCGTAACTGCATGGCATGCATCAGCACGGCCTGCATGACTCCTGATGGAATACTGCGCTGCTCGCCTGATAGATACTCTCGAATGTTTTTTCCCTGAAGCGGTTCGGTCATATTTGAGATCGAAGATGAGGTCAAGATCGACATCGCGGCTGAGATCGACATACGCTTACTTCCTCTGTGTTAACCGGCTTGCTTGCTCGTCCCGAATGGCGCCGAAGCCGTCGCATAACGGCTCCGGCGAAGCGGAGAAACGATGCCATCCCCCCGGCGGCAAGGTTTCTCCTTCGGGATGCTGGTACCCGGCAAAGCGGTTTGCTTCGCGAGTGGACCCGCGAACAGGAACCGAGGCATCTCCCAGAACGCGCGCCCGGTTCGGTGTTCATTGGAATGGTGCGCTGCGGAGGAATTTCGTTTCACTGGTTACCAACAAATCGAGGTTTGTTCACCGGTACCCGCAGGTTTTTGTTCAGGGACGAGATGGACGTCCCTGAGAACTGCGAGTGACGGTCGACGACGGGATCACACGGCTGTAGCGGAGACGCGTGGCGAGGACATTGCGGGCAGCACTTCATCCGTAGGCTCAACAATGGGCTGTCGTCCGCACAGGGCCATTGCTTCCGTAATGCGCTGGCTTTCCTGCTCTTTCATCGCCTGCCAACTGCAGAGCGCGGCTCGTTCCTGTGCCACTTGGTCGAGGTTGTGTTTGATGCGATTGGCGTAGTGCGCGGTTACGCGCTCCATCTCCGCCTGAATCTGGGCGTTTTCTCGAACGCTGCGAGCCTCAAATTCGTCGAACTGTTTTTGCTGGCCGGCTTCGTAGGCGCTGAGTGCGTGCTGGCGCCGCGCGGCATCCTGAAGCACATCGTCCACCGTACTGCCGGCGGCATCGAGGGCCATGAGTAGCGAGGAGCGCTTCACTTCTTTGGATAAATCGCGGATGTGCCGGCTGGTGAGCATCTCAATGATCTTGTTGATGCCATAGCGAGAGCGTGCGCTCAAGATTCCCGACGCGTGGTAAATGTCCTCGCAGGACAGGAGATTGCCCTGCGGTTCAGGAATTTCAGGAGCATTGGTGGTTAACTTGTTCACTGGAGCCTCCGTAGATGCGGCATTTTCGGGTGCGTCGGTTTCGTCCTGCTGGTGACGCCAAAACTTTGGAATAAGGCTTTTTGACTCCATAATTTTCCTTTTGTGACGATCTGACGACGCGGGCGTCTGAAGTTCAGAAGGCCGAGGGTGGTCGGCTTCTGGAATTTTTTTGTCATGGTTGCGGGTTGGGATGCTGCTCCCGCGATCAAACGCATCACGACTCTGCGCGGGCGGAGTGATTGTCGTAGACGCCGCAGTGTCGCCCAAGGAACCAGTTGCAGAAATTTTCACGGCGGCGGCTTGTTGCTTCGGCGGACTTGGGACTTTCGCAAGAAAACGCGATGGAGGGTCCCCGACCCGGAGGCTGGGCGCCGAGCCAGCCTGGGCATGAATTTCGCGATCGGCTTTCTGCTCAATGCTCAGAAGATAAGCCCTGCCATCCCAGCGACAGGACTTGGCGAGCCCGGCAAAGAGTTCCTTCTGCCATTTGACTCGCACGGTGGATCCAACCGGGATGGGCGTAGTGAGCCGCAGGCAGGTTTCGGAAGCATCCCGCGACTCCATCTTGGCCGGAGTGTGGTGAGCGGTTCCGCCGTGGTCTTCCCACCAGAGTTCGGCGGATGCGATCCCGGACGCTTCAAAGCCATTTCCGTTTGCCGGCAGGCTGGCTAGAAGATGGCCTGCGGCGTTATCTCGCTGAATTCCCATGAGAAACGCTATGCCATCGCTGCGGCAGTTGCGGGCAATTCCAGAAAACTGCTCCCGCTGCCACTTGATGGTGAGCTTGGATCCAACCTCGATGGGAGTCTTGATTCGAATGCAGACTCCGGATGGGGATGAGTCTTCGATTCTGGCGGGGGCGAGGTGCGATGCTCCGGCATGGTCCTGCCAGCAAACCTCAGCCACAGCCATCATCGGCGTTCTCGGTTCGGTGACATGGACGGGCTGGTTCATGACTTCTTTTACATCGACATAAAAGCAATGGAGGGTAATACCGAGGGGACTAGCACTTTTGATTGTGCGCCGCTTGGGAGAAGTCAAATCGGGAACTGGCCGTTGAATTGTTACGTACGTATATACTGTCAGCAATCCGAGGTAGCCATTGAATAATCAGAGTGATACCGATTTTCCCAACAGCAACATAACGCTGGCGCCTGCCGAACCGGCGCCTTCCGGGCCCTCTACTCTTTATAAGGTATTCATCGGCAAGGATGGCTTGCGCGCAGGCTGGAGCTTGCTCATCTTCGTCGCCATATTCGCCGCCATCGCTTTCTGCGCCAACCGCATCGGACACAAGCTCTATCCGCCGCCGGCAAAGGCGCCAACTGAGATATCGCCGAGCTTCGGGTATATTGCCGAGTTGATTCCGTTTCTCATTACGGTTCTGGTTACCTGGATCATGTCGAAGATTGAGCGGCGGCCCAATTCTGTCTACGGTTTTGGCGACAGCCGAATGTTCTCGCATTTTTTTGCCGGCATGGCTTGGGGAATCATTTGTCTATCGCTGCTCGTCTTGACCCTGGTAAAGAGCGGGCTTCTGGTCTTCGACGGTCGCTTGCTTTTTAGCGGCGATATTCTGCGCTACGGTGCGATCTGGCTGTTCGGGTTTTTCTTGGTTGGATTGCTCGAAGAGTACCTGACGCGGGGCTACATCCTTTACACGCTCAGCCGCGGGCTCGCCGGTTTTTACCAGTGGGCCTTCAAGACGCGCCACAGCGCAGCTTTAGGGTTCTGGACGTCGGCGGTTGTCCTGTCCTTGGTCTTCGGCCTCGGCCACAACAGCAATCCCGGAGAGTCCCCGATTGGGTTGCTCTCGGCCGGACTGGCGTCCATGGTCTTTTGCTTGAGCCTCTGGCGCACGGGTTCGCTGTGGTGGGCAATCGGTCTTCACACCTCATGGGATTGGGGGCAATCCTTTCTTTACGGGGTTCCGGACAGCGGACTGATGGTGCAGCATCATCTGTTCTCTAATCATCCGGTAGGCAAGCCTATTCTCAGCGGAGGGACTACCGGCCCCGAAGGCAGCATCTTTATCCTTGCTATCCTGGCGCTCATCGCGGTCGTTATAGTTTTCACCCTGCCCAAGGGGCGGTATGGGCGAGCGTCCAAGGCTCTTGAGATGGGTTCAACGACGGCGTGAAGATGTTTGTTGAGGCGGGTTGCCGCTATACTAGGTGCGCGAGCCATCGCTCAACGGAGAAGGCATGTCCAGTCTGAAGGAATTCCAATGCGAGATCTGCGGGATCGTCAGTGACAATCCCATTCATTGGTATGTGATCGAGTGCGGAGATCAGAAGCTCGCGGTAATCAAGTGGGACCTGGCCGCCGCCAATAGTCCCACCGCCCGCCATTTCTGCGGCGAGGCCCATGCTCAGGTTTATATCAGCCGCTGGTTTGAATCGATCTGCGCCCCGCCAAAAGCCGTTTTCAGGGCTTCCTGAATTCCCCGCGCCGCGAACTCGCGGGATGGGCTAGCGGCTAATTTCTGTAACGGGCAAGCCCGAATAAATCTCCTTTATGCTCGCCATAAATTTAAATTGCAGAGATATTTCCGATGTGTGTGATAAGAACTATGCATTGGACGATGGTTGGATTGGTCTTCTAATGTCGTGAGTAGAAACGGATTCGCCAAGTTTACCCGGGGACAAGCGGTTCGGGTAGAACGTGAGCAGAGTTGTGCAAAGTGGTTCCCCCAATAGCCCTGTCAAGGAGCGATGCGATGCGTGCTTTTCCGCAGAGCCGGAAGAAACTGTCTCTCGGCGAGAGATTCTCCCGTTTGGCCGTCCGCTTGCGCGATCCGGAATGGCGGCGCTACGGAAAGCTCTTGCTTCTTGGGAAAGCCGCTGGCGTTGCCGTGGCGCTGCTCTTCATCACAGCAGTTTCGGGCCTACTCTTCGGGCGCGTCTATGCGGCCGATGCTGAAGTCAAAGCTGCCGATATCGTCAAGCCCATTAACACTGTTTGGACGCTGATCGCGGCATTCCTCGTTTTCGGAATGCAGGTCGGATTCACCATGCTTGAGGCTGGCTTCTGCCGCTCGCGCGAGACGGTGAATGTGCTGATGGAATGCATCGTTGATACCTGCCTGTGCGGTTTGCTGTTCTGGGCATTTGGCTTTTCATTCATGTTCAGCCATGGCAACGGGTTCATTGGTTATCACTGGTTTTTCCTGAAGGATGTTCCGGCGACTTACGAAGCTACCGGCGTTTCGTTTCTGGCATTCTGGCTCTTTCAGTTTGCCTTCGCCGATACCTGCTCGACGATTACTTCGGGAGCAATGATTGGACGCACCGGATTCGTTGGAGATCTTCTATATAGCGTCGCTGTTTCTGGTTTCATCTATCCGATCATTGGGCACTGGGCATGGGGTCCGGACGGTTTTTTGGCCTTGATGGGCAGTGACGGTCACTTCTTTCCTTCGCTGGGCACAGGCTTTCACGATTTCGCTGGATCGACGGTTGTGCATACCATTGGCGGCGTCATCGCGCTGGCAGGCTCGATCGTTCTGGGTCCGCGGCTGGGGCGCAAATTCAAGCGTGACGGCGGTGGTCCGATGCTGCCACATGACTTAACCATCGCTGCCACCGGCGGACTGTTGCTGTGGTTCGGCTGGTACGGCTTCAATCCCGGAAGCACGCTTTCGGCGATGGATTTTGAAGGCATCGGACGGGTGGCAACGAACACTACTTTGGCTGCGTGCGCAGCAGGACTGACGGCGATGCTGTACGCTTACATCCCGAATAAAAAGTGGGATGTGAGTTTCACAATTAATGGATTCCTTGCAGGATTGGTTGCCATCACGTGTCCTTGTTACTGGGTGAGTCCGACGGGAGCAATTCTTCTGGGCGGCGTGGCGGGTGTTTTGGTAGTCGTCGGCGTCGAGTTGTTGGAGTGGCTGCGCATCGACGATCCCATCGGTGCGGTTCCCGTGCATGGGCTGTGCGGCATCTGGGGGACGCTTTCGCTCGGCCTATTTGCGTGCGGCAAATATGGATCGACCGGCCCGGTTGCTCCCGACAACACCGCAGCGCTCAAGGGACTGCTTTATGGCGGCGGCACGCAACTGTTGACGGCGCAGGCGCTCGGAAGTCTGATTATCACGACGACTACTTTCGCGGTTGCCTACGCCGTTATGTATCTGGTGAATGCAACCGGCACGCTGCGAGTGTCGCGGGAGGGAGAACTTTACGGGTTGGATTTGCATGAACACGGGATTTCGGCGTATCCGGAATATGTAATTTCTTCGGCTGGGACGCCGACGGGTGTGGAGGATGAACCTGTGAGCCGGTCGCCGAGTGCGATGAAATTCGAGTCGGCATTGCTGCAACAGAACGAGAACTGATAACGACGATTCCAGCTTCGGAGATTTTGGCGTAGGATTGTACGAATCACGATGACCAAAGTCGAAGCAATCATCCAAGTCTCAAAGCTGGAAAGCGTAAAGAGTTCGCTGCATGAGATTGGCATCGAAGGCATGACCGTACTTGAGGCGCGCGGCCATGGAAGGCAGAAGGGACACACCGAGTTTTACCGTGGACGGGAATACACCGTCGATCTTATTCCCAAGATCAAGCTCGAGGTGGTGGTCGCCGATCCGATGGTTGAGAAAGTCGTGCAGGCAATTTCTGTGGCCGCTCGCACCGGCAAAATCGGTGACGGAAAGATTTTTATCTCGCGAGTGGATGAGATCATTCGCATCCGCAATGATGAACGCGGAGAAGATGCTCTGTGAAACGGCAAGAGCGAGGAGTATAGATCGACTCAACGTCCCCCAAGCCACAAGAACGCTGCTAAATGCGTGAAGTTCGGCCCGGATCAAACGGTATGACCACGGCAGGCTCATTAAGCAGCGAACTACGGGATCTCTACACAGTAGAATCGACACGGATCCGGGAGGATTTTGCTGCCACCGGGAATGGTTGGGCGGCTATTTCACAGCGGACCGCGCTGGTAGAAAAGATTGCTTTTCATCTCTGGAAAGAAATCATCTGTCCAGACGAGCGTGGTCCGCAGAAGTTTGCCCTCGTTGCCTTGGGCGGATTCGGACGCAGTTGGCTTTTTCCGCACTCTGATATCGATCTGCTTTTTCTTCACGCCGACCACGAGACCGAAGAGGCTTTCAAGGATCGGGTTCGGAGCTTCTCGCAGGGCTTGTGGGACCTGCGGCTCAAGGTGAGTCCAGCCACGCGCGTACTGTCGGAATGTGACCGTTTCGATCCCGCCAATGTCGAGTTTGCTATCTCGCTGCTCGATTGTCGCCATGTCGCCGGGGATCGCGATCTGTTCACCCGGCTGCACGAAAAAGTCATTCCGAAGTTGATGATCCGCGAGACCCAGCCTCTGGTACAGCGGCTGGCCGACGTTACGCGCAAACGTTATGAGAAATTTGGCAACACAATCTTTCATCTCGAACCTGACGTTAAGGACACTCCCGGCGGGCTGCGGGATTGCAATGTGGCGCTTTGGCTCAGCCTGCTCTCGTCCATGGAGAAGCTGCACGACTGGCCCGATCCCAAATCGTTGCTGTCATCTTCAGCGCGCAAACAGTTCGATCCGGCGCTCGATTTTCTGATGTCGGTGCGGTGCTTTCTGCATCTCCGTTACGGCCGTGACGACAATATGCTGTCGTGGGAGGCGCAGGAAGAAGCGGCCAAGCGCGGAATTGGGGTGTATGACGGGCATGAACTGGCTCCGGCCGATTGGATGCGTATTTATTTCAGCCATGCCCGCTCGGTGCATCGCACTGCCACGCAATTGCTGGAAGAAATTCCGGCAGCGTGGTCGTCGCTTTCACGGCACTTTCACAATTTGAGGGCGCGAGTTTCCGATGCTGATTTCTCGGTGGTCGACGGTCTGGTGTTCCTGCGCCAATCGTCCACTGTGCAGGATCCCGAAGTATTGCTTCGTCTGTTCCATTTCGTGGCCCAGCATGACGTGCGGCTTAGCACGACCACGGAGTACAAGATCGAGCAAGTGTTGCCGTCGTTAGCGGCGACGCCGCCCCGCGGGGCAGAGCTGTGGCTTTATCTGGGAGAAATTCTCGCTCAGCCACATGCGGCACAGGCGTTGCGGGCCATGCATTCGCTGCGCTTGTTGACTCTGCTTCTACCCGAGTTGAAGGCGATTGACGCGCTGGTGGTGCGCGATTTCTATCATCGCTTCACCGTCGACGAACATTCATTCCTTGCTATCGAAAGTCTGCACCGCCTGCGGCAATCTCATTCGGAGTGGGAAAAACCATACGCCGGAATTCTGGACGAACTTGAACAGCCGGAATTGCTCTACTTATCTCTCTTGTTGCACGACACCGGCAAAGGGGTCCAGTCCGACAATCACGTTGAAGGCAGCCTGGTGATAGCGGAACAATGCTTGCAGCGTTTGGATCTGGAGTCGTCGGAGCGCGAAACTGTGCTCTTTCTGATTGGCAATCACCTGGAAATGTCGGCGGCGCTGCGTCGCGATATTTTCGATTCGGTTACGGTAGCCGCATTCGCGGAGAAAGTCGGCACTCCCGAACGCTTGAAAATGCTTTGCCTGTTTACTTACGCCGACATCAAGGCGGTGAATCCCGACGCACTGACACCGTGGAAAGCGGAGAACGTGTGGCAGCTTTACATTGCCGCGGCGAATCAACTCAATCGCAACGTGGATCAGCGGCTGCATCCTGGCGCCGATCTCGATGACGAGAAAATTGCTCGTTTGCGCGCTCTGGCTCCAGTCGCGGGCAAAAAAGTAAAAGCATTTCTGGAAGGATTGCCGCAGCGCTACTTGAGAACTTATGCGGCGAATGAAGTGCTGCGTCATTTGCAAATGGCGGAAAGTCTGGGGAAGCATGCGGTTCAGCTTGATCTCAAGCGCGGACGTCACTGGTTCGAACTGACGCTGGTCACGAACGATCGTCCTTTTCTTTTCGGTCGCGTGGCAGGAACGTTGGCTGCGTGGGGCATGAACATTGTGAAGGCGAATGCCTTTTCGAACCAGGCCGGAACGGTGGTCGACACGTTTTATTTCACCGACCGCTTTCGAACTCTGGAGCTGAATCTTTCGGAGTGGGAGCGCTTCAAGAGCGGCGTCAGCGACGTATTGATGGGAGAAACGGATCTCGAGAGGATGCTGAAGAGCCGCATGCAAGCCGAGGAAAAAAGAGCCACGCCCAAAGTGAAGATAAAAACCTCGATCGAATTTGATAATTTGTGTTCCTCGAACAGCACGCTGGTGCAAGCAGTTGCGCAGGACCGTCCGGGGCTTTTGTACACGGTCGCTTCCTGTTTTGCCCACCACAAGTGCAACATCGAAATCGCCCTCATCGATACCGAAGGGCAAATGGCGATTGATGTTTTCTATCTGACCGCAGAGCGGAAAAAGCTGGCGGGCGACCACCTGAAACAGGTGGAGGCCGCATTAACAGAGGCTTTGCAGGGCGGGCCAACGCAAACGTTTACCTCCGCAGTAAAACCGCCGAACCTTTAAGGGGAAGGTTTTTATGCCGTCGCTGAGATAAATACTACCCTCCTCGAAAACTGCATCACTCTCATCGAAATTCTTGATTGTACTTACCTGCCCTGACGAGGGTACACAATGTAAGATGACTCGGAGTTTCGCTACCGTCGATCACGATGCCTGCGGGGTGGGGTTCGTGGCGCAGCTTGGCAGCCCAGGTTCGCGCGAGGTGGTGGAGCGGGCGCTCGAAGCGTTGCGGCGGCTGGGTCATCGCGGCGGCTTGGACGCGGACGGACGAAGTGGCGACGGAGCGGGCCTGCTCACGCCGATTCCAGACAAGTTTATCCGCAGTTGCGCGGGCGAGGCTGGGATTGAATTGCCATCCGTTTATGCATTGGGAATGGTTTTCTTGCCTCGCGAAGAAGAAACCGCCGCGCGCGACTTGATTGCTGCGCTGGCTACCGCTCATGGGCTCCGATTATTGGGATGGCGCGCGGTGCCAACCGATCCTTCGATTGTTGGACCACGCGCGTTGGAAACTCTTCCCGTCATTCAGCAATGTTTTTTCGCTGCTGTGAAGGAAACTGCTGACCTGGAAGCGGACCTGTTTCGTCTTCGCAAGCAAGTGGAATCTGCTGCTCCAGCCGGGACTTATTTCTGTTCTCTCTCTTCGAGAACTGTGGTCTACAAAGGATTGCTGACTCCCGAGCAATTGCCTGCGTTTTATTCTGATCTGACCAATCCGGATTTTGTCAGCCCTTTCGCGATTTTTCATCAGCGCTATTCGACCAATACAAATCCGAGTTGGTCGCTGGCGCAACCGTTCCGTTTTGTCGCCCATAACGGCGAGATCAATACGATCAGCGCGAATCGCCGATGGCTTCGAGCGAAAGAATCGACTTTGCGGCAGACGCTCGGGTTACCGGCGACAGTGAGATTACTCGAGCAGAGGGTAAGCGACTCTGCAACTTTCGACAATGGCCTCGAGATCTTCTTGCGCAGAGGCTACAACCCGGCGGCCG
>JBEKGG010000156.1:0-10026 GCA_050012915.1 Terriglobales bacterium | reverse complement strand
TACCAATGCTTAAGCCAAAAGCCCTTGTATACTGCGACCACTCGATCCTCTTAAACAGCATCAAAGCGTGAGTTGTCGGGTTTCTATGTTTGAGGACTTATGGACAGGCGGTTGAAATGGGCATCGGCGCTTCTCTTGTTTTCGCTTGCGATCGCGCACGCGCGTGCCGACGTCACCCTGTTCTTGGAAGAGCCGTACAGCTACGATAGCGCCTTTGGCGGAACTGGTCACGCCGCCGTTTATTTGTCGCGAGTCTGCGCCGAGTCCCCGCTTGTCCTTCGCCGTTGCGCTCCAGGAGAGTTTGGTGTCGTCATCAGCCGCTACGACGGCATCGCTGGTCACGACTGGATCGCCATTCCGTTGATTCCGTATCTTTACGCTGTCGACAATCCTGAGAATGTGCCTCTTTCCGCGGACGCAAAGTTAGTCGACTTTCTTCGAAATCGATATCGCATGGCTCACCTCGAGTCGGTTGCTCCTGATGGTCCCGAGGGAGAGCCGCCGGCCGGGCGATGGGCTGAACTGGTCGGGGCGAGCTATCGCCGCGCCATCTACGGCTTCCACATCGATACCACCGAAGAACAGGACGATGGCCTGATTCGCAAGTACAACTCCGCTCCAAACCGCATGCAGTTTAACCTCATCACCAACAATTGTGCTGACTTCGCGCGCAAACTGGTGAATTTTTATTATCCAAAATTGCTTCATCGCAGCGTAATCGGCGATCTCGGAGTTACCACTCCAAAACACGATGCGCAGTTGTTGGTGCGCTTCGGCGAACGCCATCCGGACCTGCACCTGACCAGTTTCGTGATTCCTCAGGTTCCCGGCAGCATTCGGCGCAGCGGACCAGTGCGCGGCGTTGTCGAATCGGTGGTGAGAGCAAAGAAGTATATGCTGCCGCTTCTGGTGTTCCATCCCGTGATCACCGGCGTCCTGGTTGCTGCTGCCGCGAACGGTGCGCGCTTCAATCCTGCGCACAACGCGATGGTTTTCGACCCAGCCGGGGAGGTGGAAACACCTTTGTCATCAGAGCAACGGCGCGTCTACCAGACTCGATTGGATTCGCTGAAACCGTCGCTTGCGGAGGGCAATCCCTGGTACGGAACCAAGTGGCAACAGTTGCAGGCCGACTCGCTGCCGCAACTCGATAACTCCGGCGATCCCTTGCTGGAAGTAAAACTCGGCGAAGAAACCGTTGACCTTGGATTGTCAAGAAACAACATCCTGACCACATCCGCGCCACCTGAATTGGCGGAATGGGTTCTCGTGCAACGACTCCGTGAAGAATTAAAAAAGGGCGGTTCTCCAAAGGTCTCGGAACAAGGCGTCGAGAACGACTGGGCGTTGCTCGAACAAACCCTGCTGGCACAGCACAAGAAACACGAGCCCGATGCGCGCCTGACGGCGATGCGGGCTAGCACGCCCTAAGAGTTGTTAATGGAGCGCGGGCGTCCTCGCCTGTGCGCTCCGGTTCCGAAATTTGTTGTCATCTGCTACTCTGCCCTGCGATGGATTATCTTTGGACTCCCTGGCGTTACGCGTATGTCACCGCCGGTGACAAGAATAAGGGCTGTATCTTTTGTGACCTCCCTAAATCAGGGGACGATGTCAAAGCCCGCATCGTGTATCGCGGCCAAAATTGTTATATCGTGCTGAACACATATCCCTATACGCCGGGGCATGTGATGGTGGTGCCGTTTGCACATCTCGATGAATTACAGAAGCTGCCGACCGACGCGGCTCACGAAATGATGGATTTGTCGCAGAAAATGGAACGGGTGCTGCGGCAGCTCTACGTTCCCGACGGAATCAACCTGGGCATGAACATCGGCAAGGCCGCCGGAGCCGGCGTGGCCGGACATATCCACATGCACGTCCTGCCGCGCTGGGTGGCGGATGCGAACTTTGTTTCGGTGGTTGGGGAAACGCGCGTTTTGCCGGAAACTCTGGAGATGACCTACACAAGGATTAGAGCGGCGCTGGAATCGCCGGTGCCATCCTGAGCGAGAATCGAAGGGCAAAAACCTCGCTCAGGATGAACCCCGGAAACGCAAAAGCGCACAATCGCAACACCAAACCCTGCGCCGCGATGCTCCCTATGCGCCGATGCGCATCTCCGCAAAACTGCCTCAACAGAAAAAACTCCCGACTTCCCCCGCTCTTTTCATGAGAACATCGGTTGCCAGAGTCCTCCCCCGAGTATTCTGGCGATGATCGGCAGTAACACTTGCCCAGAGGATAAGACGGCCGCAATCCGCGATTGTCATAAGAATGTCAATAAATTGTAAGTTTTTGTTACAAATGGAAGGGAAATTTAGATTAGGCGAATTCGCTCAGCCTGCAAGCAGTTCGTCCAAATCTTTTTCGCCGATCACGTTCACGCCCAGTTCTTTTGCCTTGTCGAGCTTGGAACCTGCGTCAGCTCCAGCGACTACATAGTCGGTCTTTTTGCTGACGGACCCGGACACACGCCCGCCGGCGTCTTCGATCGTCTTCTTCACCTGATCACGAGGAAGGTTCAACGTTCCAGTGAGCACAAACGTCTTCCCCGCGAGTTTCGTGCCCCGTTCTTTCTTCGTTCCCGCAAACGTCAAGCCTGCCTTGCGCAGGCGTTCCACGAGTTCACGGTTTCTGGGTTCCTGAAAGAACTCCCCGATGCTCTGCGCGATGCGAGGCCCGACTTCGTTCACTTGCTGAAGTTCCTCTTCGTTCGCATTCATGAGCGCGTCCATCGACCCGAGGTGTTCAGCCAGGAACTGCGCTGTGCGCTCGCCCACAAAACGAATCCCTAATCCGTAGATCACGCGTTCGAAGGGCAGCTTCTTCGAAGCCTCAATCTCGTGAAGCACATTCTGCGCGGATTTCTCGCCCATCCGCTCGAGCGATAACAAATCGTCCTTGGTCAGCTTGTAAATGTCCGCGACATTTTTGACCAGCCCGCGATCCGTGAGTTGATTGACCAACGCTTCTCCCATGCCGTCAATATTCATCACTCCCCGCGAAGCGAAATGCAAAATGGTCTCGCGCAGCTTCGCAGGGCAGTTTGCATTGACGCAAAAGTAATCCACTTCTCCCTCGGTGCGCACAACTTTTGTCCCGCATACGGGACATTTCTCCGGCACATGAATTAGCTTGTGTCCGCGCGGGTGATCTTTATCATCCACAACTCGAGTAACCTTGGGGATGACGTCGCCGCCTCGCTCGACCTCAACCCAATCGTCAATCTTCACGCCGAGCCGCTCGATCTCATCCGGGTTATGCAGTGTGGCGCGACTGACAGTAGTTCCACCGATCGGAACCGGTTTCAGCATCGCGACCGGAGTCAATTTACCCGTTCGGCCGACTTGCCACAGAACGCCTTCAATCTGCGTAATGCCTGCGCGAGCGGCGTATTTGTAAGCGATGGCCCAGCGCGGCGCTTTCCCCGTATAGCCAAGTTCCTCCTGCAGCGCGGTGCGATCCACCTTGACCACGATGCCGTCGATTTCGTAAGGAAGTTTTTCCCGCTTCACTTCCTCTTGCTCAATGAATGTCCAGACTGCGTCAAAACTCTTAGCCAGCTTTCGGCTCGGATTAACTTTGAAGCCGGCCAGGTTGAGAGCGTTCAAAGTCTCCCACTGCCGGTCGATAAAAGTTCGCCCGTCCCGCAGCAAAATGTAGGCGAAAAAGTCGAGATGCCTCTGCGCAACGATGCTGGGTTCAAGTTGACGAACTGTCCCGGCCGTGGCATTCCGCGGATTGGCAAACAACGACAGTCCCTTTTCTTCGCGTTGCTGGTTCATTTTCTTGAACGCGGCGATGGGCATGAGCATTTCTCCGCGCACTTCGAAGTTCGCAGGAATGCCTGCCGCCTTGAGCTTTTCTTTTGGAATGGAAAGCGGAATGGAGCGCACGGTGCGCACATTCAGCGTCACATCTTCGCCAACCGTGCCGTCGCCGCGCGTAATGCCGCGCACCAGGCGCCCGTTCTCATAGAGCAGCGCTAGAGACATGCCGTCGAGCTTTAATTCACAGACGTAGTCAATATCCTTGCGCCCGCTAAGTTCGTGAACCCGGCGCTCCCAGTTCCGCAGATCGTCCACGTTGTAAGTATTGTCGAGCGAGAGCATGGGCGAGGAGTGTGCCGCCTTGACCACGCCCTCGCGCGGTTTACCGCCAACGCGTTGCGTCGGAGAGTCCGGCGTGATCAGCGCGGGATGTTCCGCCTCCAGCTTCTTCAACTGGTTCATCAGTTGATCAAATTCGGCGTCACTGATCTCCGGATCGTCGAGTACGAAATAGCGATATTCATGATGCCGGATCTGATCGCGGAGCGCCTCGATTCTCTTTTCAACGTCTTTTGCCGCCGTAGCCATCGCAAAGATTATAAGAGAATCACGTGGGGACAATCGCGTGAGGCTGCCCTGAGCGGAACCGAAGGGGGCTGTCCGGCCGAGGAAAGCTCGACACCATCTTGACTCTCGGCAAGACATCGAATACAGATACAATGCTACTTCGCTCAACCGGACGGCCGACGACGGGCCCCCGCACGATTTCGGAGACCGACATGCCCAAAGCCACACCGGTCGCATTCTCTCTACCGCAAGCCCTGTTGACTTCGTTCGAAACAAACGACCGCATCAACCATTACATGATCGAGAACCTGCCAACTGAGGCCTGGCGCGCCGAGCCTCCCGCAGGCAAGGGACGAACTGTCGCCGCGATCGTGGCGCACATGCATAACGTCCGGGTGATGTGGCTGAAGGCTGCAGCCAAGGGAAGCAAGATTCCGGAGCAACTGGATCGCGCCAACGTGACGCCAGCCCAAGCCACAAAAGCGCTGGAGCAAAGCCGCGCGGCTCTCAGCACAGTACTAAAGTCGGCGTTAGAAAGCGATGGTCGAGTGAAAGGATTTCGTCCCGACGTGGCGGGATTCTTCGCCTATCTGATCGCCCACGATGCCCATCACCGTGGCCAGATATGCATGCTGGCCCGGCAGGTGGGCCAGCCCTTGCCACAGAAGGCCATGTTCGGCATGTGGGAGTGGGGCACGAGAGGAAAATCCGAGTAAGAATTGCGCAGGGGGACGGATCTTCGACTCGTCGAGCCAAGTGAAAAACTCGGCAGGCTGACCCGAGCTCGCGTCCCGTACCTGCGGTCAACCTCTTCCGATACAATCCCCGTGACCGATGCGCAAAGCCTTGCTGCTCTATAATCCGCTCTCCGGTCGCAGCCTTGAGAATCGCCGGGCGGATGTTGAATCGGCACTGTCAGTCCTGCGAAATGCCGGAGTCGAAGCTTCGTCTGCGCCTACGCGCGCGGCTTCCGACGCAACCGACCAAACCAGGCAGGCCATAGCCAGCGGCTGCGACACTGTTTTTGCTTGCGGCGGTGACGGCACGATTCACGACGTGTTGCAAGGCTTGGTCGGCACCGGCGTCGCCTTGGCCATCATTCCTTTGGGTACGGCAAATTGTCTGGCCCACGATCTGCGGTTGCCGCTTTCTCCGGCGAAAGCTGCCACGGCCGCGCTGACCGCAAGACCTCTCCGTATCGCCGTCGGCCGAATCGAGTACCAGGATTTTACCGGCAAACCTGCCGCGCGATATTTCTCCTTCATCGTGGGGATTGGAGTGGATGCGCATCTGTTCTACAAACTGGATCCATTGATCAAGCGGCGATTTGGCATGGCCGCCTACTGCGCAAAAGCCACACGCCTGTGGCTCACACACAAAATGAAAAGCTTCGCGGTGGAAATCGCCGGAGAAAAACCCGCAGAAGTTTCACAGCTGCTGGCGGTCCGCATCGGCAATTTTGGTGGAGTTCTGCGTGAACTCGCCCCAGGCGCATCTCTCGAACGGGATGATCTTCGTCTGGTGCTCTTCCGCACCCAGAGCCGCCTGGCGTATTTGCGATACATTCTCCGGGGACTCTTGGGAACCAACTGGAAAGTCCCCGGCATCGAACTGGTCTACAGCAAGGGTGCAGTCTGCACCGATCTGCGCAAGCCCAATGAAGCTGGAAGCCACTCCCCTATCCTGATCGAAGCCGACGGAGAGTTACTGGGAACTCTACCCGTGGAAATATCAATCGTCCCCGACGCCGTAACCCTGCTGGCGCCAGGTTAGGGAACCCGTAACACTTCTAACGTCCGAGTGATGTATCCTCTCTAACTCAGACCTACAGCAAGGCCAAACAAACTTTGGAACCCATCACTCACTTTCTGACCGGCGCCTGCATGGGCCGAGCCGGACTCAATCGCAAGACTGCCCTCGCCACGGCTACAGTGACGCTGGCCGCCGAAGCGCCGGATCTGGATGTACTCGGCGAGTTCAAGAGCCGGGTGTTTGGCTTCGCTCATCATCGCGGCTTTACTCATTCTTTCGTTGGCATAGCTCTGGTATCGGCGGTTGTGGTCGGCTTCGTGTACTTGATCTGGCGATTGCGCGGACGCAAGCTTAACGACCCGAACCTGCCGCCGCGTTGGGGATTGCTGTTCGGCTTCGCATATCTCGCCGGGCTGAGCCACATTCTGCTCGATTACACCAATGACTACGGTGTACGCCCGTTCTGGCCATTCTCGGAGAAATGGTATTCCTGGGACATTGTGTTCATCGTCGAACCAATCATGCTGCTTTTTCTGGCCGTAGGATTGCTGCTGCCCGTTTTCTTTTCCTTCGTCGATCGCGAAATCGGAGTGCGCCGCAAACAACCCGCTGGCCGCTGGGGAGCGACCCTGGCGTTGCTTGGCATGGTTGCGCTTTGGGGTGTCCGCGATTATGAGCATCGACGCGCGGTGAACGCACTCGAAGCCCGCAACTACGAGAGCGCTGATCCGCTCCGCGTCTCGGCCTTCCCTTTGTGGTGGACCCCATTTCGATGGGTCGGGGTAGTGGAAACTCAGAATTTCTTCGCCACCACCATGGTGGATTCGTCAACGCCCGACGTCGATCCCAACGGCGATATGCAGATTCTCTACAAGCCGGAAGAAACGCCGGTCACGCTGGCGGCTAAGCGATCCTACCTGGGACGCGTTTATCTCGACTGGGCGCAATATCCCGTTACAGAAACTGAACCCCTCCGGGAAGGTCGAGGCTACATCGTTCGCTTCAAAGATCTGCGCTTCCAGCAACCCGGACACCCGGGCCGAACCGTCCTTACGGCAAGCGTCGAATTGGATAGGAACTTGAATGTAGTCGGAGAGTACTCTGGCCCGCCGCGGAGTAAAACGTTATCAGGGCCATAAAGCGCTGCGCCTGTAGATTAGGTTCTGTCGGTGGACTCTGCGGACGTTCTCGGCGACCTCCGTGATTTAAGATTTCTTGGGCATAGGCATTCAGAATAAATCTTTGACTTGACGCCATTGCTCTTCGGGGCCCACAATCTTACTTGACGTCATCGAGGTGATTTCATCATGTTGCCCTACTTGTTCGTATTGCTCGCGGTTGCTGTACGGTTCATGCCCCATCCCTGGATGTTCACTCCGGTCGTCGGATCGCTACTATTCTTCGGGGCGCGCGGATCGCGCCGCCAACTCTGGATACCATTGGTGCTGCTGGCCGCTTCGGACGTAGTGCTCACGAAGTGGGTTTACGCGTATCCATTGAGCTGGGATCAGTGCATTACTTTTGCGTGGTACGCCGCAGTGCTCTGGCTGGGCACAAGGCTGGGCAAAAAGACCAAATGGCTTCCTGTGATCGGGGCAGCGCTCGCCAGTTCGGTTTCGTTTTTTCTAATCACTAATCTGACAGCCTGGGCCTGGTTGGATATCTATCCCAAGAACCTGAGTGGCGTGATGATGTCGTATGCCGCGGGCTTGCCATTTTTCCGCCATGCGCTTGTGGGCGACCTGTTGTTCACAACTGCAATGTTCGCCACGCCGATGGCGCTGCACGCGCTGTCTGGAGCTTTCCGCCAGAGGGATCACGCGGCGGCGTAGAACCTTAAATCGCGGAGTTCGCGGAGGCTTAGATTCTTCTCCGCGAACTCTGCGAATCCTCAGCGTCCTCTGCGATTAAGATTTTTCTCTTCGTTCTCTTCCTCCGCAGCGCAAGCCAAATGACCAATCCCGCCAGAATCGCTTCAAGGATCAAATAGTAATGTTGCTGGAATACGGTACCCATCAAGTGCACGACGTCCGGGCCAAACTTGACGGTCAACAGTCCGAGCATGAGAAAACGGACCACGCGGCCGGAGAAAATTGCCAGCAGAAAACGGCCGAAGCTCATTTCTGAAACCGCCGCAGCCAGCGCGAACAGCTTGAAGGGCGTGGGCGGCGGCAGCATCGCCGGCAACATCAGCCCCCAGAACGGATGCTTGTCGAAGGCCGCGTGAATCTTTTCGAAGCGCGCTGGGGGTATGCGCTTGCGCAGCAGTTCCTCGCCGCCCTTGTAGCCGATCACGTAGATCACGATGCTACCCAGTGTCGACCCAGCCGCGGCCATGAATGCGTACAGCAGAAATCGTGCGTGATCCTGGTAAACGTAGCCGGCCACGACCGCGTCCACCGGCAGGCCGATGAAAGCGCCATCGAGCGCCGCCACGACCAGCACCCCCCATGCGCCCAGAGGTTTCAGTATTGCCCACAAAAATGCCGTATAGCGCGAAAGGATGTGCTTGATCGTCTTCACGATGTGAGACTAAAAGTGTACGCGAAAGCCGAGCCGTAGCTAGCTACGTCTCTACAGGTCGCGCCAATTATTCGTGTTGAGTATTTCCGCTGAGCAACTGCAGGGCGTGGGGAAGCAGGTCAATCACGGCTGCGAGCGAATCGACTGCGCCGCTGGGACTGCCGGGCAGATTCACGATCAAAGATTTTCCGCGTACTCCGCAGACTCCCCGGCTGAGCGCGGTAAATGGCGTCTTCTTCGCGCCTTCAAAACGCATGCGTTCGGCAAGGCCTTCGATCAGACGTTCGCAAACCGCGCGCGTGGCTTCGGGCGTGACGTCACGCTCCGCGATTCCGGTGCCGCCTGTGGTCACGACGAGTTGGACTTCCTGCACCCAGTACGCAATCGCTTTCTGAATTGCGGATTGGTCATCGGCAACGACTTCCGTCCCAATAACCGCAAAATTTCTTTTTCGGAGAAGCTCTCCAACTGCCGGGCCGGAAACGTCTGTCCGCTCGCCGCTGGCACAGGAATCGCTGACCGTGATAACGGCCGCGGTTAGAGCTTCGGGATTGGCACCTTCAGGAATCGAGGAGGACATCTTCTTCTTCCTCTTCGGGTTTCCCGCCGCCGTCGCGCTGCGCCTCATCGAGCTGGCGCAGGCCTTCCATCAACAGGCCTTGGGTATTCAACTGGGTGGTCTGCTGGTTAGTCTTGCCTTCGAAATTGACTTCAAAGTTTCCGTCCGTCCAGCGCAAGACCTTGAATACCGCTGGATCCCCGATCAGCGAGCCATAAGTCGCGTGCGTGACCTGGCCTTCTCTGAAGTACAGTTCGCACTTGTCGTCTCTGTTTGTGAGCGTCAGTGAACAGCTCTTGCGGCCCATCTCGAGCGACTGCACCAGGTCGATGACATTCATCTGCAGCAAACTGCCGCGCAGCACGCCATCGGATGGAACCGTCTTTGCCATCTTTTCCAGCGCGATCTTGTCGATCACGCGCTTGATACGCTGCGTGGCTTCCCGCAGGAAGAACGGTTTCTCCACAAAATCGTCGACAGGCAGGTCGGGAGTACTCAGCTTTTCACTGATGTCAGTCTTGGTTGCGACCAGAATAACCGCGGCTTCGGCGGTGCGAGGACGGCTTCTTAATTTTTCGATCAGCTGACGGCCGTCCATGCCCGGCATGCGATAGTCGCACACCAGCAAGTCCGGAGGATCGTCGACCGCTTTGAGCAGTGCGTCGGCCGCGTCGGTCGCGGTTGTGACCTTGGCGAGCGGCGTGAGCGCGCCGCGCAGCAACCCCAGCACCATCGGATTGTCATCCACCAGCAGGAGTCTTACGTTGTTCGCCATGGCGCGCTAAGTCTTTTTGCTGACGCGGCTGTAATCGCCATTCTTTCTAGCGCGGCGATAATCCCCGCTGCGTCCGCCCG
>JBEKGG010000155.1:0-10056 GCA_050012915.1 Terriglobales bacterium | reverse complement strand
CATAGCGCTTAGTCAGCCGAAAAAAGGAGAATCTATGTTCCGTATCAGCGTTTGTGTATGTTCTTTCTTTCTGATTGCCTGCTGTGTTCTACCCATGGCTGCCCAGCCGCCTGCAGCAGACAACGCCGCCCTGTTGCCGGCAGCAACGATCTATTATGGCTGCGTAAACAATTCCAGCGGTGCTATCAGAATCGTATCCAAAACCACTACCTGTAAGTCGTCAGAGCACAAGATTCACTGGGACCAGACAGGACCGCAAGGGCCCCAGGGACCTAAAGGACCGAAAGGAGCTACTGGACCCAAAGGACCCCAAGGCCCTCAAGGACCACAAGGGCCTACGGGACCACAAGGACCTCCGGGAATCTCTGTGGGCTATTCTGCCGTGGCTGGACCAGGCTCGGACATAGCTATAAACAGCTACCTTCCGGGTAACCTGATCCTGCAAACTGATACCGTTGGCACTTCGGGTTACTACTTCATCTCCGGGTCCGTGTTGCCGGCGGTTGCGAGTGGCGACGAGTATGTTTTTTGCTACGACACCTTGGCGAGCACCGGGACGGCGAGCCAGTATGGCGGACAGTTTGCCTCTGGCCAGAGCATTAATTACGCACAGGCAAGTGTTAGCGACGTACTTTTCGTCAGTGCGGGCGACTCCGTGGAGTTGTGGTGCTATACCGGGGGAAGTAACGGGAGTTATGCATTCAATGCTGGACTCACGGCCACATTGATCAATAGCTCAGACAAAGCTAAAAAAGTGAAGCCCCAGCATCCGCATGCGACCCCAGAAAAGCCGTGAAATAAAAACTAGCTCTTATTTCAGGTGCCTCACCCAGCCTGATGCTGTGGTGGGGCACTCTTTTAACTTCGGGGCCGGCCCGAAGAAGGTCCACATGCTTGGCTCTCCGGATTTTCCAACTTCATTGTCCTGGCATGGAAACGGAATAGGCAATTGTAGGGACCGTTGCGGTTTAGTACAATTCGGTTCCGTTAGGGGGGAATTCATGAAGAAGGTTCTAGTCTCCGTTTTCCTGATCAGCGCCGTTTTCCTGTGCGCCCAGTCGGGAAAGCCACAGAATGCGTTTACTCCGGACCAGATCAAGTGGGGTCCACCTCCGCCGTTCGTGGCGCCGGGCGCGCAGCTCGCGGTCCTCGAAGGAAATCCAGGCGCCAGCACCGGCGATTTTACGATTCGCCTCAAGATGCCTGACGGCTACAAGATCGCGCCTCATTGGCATCCCAAGCGGGAAAATGTAACGGTAATTTCAGGGAGCTTCAAAGTTGGTATGGGAGACACGTTCGACGCGAGCAAGACGATGACCTTCCCCGCCGGCAGTTTTGCCTACCTCGACCCCGATATGCATCACTACGCTGTCGCGTCGGGAGCAACCGTGGTTCAAGTACACGGTATGTCGCCGCTGCAATTCAACTACGTAAATTCCGCGGACGACCCCAGTAAGAAATGAGCCGGTGGAGGCACCTGGCCGTTGCCGGGTGCCCTCACGAGCTCTAGGTTAGGTCGCGCAACTGCTCAACCTTACTCTGCAATTCTCGTGCAATCTGCTCGGGATCGATTCCCGGGTCGAATTGGACCGGGGCTCCGATTTTTACTTTCACCTCACCGGGGCGGGCAAATTTTTTTCCTGCCTGCTTTAGCTCGAACAGCCCTGCGATGCGCATGGGCACGACCGGAATTTGGAGATTGTTGCTTAGCAGTCCGATTCCCGCTTGGAATGGCAACAGCTTGCCGTCGGTGGTGTGACGGCCTTCAGGAAACACCAGCACGTTGTAGCCGCGATCTACGGATTCTCCGGCGTAAGCGAAGCTCTCGCGGAATCCCGCTTCCCGCGGCAGCGGAAACAAATTGAGCAACGAGACGCCCAGGGCCCACTTCACGCGGTCGTAAATTCTTCCGACGAAACTTCTTGTCGCCGGCGGAGTACGTAGGATTTCGAGCGCCTCGCCTCCGGTTGCGATTGCCAACTTATGCCGCAGATGAGCGGGAAGCGCAGTCAACACGAAACCCGGATCGACATCACCGATGTGATTGCAGATCAGGAGCACCGGCCCATGTATTCCGCGCAGATTCTGTCGACCCTCAACGCGGGGCCATCCTAAGAGAAAGACCGCCGGGCGCAACAGCAGGTAATGCACCGTTAGACGAATCCACGTCATCGGCCACCGCTGTGCCCAGCGCGGATAATGGTAGGGCGTTCGTGGCGGAAGTTTGCCCTGCAACATGCGTTCAAGTTCACCGACTGTATTGACGGCTGCAAAGCGGGTCTCGCTAAGATCGATCTGATAACGATCCTCCAGCGCGCTCAGCAATTCCACGCGGTCGAGCGAACTGAGGCTTAGCTCAGATTCGAGATTCGCATCAAGCGAAAGTCGGGAAGATGAGCGCCCGGTGATTCGCGCAATCAATTCCGCGAGCGGGCTCGCAGGCATCTGGCCCGAGGGATTCAGCGCCAGCTGCGCGTGCACGGCCTGCTGAATTTCGCTTCGGAGCGGCTTCTGTGTGGAGGTTCGCGGAAAATCTTCCTCGGGCCAAACAATCCACGTATTCACACGCTGGTACTCGGACAGGGATTCATTCGCCCGCTTCACAATGGCTCCCGGATCGAAGCCACGGTCTCGCAAAATAATAGCTGCGCCAGGTTCTGCGTTTCCGTTGCGGGGCAACGAGACTACAACCGCGTCCTTCACCTCCGGCTGGCGGCGGAGAGCGGCCTCGAGATCCTCGGGATAAACATTCATTCCCGCCGGCGTGACAATCACTTCCTTCTTTCGTCCTTTGAAATAAAGATTGCCCTCGGCATCGAGTTCGCCGATGTCGCCGGTGCGGTACCAACCATCTTCGGTCGCAACGGAACGCGGATCGCTTCGGTTCCAGTAGCCTGCGGCGACACCGCCGCCGCGAACCAGAATTTCTCCATCCGCGGCAAGCTTGATTTCGCGTCCCGCCAGCACTTTCCCAATCGAGCCTTTGCCCAGACGAAAAGGGTGGTTCACGCTTATGAGCGACGTGGTTTCAGTGAGGCCGTAGCCTTGAATCGCAGCGTAGCCGAGGCGTCCCCAGAATTCTTCGGTGTCGCGGTCAAGAGCGGCCCCGCCGGAGATGAAGGCCCAGAATTTCCATCCAAATTGACGACGGATACGGCGGAAAATCCACCAGCGATGCAGAAAGTGTTTATCCTCTGCCTCTCGAAAGGCTTGCCGGAATTGCTCGCTGCGGCCCTGGTCGTCGAGGTCGCGTTCAATCTTCTCTTTCAGCGATTGCAGCACGCGGGGCACCGCTACCAGTACGGAAACCCGCTCGCGACGGATCGTCCCGATCACTTCGGCAGGTTTAAATGAGTCATGAAATATCACCGTGCCGCCCATCAGTTGGGGCAGGAAGATTCCCAGAAATTGTCCGAAGACGTGACTGAGCGGCAACAGATTCAAGAAGCGGACAGGATGAAACCAGCGTTCGTACTTCAGATATTTCTGAATTTCCAGTTCCAGCGGCGCAATGTTGGCGAGAACATTGCCGTGCGTGATCACAACTCCCTTTGGCTCGGCGGTGGTGCCGGAAGTGAAGACGATTTCGAGCGTGTCGGCCGGCTCGATACTGGCGGGTGGGTAGAGCGCTGCCGACCGCGACCCCAATGCGTCAGGCAAATCTTCCAGAGTGAGGGTTGGCATCGCCGGCTGCAGATGCTCGCGCGAGCACACAAACAACTTTGCTTCCACCTGCGCGTGCACACGCAATGCAAAATCCTGCGCAGCCACATCGTCCATGGGGACGACCACTACGCCGCGCAGAGCGCATCCTAAGAATACCGCAACCCATTCGGCCGAATTTGGCCCCCACAGCAATACGCGCTCGCCCTTCGTAATCGCGCGAGCGTCCAGTTCGCGGGCAAACTGAAATGCGAGCTCGGCCACTTGCCGGTACGACCAGCGCACGGTGCGATATCCGTGACGCTGCACGTAAGCAGTCTCGTGCCCTCCTCGTAGAAGTCGATCGAGATAATCGAAAAGCGAGTGGCGCTGCACATACTGATGTTAGCGCTTTATCGGTCTACCGAAGGGTGATTGCGAATGCACCATCCGCGCTTCTAAAGGTTTATTCGCGTCCCACCCCCAACGCGTCGGCCACGCGATTGATGTAGTTGAACCAGGATGCGATCAGTGTGATTTGTAGAATTGCCTTATCGTCGAATCCCGCAGCGTGCAGGCGGTCGTGGTCATCTTTCCAGACTTTTGTGGCGTCTTTCGTGAGTTTAACGACGTAGTCCAGCATCACGCGCTCTTGCTCGGTGATCGGAGCCCTCGTGTAATCCCGCTTCAACGCTTCAATCAACACTTCATCCAACGTAATGCGACGCAGAAACTCTGCGTGGGACTCGATTCAATAGACGCACCGGTTGGTAACAGAAACCATTGTCGTAATCATTTCGTGCTGCCGTCGACTGAGCGGCAAATCGGGCGACATGAGCGCGCCAAAAGTCGCGAAGGCGTGATAGAGCGCGTCAGGAATCAGGCTGTGCGAGGCCACGATCGAAGAACCACCACCCTCGACCGGATGCACCGGCGTGGCGTACTCTTTGGGGTAGAGCAATTTCTGATCTTCCATGGCTTTACGCAGCTTCTCATCCGCCTCAGAAAGTGGGACGGTGCGGATCCAAGTCATAAAAACTTCCCTCCAATCGGGGATCTTGCCGTACAATTCGTGGCCAGTAAACCTACATTGAAGCGGTGGCATGTGCCAATACCCGAATTGTATTAGCGGACTTGGTAGACAGATTCATTTCGCGGAACTCCCCTCGCGGAGGATCGAGTCGATGAGCATCATAGTGTGGAAGGTCTTGCGCAGGCTACCCAAGCCGTTGCTTCTGGCGCTGCTGTTCTTTGTGTTGGCCGCAGTGTGCCGCGCGTAAGGTGGATTTTTGTTTCACGTCGGCGCTATTTCCAATCTCCCGGCACTTCCTGCCGCCGCCAAATGGAGAGTCCGCGCGCCCCAAGAGCCAGCATGCCAAGCGTTAAAGGTTCACGAGACGGCACCGCCAGAAACTCAGTCGATTCTTTTGCGGTTGGGTTGTCAGGCCCCTTAGTGTGTCCGGCTGTGATTGGCTTGTTCGGGACTGTCTCGTAGGCGTAGCCGGTAAGCGTCGCGGTGATCGTTAGCGGCAGTTGGACCTGCACATTCAGCCTGGCCCAGCCGAAGTGCGTCTGACCCTTAATCTTGAACTTCACTCCCAGATAGCGATTTTTGACGTTAACCCAGCTTCCGCCCACACCTCCCGTCCCAAAGCCATAAAGGATGACCGCCATGTTTTGATTGCCGCCACGCCATACATTCTTGGGCCCGATCGCCATGCCAGGTTTCATAGCCACCGCTCCATACACGTTGCAGACAACCTGATTGGCACCAGCCATTTTGACGTTGAGAAATTGCGTGGTGCTGCAAAAGCCATCGGTCGTGCAGTGCTGGTGATGCTTGTTTTCGATAGTCAGGTCAACGGTTCCGTCGCCAGTGAGATCCAGATTAAAGCTGGTGCCGTCGCCAATCACCCGGTGGGCCTGCTTGTAGACGATCTCCCCCTGCGAGCGCGCGCTCAACGCCAAGATGCTTACTCCAGCCGCAGCCGCAGTAAGCGCGTATGCAGTCAACTGCTGTTGATAGGATGGAGCGAGGTTCCGGACTCTCTCGGTAGGCCGGACACGTTGCCTCATATAATCTCCTTCACGATAGCTGCGTGCGCTCCTAGCGGGTGAGCTTAAATACCGTCCCACACCCGGCGTTATTAAAGTTGCCGCAGCTCAAATCGCCGCCCGCGCCTGTCGTGCCGTAGATATTCCCTACAGAATCTAGGGTCACTCCTGCCCCAGGAGTTGCTCCCTCCGCCCCTCCGCTGAATTCGTGCAGGATATTGTTCTTGCCAGCGAGATCCAGCATCCAAACGGCACCACAGCCGAAGCCGCAATTCTCGCTACCGCCAGTCGGGGTGGTCCCATAGATGTTTCCTTTTTCGTCCAGAGCCAGCGCCGCGTATACCGGCGGGAAATCAGCTCCGTTCCCGGTGAAGCTATACAGAATTGTCTCCTTGCCGGTCTTATCGATTTTGTAAACCGTCCCGCAGCCGTCCTCCGCGGATGTGCAGTTCGGACCCGTTCCGCCGTTCAGTGTAGAGCCATAAAGATTACCTTCCTTGTCGCTGACAAGGCCCGACCAGGGCTGGGCGCCGTCGCCTCCGGTTCCAGTGAAAATGTGCAGCACAGTTTTCTTGCCAGCCGGATCTAACTTGAAAACCGTTCCACAGCCGTGAGGCGAAAAGCAGCTGAGGTCGCCTCCATACGCAGTGGCACCGTACAAGTTCCCGGCCGCGTCGCGCACAATAGGACCGGAGGGATAGCCGCCGTCTGTCCCTCCCTTGAAGGTGTACAAAAGAGTTTCTTTGCCGGCTGGATCCAGTTGGAACACGATTCCACAGCCTCCTCCGAAGCAGCCCCCAGTCTGGCCGCCAAACATCGCAGTGCCGTATAAATTGCCCTGTTGATCCCGAACTAGTGCGTCGGGATTGAACCCGAACGATTTGTCCCCTCCACGAAAGCTATACAGGACGGTTTCGTTTCCTTTTTGGTCGACCTTAAACACTGCCCCTTCGCCGTAGGAACCCCCGTACGTGGTGGTGCCGTAGAGCCTGCCCTTGGCATCTTGTATTACCGAATCCGGACGATTTCCGTACCCCGAGAGAAAGCTGTAAAGCACAGTTTCCTTGCCGGAGGAGCTGAGCTTAAAAGCAGTTCCCTCGTAGGAAGCGCCGCCGCCGTACGTGACACCGTAGAGGTTGCCTGAACCATCTAGGAGGAGAGTGCTGTCGGGAGCTTTGCTATCCGGCGCGCCGGCGAAAGAGTAGAGGATAGTGAAAGTTTTCGTTTGCGCGGAAAGCATCATCGGGAACGCCATGCAGACCGCAAAGAATGTCAGTTGTCTGACGCGTTTCTGGCGCGACCCAGAGAACAACGTGTCCGGGCGCATGGCTGGCCTCCGCGGGCGGGCAATCCGGCCGTCTGTCGCCGTTTCTCCCGCCGAGCGCCAACCATTATATCCCCGCTACGCAAGGCCCGCTCCAGGAACACGTGTACACCGCGCAGGCCAAAGTTAACCGCCTGAAGGCGGGCCTCAACGCTTCAGCAGAAGCGTCAGAACGGGCATTCAGGGTGTGTTCTGGGAGGTCTGCAATCTCGTATCCGGGGCTTTGCCAGACTTGCATTCTTGATTGATTGTCTGTTAATATGAATGCGAACTCATATTCTTATCATGAATCTTCGCCTCTTTCTCTACGGAGCTGGCATCTGGGCCGTCGCCACCATCGCCTTGCGGTTCGCCGGACAGCACTTACTCCGTCCCGGCGATTGGAAAAGCACACTCATCCTGTTCGCGATTAGTTTTCTCTTGATGGCCTGGCTCGTGCGTCGTCTATGCCGCCGCTTCGAGCCGCGACCCGAGCTATGGCCCGCCGGTGCGATCTCGATTGCGCTCCCAACCCTTCTGCTTGATCCGTTCTCCGCCGCATTTTTCCCCGTGGTGTTTCCCAACATGTCTCCGGAAGTCGCGGGCGTCTTCGGCGGGTGGATGCTCTGTTGTTGCGCCGGAGCTCTAGTCGGCGTGACCATTCGCCCGGGGCGACGTTCTTGAGTGCGCGTCCGAACCTGCTCGCGGGTGAGGACCTTCCGCCGGATCCACGTCAAAAGCGAAGTCTGGAAAAACGTGCTCGACTGAAAGCTGCGGGGCGCGCCCTGTTCGGTGAGAAAGGCTACGAGGGCACTTCCATCGACGAGATCGCGTGGCGAGCGAAGCTCGCAGTCGGAACCTTCTATCAGCATTTCCGCTCCAAGCGGCAACTGCTGCTCGCGCTCATGGACGAGTTGCTGGAGAAGTTGAGCCAGCTCGATTTTCGTCCGGTTGGCGCAGTCAATGTTCGGGCACTTGTCCACGACTTATTATCCCGCGCTTTTTCCCACGATCTCCGATACCTAGGCGCATACCGGGCCTGGCAGGAGGCGGTGCTTTCGGATCCGGAACTGGCGCGAAAACAATTACAGATTCACACTTGGACAACGGCCCGGGTCACAACCGTGTTTCAAACGTTGCAAAAGCTGCCAGGCGCGCGGCCGGGAGTTGACGTTCGCGGCTTGGCGCGCGTCATGGACAGCTTTTTCTGGAGCCTTCTCGCCCGAGCCGTGCGCATGCCCGCGGCCGAACTGAATCAGTGGATCGATTCATCGACGCACCTTATCTATCACGCGATCTTCACTGACTCGCCTGAGTAAGGTTAGGAGGGAAGACATGCGGATTTGCGTGCGATCGCAGCGCGCTTTCGGTTTTCCACGAGGGGACTTTACCTAGGTGATCTAAGGGATTCTTTCTGAGGTCCTACGTAAGCCTGTCGATTGCGTCGGTCGATCTACCGTAATAAGTCTTGAATACACGCATTGCACGAACGCGTGGAATCCCGGGATAACTGGAGAAACAGCTATGTATCATCATATAAAAAAACTCATGTACACAGTGAACGTAGGAACGCCCGACCCCCGCTTCGGCAACATGTTATTGGAGCAGTTTGGCGGAGCGAATGGCGAATTGGCCGCGGCCATGCAATATTCCATACAAGGTCTGAATTGTGAGGATCCGGATCGAAAAGACATGCTGATGGATATCGGTACCGAAGAGCTCAGTCATCTGGAAGTGGTAGGCACGCTGGCGCGCATGCACCTCAAGCCAATGAAGAAAGATATGGATGCGGCGGCGGAAGACCCTTTGATCGCGATTGCGGGCGGAGGCGGGGTCGGACTTGTCAATTCAATGGGCGATGCCTGGACCGCCGACTATTTGAAAATCACCGGCGAGCTAGACGTCGATCTTCGCAGCAATATCGCAGCGGAAGCACGGGCCAAGATCGTCTACGAGCGCCTGATCGACTTTTGTGATGATCCGGGTTCGAAGGATGCTCTTCAATTCCTGATGACGCGCGAGATCACCCACATGAAAGCGTTCACTGCGGCGCTCGAGAGTCTGGGCAAAGATCCATTCTCGATCGGCAAGATTGCTCCCACGCCGGTTCTGGTGAATCAATATTTCAATGACTCGACTGGGGTCGGAGACGAGGGCGAAACCGACGCCCGAGGTCCGTGGAACGAAGGCGGCGATTGGGAGATCGTCGAAGCTCCCGAACTCGAACAGGGCGTGGAGAATCTGGCTTCAGCTCACGGTGGCAATGGCAGAAACGGAAAGGCTCGCAACAAAGGCGCCCAGCCAGCGTTGATCACAAGATCAGCGAGCAAGGCCCGGAAGCGGGCGTAGCCGGAAACTATTATTTGATTTCTGACTCGAATTCCTGACGTTCGGCCGCCCGATAACGGTGGCTGGACGCGGGAAAGCGGAACGATCTTCGCCGGTTACCCAGTCGTACACTCCCTTTCGGTAACCCTTAGTAACCATACGATTCCGAGTACCCAGCCGTACAATTACCCTTGTCCTAAAGACCATCCCTGATACCAGGCGCAATTGCCGATGGAATGGTCAACTTGGGCACGAACTCTCGTGTGGTAGAGCAGATTCTCGGACGAGAGAGACGAACCCGGAGCTGGAGTCCGCATCTCTATGGCGTTTGGTTTTGGCTTCAACAAACAAAAGGTTCTCAGTGCTGCGGAGAAGTTTGTCCAGCAGGGCAAATTGGCCAATGCAATCACCGAGTACGAAAAAGTTCTCAAAGCCGACCCCAAGGATCTCACGGTCATGAACACCGTGGGCGACCTCTACTCGCGTCTGGGCAACTCGGAAAAGGCCGTGGAATGCTTCAAGAGCGTTGGCGACGCTTACGCTTCGCAGGGCTTCACCGTCAAGGCGATTGCCATGTACAAGAAGCTGAGCAAGCTGCAGTCGTCGCTCGAAAGCGTGCTCAGGCTGGCTGAGCTTTACACTCAGCAAGGTCTGTTCAATGACGCACGCGCTCAGTATTTGCAAGTGGCGGAAGAATTTCTGCGTGAAGGACAACTCGAGCAGGCGGT
>JBEKGG010000154.1:0-10084 GCA_050012915.1 Terriglobales bacterium | reverse complement strand
AGCCCATTCCCATACCATTCGCTTTCGTTGTAAAGAAGGGGGTGAAAAGGCGATGTGCCTCCGAGCTAAGGCCAGTGCCGGAGTCGCGTACCGCAACCAATACGACCCCAGAGTCGTCTATCCGGGATTGCATGCAGAGTGAACGCGGTCGATTTGTGACCGCAGCCATGGACTCTATGCCATTCATGATCAAGTTCAGCAGGACCTGTTGCATTTGAACCCGATCAGCCGACACCAGCGGGAGAGCCTTCGTTAATTGGCGTTCGAGCCGCACTCGATTCTCATAAAGCTCGCGGTCCGCCAGCGCCAGCACCTCCTGAATAACGTCGTTGATGTTCAGCCTGTTCTTTTCGGCCGGTTCCTTCTTTATGAATCCGCGGATTCGAGCAACCACGGCGCTCGCTCGATTGCCGTCGGCTACGATTTCCTCAAGAGCCCGGCGCAGAATCTCAGGTTGCAGGTTGCCAGCGGCCAGCAGCCTGAGGCACGCGCTGCTGTTATTGGTCACGGCGGTGAGCGGTTGATTGACTTCGTGGGCGATCGACGCTGCCAATTCGCCCATTGTGGTCAGCCTGGAAACCCGGGCAAGCTCGGTTTGCGTCATCTGCAATGCTTGCTGCGCTTCCTTCCAATCATGCAAATCCACAACGCTCCCAAACCATTTTATGACCCGACCTTCTCGGTCGCGCAACGGCAGAGCGCTGGAAACGCACCAGCGATACCTGTTGTCCGCCGTTCGTCGGCAGCGGAACTCATACTGAAACGGCTCACCCGTTGAAACCGCGGCTGTCCACGCATGCCCCAACTTCTCAATGTCATCCTGATGAACGGATTTCATCCAACCGGCGCCTCGGATCTGATCTGCGGATAATCCCGTGTAGTCAAGCACGCGCTGGTTGCAGTAATTAATCAAACCATCTGCCTCGGCACTCCACAGCATCTGGGGAATTGTTTCAGTCAATTCACGCAGCGTCCGTTCGCTCGCTCGAAGCTTATCTTCTGCCTGCTTTCGTTCGCTGATATCGCGGATAAAGCCGGTAAATACTTTATGCCCATCTCTTGAAAGTTCTCCGAATGAAACTTCTATCGGAAACTCCCGCCCATCCTTTTGCAGGCCGGTGAGCTCAGTGCCTTGCCAGTTGATGTGCCGCTGGCCGGTGGTCAAATAGCGGGTAAAACCTTTTTCGTGTACCTTCCGCAGGAATTCCGGCATTAATATGGTCAACGGTTTCCCGATCAACTCCGTCGGATCATGACCAAAAATTCGGAGAGTGGCGGGATTGGCAAACAGGATTGCACCCCTCTCGTCAATGCTGATCACAGCATCCGGGGCTGTTTCGACCACGAGGCGATGGTTCTCCTCACTGTAGCGGAGAACGGATTCTTCCCGTTTGCGGTCGGTAATATCGGTGACCACGCCGCCGATGGCGTAGATTTCACCTTCCGCGTTGCGCAACGGAAACTTCTGGACGATTCTGGTGTGGAGTCCATCTTCGTATCGAGCCACGTCTTCGAATTTCATCAGTTGGCCGGTCTCCAACACCTGCCGATCGACGCTCTGAAAGGCAGCAGCTTGTTCCGCTGAAAACAGCTCATCATCGGTCTTGCCTCTGACTACGCCCGGGATATGAAAAGCTTTCTTGAACTGCCTGTTGGCGTAGAGGTAGCGGCCGTGCAGATCTTTCACAAAAACCAGGTTTGGACTATTTTCAAAGAACACTTGCAGCAGTCCCTCGCCTTGTTGCAGCTTGGCTTCTCCTCGTTTGCGTTCATCAATGTCCTCGCAAGCGATCAGCGTTCGCAAAAATGATTCGCGGCTGAGGCTTGCGGCAACGGCTAGAGCCTTCCTGATCGAGAACCAGCGGTATTGGCCATCCGCTCGCCGGATTCGCGCTTCAGTGTGGAATGGTTTTATGCCGTCCAACGTCGTGCTTAATTCGTCGATGAACTTGGCAACATCCTCGGGATGAATCGTGGTTTGCCAAACCCATCCGCTTAATTGTTGCAATGAGCAACCCGTGTACTCCTGCCAAGCAAGGTTCACGAGCTCAACCGATCCGTCGGGCAGCGTACACACCGCCAGCCCCGGAATTGCTTCGACAAGATTCCGAAGATCCGGCTGATCGGTATTTCCCTTTGCACCTTGTTTTTCACTGGTCATGTTTCTGAATGTTATGCGAGCTTCTTTATATAATTTATCGGGAATCGTCCCTTGGCGTTGCCGCTGGCTGTTTGCTCAAACACGGCGGTGACCACTGGAATCCACATTCAATGAATGGAAGCAAGACCCGGTACTGTTCACTATAGATGTCGAAGAAAGCGCGGACATGGCGGGTTTCATCGAGCCGGGAACCGGCAAAAGGGACAGGAGCAGTTATGCCTTTCATGGGATATCCCCCAACAGGATATCGAGCCGCCCCTAGTTAAATAAGGATGCACCACTCTGTGGCCAAATGTCCAATTCATACCTTGGTTGCAGCCGATAGGTTCGTCCAATGCATTCGTCATCCTGATTCTGGCTTGATGAGAGGCGGACTTACCGGAAGGACTATGAGCACTGCGATCACCCCCTCACATCCAGCGGAAGCCGGACCTTGCCTTTGGCTGACGCAGAAACTATTTCAAATCAGAATGATCCGTTGGCCACGCCGCATAAAGCGAGCTCGGTATTCACGGTGGGAGGAAGCGATACCAAGGTACAATGGACGGCCCTCATCAAATGGCGCATTGTCTTTGTTATGGAGCCGTCTAAGGCTGGGAGCGGAAGCGACCACCCGCTTGTAGCCGTAGTTGATGATGATGAGTCGATGCGCGAATCGCTGCCTGATTTGCTTGGGGAATTCGGATTTGCAGCTCGAACTTTTTCATCACCGGAAAACTTTCTCTCATCCGATTGCCTCGATCGGGCCAGCTGTCTGATCCTCGACATCGCGATGCCGGGCATGAGTGGACCGGAACTTTACCAGGAGCTAAAGCGCCGCGGATATCGCATCCCTGTCGTATTTATTACCGGTCAGACGGATGAGACGATTCGTGATCGAGTACTCAAGCAGGGTGCAGCAGGGTTTCTGCTCAAACCATTCAGTGATGTTGCTCTGCTTGCGGCGCTCAAGATGGCATTGCAAGGCACTTGATCTCTAACCCTTCGGAGGAAAATTATGTCAGGCAACATTGCAGAAATCGCCATTGAAGCACCGCCCGCGCCGAATCCTCTCGATGCCATACCCGACGAGATACCATTCGATGTGCCCTACGGGCGCCCAATATCGCTGTACCAAGCCCAAGCCGTCATTCACGCCGCTGTGACCGAGGCTAAGAAGCGAAATTGGAAGATGAACATAGCCGTATCTGATTCCGGTGGTAACTTGGTTGCCTTCCAACGAATGGACGGCGCGATGCTTGCCTCCATTCAGATTGCGGAACACAAGGCGCGAGCAGCCGTGACCTTCCGGCGCCCAACCAAAGTCTTCGAGGACGGTGTCCAGCTTATGCATCTCAACTATCTGCTCGCATTCGATGGAATCATTGCCTCTCGAGGCGGCATTCCGTTAATTGAGCAGGGCGTGATCATCGGCGCAATCGGTTGTTCGGGGGGCACGGATTCCCAGGACGAAGTCGTGAGCAAGGCAGGCGCGGCACTGATCAACGAACCCCGTTGACGAGCAATTGATTCGGATTTTATGAAGACAGTCACGACCGACATTCTGGAAATTGCATATGAAACAGGCGGGCCTCAGGATGGACTAGCAGTTCTCTTGCTACACGGATGGCCCGATGATGTTCGCGGATGGCGTTCCGTGCTTCCGCAGCTTGAACACGCCGGGTTTCGCTGGGCGGCTCCGTGGTTGAGGGGCTTCGGGCCTACGCGTTTCCTATCAGAAGATACGGTCCGAGACGGCAGCGCCGTCGCTCTCGCGCAGGATGCGATCGATTTGGCAGACCAATTGGGCTGGGCGAAGTTCTCGGTCGTGGGGCACGATTGGGGCGCACGGAGCGCTTACACACTGGCTGCAATTTTTCCCAAGCGTATCTCAAGCATTGCGGCACTTGCTCTTTCTTACTCGCCGGGCGGTCGATTTCCGACTCCGACATTCGAACAATCCCGGCGCTGGTGGTACCAGTGGTTCATGACGACGGACCGCGGCGCAGCGGCAGTCCGCAGCGACCCGAAGGGTTTCGCGCGCCAGCAGTGGAACACATGGAGCCCTCCCGGTTGGTTTGACGATGCGGAGTTCGAGGCCACGGCGAAGAGCTTCGAGAATCGCGATTGGACGAACATCACGCTCAATGCTTATCGCAGCCGATGGAAGACAGAACCAGCTGATGACCGCTACGCCAAGTTGAAACGACGGCTCGCAGCCGCCGAAATGATCAGTACGCCGACGTTGATGCTTCAAGGCGGAGTAGACATGTGCGATCCGCCTTCGGAATCAGAGGGACAGGAGCGCTACTTCACCAGCGGGTATCGGCGTGTCCTGCTCGATGGCGTTGGACATTTTCCCGCACGCGAGGCATCAAATGAAGTGGCGCGCGATATCGTTTCGCATCTGAAGGCGTTCATCTGATTCAAGCGATAAGCGTTCCATATATGTAAGGTCAGGCGCGTCGCCTAGACTAACCCTCATCCCCACCCCCGACGGTGGCCCGTGCAAGCTCCGATTGAGCAAGGCCCTTCTGTGGGGTGGGATGGTTTGCGATTCCGCAGGCCCGGTTTTCCGCGGGGATGCCAAGTCGGTTTGAGACCTCATGCGCGATCGAGTTAAAATCACGCGGAGCTTGTAACCAGCGACCGAAAGGGCCTGTCCGCACCATGCAACTAAAGAAGATTGGTCGGGGCGATAGGATTTGAACCTACGACCCCCTGCGCCCAAGGCAGGTGCGCTACCAGGCTGCGCTACGCCCCGACTTCATCGATTATAGCTGAGCGTTTCCGATCAGTAACTCACGCGCCGCGCTTCCAGAGGTATAATTTCTGGTTGACATGCAAAATCCCCGTTATGCCCTGGTGGCCTACGTGAGGAATGCCGTCGGGGAGTTTGTTGAGAATCTCCGGAAAGAATTGCATCCCGATCTGCCCCATCTGCCCGCTCACGTGACCATCCTGCCTCCCCGGCGATTGCAGGGCAGGGAACTGTCGGCGTTGGAAACACTTGAAGATATCTGCAGCCGGGCTGAGCCCTTCGAAGTCGCTCTCGGTGATGTTGAAACTTTTGTCCCCGTCACGCCGACGGTTTTCATCCGCGTAGCCCGAGGTGCCTATCGCATGCACGAATTGCATGATCGATTGAACACCCACGCGCTCGCCTTCACAGAGGAGTGGCCTTACATGCCGCATCTCACAATTGTGAAAGTCATCTCCGAAGAGCTAGCCCAAAAGGCGTATATCTTTGCCCGCGACCGGTGGGCGCTCTTCGAGGGCGATCGCAGCATCGCGCTAAATGAGTTGACATTCGTTCGCGAGGAGGAACAGAACTGTTGGGTCGACCTCGCCGGAATCCCCCTGGGGCGCAGCTTGGTCAAACCTTAGAGGATTTAAAGGTTAGAAGATTCAAACTGCAGGCAACCCCTTCAACATGACCTTTCGATTGTCCAAATTCCCGTCCCTGCCGCTAGGACATGTCCTCAAGTACAAATCCTCCCGTGCATTGCTAAGTCTTGAAGGCGAGCGTAAACAAGAGGTTGGAGTCGCTGCGCAAGCCGCCTCGGGCACCTTCCCCCAGCGAGTTCAAAGTGGGTTTCGGGAGGTTTCATGCAGATTGGGGTCTACGGAGCAGGGTACTTAGGTACAGTCGTTTCCGCCTGTCTGGCGGACTTCGGCACCCCCGTTAGCTGTTGCCACCCCGATAGCTCGCAAATGGTTGCCATGGCTCAGGGCAACGTTCCGTTTCACGAAAAGAACCTTACCGAAGTCATCAAACGTAACGTGCGCTCGGGGCGGCTGGCCTATTCGACGGACATTGAATCTTTCGCCCGCAAGGCGCAGGTGATCTTTCTCGCCGAAGACAGCCCTCAGCATTTGACCGACCTGGCCATTCGCATCGCACGCGCCGCTGCCAAGCCTCCGGTGCTGTCGTTGGTCACGCCAGTCCCGGTCGGGACCGCGTCCACGATCGTGCAGCGTATTGCCGAGGCGGGTTTACGGGCGACCATCGTTTCGCAGCCCATGTTTTTTACTCCAGGCTGCGCCATTGAGGATTTCAATTGGCCGGACCGCATCATTCTGGGCACGGATTCGAACGACGCTGTGCTCGCTCTCAAACAGATATTTCATTCGCTGGTCATGCGCGGCGTTCCCGTAATCGTGACCAATCACGAAACGGCTGAGCTGGTGCGTGAATCCGCGACTGCTTTTGTGGCCACAAAGATTTCCTTCATCAACGAATTAGCCAGCTTGTGTGAACGGGTCAACGCCGATGCAGTCAGCCTCTCTCTGGCTTTGGGTTTGGACAAGAAAATCGCGCCTCGCTGCTTGCAGCCGGGAGCAGGTATGGGCGGCTTGTTCGCGGAGTCTGACATGGATTCGCTCGCCGACCTTGCCCAACGCAACGGAGTCTCACTCAAAGTTCTGAGCGCCGCGCGCGAAGTGAATCACGGGCTGGCCGATCAAGTGATCGAAAAGATTTCGAAGTGCGTGCAATCAGTGCAGAACAAAGACGTAGGAATTTTGGGACTCGCGTTCAAACCCAACACGAATTCGGTTGCTGGATCTTCATCCATGCGGTTGGCCAAGAATCTGATTGCTCAAGGCGCGCGGGTGCGAGCCTACGATCCCGTTGCTCTGGCCGATGCGCGTATCGAATTGAACGGGTCGGTTCACTATTGCGAATCACCTTACGCCGCCGCCGAGGGTGTAGATGCATTAGTCGTCGGCACTGGCTGGCCTGAATTTCGCGGCCTCGATTTCACTCGCATCAAACAAATGCTTCGCCGTCCACTCATCGTGGATACAAAAAACCTGCTCGACTCCGTCCGCCTCCGCGCCATGGGATTCGAATACGTAGGCGTAGGCCGCGGCTAGATTCACGCCCTACCGCTAACCACACTCCACGCGAGTTGTTATAATCGCAGTACGCGGTGGGAGTAGCTCAACTGGCAGAGCACCGGACTGTGGCTCCGGACGTTGCGGGTTCGATTCCCGTCTCCCACCCCAGAATTCGACCCACCTGCCGCAAAAATAAAATCACCGCGAATCTACGGCAAGTCATTTCCGACGCGGAGCCAAAGGATAATCCGCAGGAGCGCGGGATACCGTGACGCGCATGCGGTGATTTTTTTTGCACTACGACCGCGCAGGTTCGACGGTTCTATTTGACTCCCTTGTTGATCGCGGCCGCGTACTTTTTCGCCAGGCCGTTGCCGACAAAGTCGTCGTAGATCCACATGAACCCGCCGATGATCCCGCATTCATTGTGCCAATGCCTCATCACTGTTTCCACTTGGCTTGGCGTGTAGTTCTGATCCCAGACGCCGGGGAAAACCGGCACCTTTCCAAAATTCCAACCCGAACATGGATTGTTTCCTCCACCGCCGGCATAGACCTGAAGATGCACTCCATCCACCGTGCCCGGAAGTTTCTTGTTGATTTCTGAAACTACGCTCTGCCAATAGCTGGCGTCGACATAAGGATCAGGCACGACGTGATAGCCGAGTTTGCCCACCATGACTCCGAACTTAACCGTCGTGGGAAGGTTGTAACTATTTTCGTCGTCAAAATCGAGGGCATCCAGGGCCGGGATCGCTTTTTTCAGGGCCTTGAAGTCTTTGTACAGAATGCTCTTCGGGCCGACGCCCTGCGACTCCACCAAATTCGTGATGTCTTCCCAGTCTCCGTAATTTGACGAGCCGATGCTGAAGGTGACTCTCTTCACTAATCCTGCCTTCTTTAACGTGGCCATATCCGCGGCAAATTTCGGATAAGTTTTGTTGCCCACGTAGACGCCCTTCGAAGTCAATGGAAACTCGCCGTTGAAGTTCAAGTCGCCTTCGCTGTTAACTTCAACGCTCCAGACGATGGCTTCGGAGAAACCAGAGTGTTCAATTTCAGCGATGTTCTTCGGGATATTGAAATTCGCAGTCTTATAAAACGGGCCTCCACCAAATATCCCGGTAAACCCCTGCGGAGCGGGCGCGGAGATTTTTTCCAGCGAATTCTGCGCTGAAGCAGACAATGCGAGCATCAGGAGGCAGGCGGCAAGTGGAAGCAACGGAAATACGAGCGTGCGACTTCCTTGGGTAAGAATTCGCTGGCTAAACCTGGGCAGCAATCGAGTCATTTGAGATTCCTTTGATGTGAATTGGCATGTGTTGTATACGAGCCATTGATGAGGTGAACTATAGGGCCTGACAGGCGTCCGTGGCACGATTCCCCCAACTGGCAGCGTCCAAGTATCTCCTTGCCATGGGCCGGAGTCAACCGGGGCAATCAGGCGATCCGACTCAGAAACCTGCTAAAGATCAAAAGCGGTTCGATGGTAAACTGCAGCACGAATCGATCCATTATCGCGCTAAGGGATGGTCAAATGCACGAAGAACTTCTCCGGGAATTTCACGATTATGCTGCGACCGCTCCCACAGCTAAATCCCTCATGGAGCGAATCTCCCAGCGCCTGCACGAACAAATGGCTCGCTACAACTGGGTGGGTTTTTATCTTCTCGACCCGGCAGATTCCAGCGTCTTGTTAGTAGGACCGTTCGTCGGCAGCTTCACCCCCAATGCTCGCATCCCTATCAACACTGGACTCTGTGGCGCCGCGGCCATCAGCGGGCAGATCGTGGTAGTAGATGATGTTTCCAAGGATCCGCGGTATCTTTCAGGGTCGCAACTGGTCAAGTCTGAAATCGTGGTTCCGATCTTCGTGAAGAAAAAGCTCGCGGCTGAGCTCGATATCGAGAGCTATTTTGTCAGCACGTTTACTAAATCGGAGCAGGACTTTGTTGAAGCCTGCGCCAAAATAGTCGGAGAGTATTTGGGGAAATAGTCCAGTCAAGCACGCGTTGTTATGACGAACCGACTCTGAGAACAGACAAGAGGGTTTGTGAATGTCGAAGGACGGCTAATCTCCAACAGCGGTCACATGCAGCGGACGAACAACCGGACGAAATTGCGAAAATTCTTCGGAACTTCGCCTCCAGATAACGGCGCGGTGCGGAGTGCGCACAGCGAACCGGATCACGTGAAGTGATTCTTATGGGCCCTTGCGCGGGGGCTTAAAGGCTGGATTTGGCACGCTGGGCTTTGGAGCGGCCGAGTCCACGTTGACTCCCAGACTCAAATCGCTCGACCAGCAGTCGGCGAGGATCTTCCAGTCTCCTGCCTGTCGAGCCAGAGTCAAAAGATATTTGCCGCGCTCTTCGCGGCGTTTCCCCATGGTAAAGGGAACCAGCATTTTGCAACGGCCGGCTTCGTAGGCGATGTCTCCAAAGACCTCGACGCGCAGAGGCTCGAGATCCACTTCGCCGAGTCCGGCGTCGAGCAGGCCGAAGAAGAACTCGCGAATTGCAGCCGTGCCGCGAACCGGCGGCACATTCGGACGCAGCACGATGGCGTCGGCTCCGTAGAGTTCGACCAAGTCGTCGAGTTGTTTGCTGTTACAGGCCTGCGCCCAATCCTGTGTGAGCTTTCGCACAGCAGCTTCTCCGCGGCTCAACGACAGTCCGCCCGGAGCGCTGCGAGCGCGGACATCGCGCGCGATGGGCGCACCACTCGATGCTCGCGGCTCAGAGCCGGCGAGCTGCGCGCCGCCTTCGGGCGAGGCCAGGTAGTGGTGATGGTAATGATGATGATAGTGATGCTGCCCGGCCGCCTGCGCCGCGGGTTTCGCGCTCGGCACCATCGAAGCGTTGATCTCCTGCTGGGGAGCATCTTCCAGCGGAACACCACAGATGGCGCAAAAGCGGTTGTCGGCAGGATTCTGGCTACCGCAGGAAAGGCAGGTTCGCGACTCTAAGCTTTCGGCAATTGCGCCGGTGGAACCGTCCGTGTCAACCTGCGAAGCCAGCCGTTGCACTGCCTGCAACGCGGCAGCGATGGCTTCCGTGCCGGGCTTCGGATGCAAGTCCTGTTTCAGCCGCCGGAAGAAATCGT
>JBEKGG010000153.1:0-11393 GCA_050012915.1 Terriglobales bacterium | reverse complement strand
GATTATCTTGCAGATAACCTATGCTCTTTTATGTTATCTGAGTGGTAGGCTTGGTTCAAGAACAAAGTGACCGGGGCTGCGCAGCCAGTTCCAAAACGGGAAATTCTGGCGCCTGTGGAGCGCAAATTAAATCATGAAGAACCGGGAGGTCACAACGCAAGGTCCCTCCACTCCGCAGATCATCGCTTTGCGACGATCTGTTACGGTCGAGATAACACACCTGAGTCGGGATGACGGAGTTTGGGGGATCGGAACGTCCCCCGCTCAAGCAAAAACCGGGATCGCGTGGCCACCCGTCTAGTATCCCCATTCTAAATTTCGCGAAGAACGCGAAATTTAGAATGGGCCACCCTTTTTTATTCTTCCTGAATTCTTGTGGTTGCGATTGCTGTGGGAACGCTTGCGTATCTGCGGGAGAGCAGGGCGGTGATGGGGAAGAGAAGAATCGACAGCATGCCGGCGCCTACGATTGCAGCGGCGTTGTCGGGGAGCATGCGGCCGGTTTGGACGCCAATCTCGGCGATGGCGATTAACAATGGCAGAGACGTTGCCGAATAGAAGACGAACGGAATGCGGTCTTCTTTGGCCAGCTCGTAACGGTAGAAAACAATGGGCACGGAGCGGGCGACAAACATCAGCACGAGGAACAGCGGCAGCCGCCACAGGGCTCGAGGACTGGCGAACAGCGCGTGAATATCGAAGTGCATGCCGCTGGCCACGAAAAACATGGGGATGAGGAAGCCGTATCCGATGGCTTCGAGGCGATGGACGAGCTTGGCGCCGTGAATTCCTTTGCTGCCCAGGGAGACGATCATTCCGGCGGTAAATGCGCCGAGGATCAAGTCCAGGCCGAACTTCTCGGCGATGGCGATGAGGAAGGCGAGCACGAGTATCGCGATGCGCACCGGCAACTGGCTGGTGGAATTCATAGTGTCTGCCAAAAAAGAAATGATGCGCGGAGGCTTGGGCAGCAGGGCGATGCCTGCCGCCAGCAGAGCGAGCAGCACAAAAAACAGCATGAGCGCAGTTTGAATCCAGCGAGTGTGCTCGCGAGTCAGAAGCACGGAGAGCAGTACGATGGGGCCAAATTCTCCCATGGCTCCGGCGGCGACTACGTAGGTACCGAAGCGCGTGCCCAGTTCGCCCGAATCGCGCAGGATCGGCATGATGGTCGATAGAGGAGAGCGGACAGGGCAAAAGCCACTACGACCGAGAGACCCCAACCTGTAACCGCAAGCTTGAGGGGCTTTCCGCGGATGGCTTCAAAGTCGAGTTCCATCCCGCAGAGGAAGAATAGAAAAATCAGACCGAGATAGCCCAGGATTCCGAGCATGCCGGTGGGCGAAGCCCAGCCGAGGACGTGCGGGCCTACGAGAATGCCGAGTCCGACTTCGACGACTACCATGGGCAGGCGCAGGCCGATGGGTATTTCTGAAATCAGCGGCGCAAGGACGGCGATGAATGCCGTGATGAACAGGGCGGCGCCATTGAACTCCATGCTTCCTCTCCGTGCGGACCGGTTGAAAGTCGGGCAGGATTCTTGAATGGCAGAATATGGGGTGGGTTGGTGAGGAAGTCAAGGAAAATATCGAGGAGTTGAGGTTGTGGTGGGTAAATGCGTTGCGAAGCTTCGCTCCGCTGGACAGCCGGCACAGGATTAAGAACTATTGGCGGTGGGTTGAGGCGCCTGCGGCTAAGTCTCTCAGGACGCCCAGGAAGCCGGCGGCGGCGCGCTCATCGGAGAGCGCTTCGAGATCGATGGTGGCGGCGAGGTGCGGAGACTCGGGACGAAAGCGCACGCTGACCAGGTTGTGACCGCGCGAAGTCATCAGGGTATTGATGACCGGGGGGAGTTCCTGCTTCCACTGCATACATGTGGTCAGCACGACAGGGCCGGGACGCACGATGGTCCAGTTGCGCGATTTTCGAATTGCTTTGTTGTCGTTGTGGGTGAGCCAGCGATGGCGAAGCACTTCGAGGCGCAGGCTGGGCGCGCAATCCAAATCAGCTTCAAAGGTGAGCGTTTCGCGCTGCTTGTGCCAGAGACTCAAGCCCCACTGAATGGGCATGGGGCGAGGAAGCAAGCGGATGGTCACGCGGGCGTTCTCAAACCAGTGAGTGGCGAATTGCAGATGCGCCTGCAGGCGCGAGGTACCGAACCAGCGGGCTTCGGTCAGTTGACCGCGATGGGAGCAGGCTGCTTCGACCCAGTGCAGAGCTTTTGAACCGCGCCGGCGATTGTAACTGGCAAGACAGAAAAACCACAGTCCGACCACGGCAGCTGCCACTACGGCATCAATGAGGAAAAGGCGGCCCACAAATGTCTCTGATGCGAATGGTACGTCCTGGGGTGCAGAGGAGGCAACAGTTTCGGGGAGTATTTTTTTGAGGAAAACTGCGCCCTGGCGGGATTCAGGCGAATGTCGGATTCTGCAAGGCTGCACGGCTACAATAATGGGGTGGAATTCGCATTGCGTGACTTTCGGAGCGAAGACTTTGAGAGTCTGTGGCGCATTGATCAGGAATGCTTTGCACCGGGGATCGCTTACTCGCGATTGGAGTTGGCCGCCTATATTCGATTGCGGGGGGCTTTTACGGTGGTCGCGGAGCGCAAATGGGCGGGAAACACGGTCGTCGATGAGGGGCGAAGGCTTTTAGGCTTTATCGTGGCCCAAGTCACGCGGCGGGGAGTTGGTCATATCCTGACGATTGACGTGCCTTCGGCGAGCCGGCGTTCCGGGGTTGGCTCGAAGTTGCTGGAAACGGCCGAGGAGCGCTTGCATGCGGCCGCCTGCCACAGTGTGGAGCTGGAAACGGCCGTGGACAACGCGGCGGCTCTGGCTTTTTACAAGCGGCACGGGTACAGCGTGGTGAAGACGATTCCCCGGTATTACACGAATGGAGTGGACGCGTTTGTGCTGGAGAAAGAGTTTTAAGTGCCGACCCGGTCGATCGGACGGCTCAGGGATTCGTCTGCCCCATGATTTTTCTGACAGGTTGATTGTCGGCATAGACATGCCATTCCGCGATCTGACCATTCCTGATCACAGCTTTCCAGGCGGCGAGAACCTCCCAGTAGTTTTCTTTTGGCAGCTTGCCGCCGACAGCGTAAGTGCCACGGGCGCTTCCTGTGAGCAACACGATCTGACCACTGCCGAGGACATCTTCGTGCGAAATAGCATAGTCAGGAAACCATGTGAAATAGGTGGCCCACCCTTTACGCAGATTCTCGACGCCGGAGAACTTGTTTCCCAGGCTGTCGACCAAAACGTGGTCGGGGGTCAACAAGGCGCAGATTCCTTCGACGCTGTGCGCATTGATTCGATCCACGAAGGAGAGAACGATTTCAATGGGATGTTTGTTAGCCATGGCAGCTCCGGGGTGAGATTGTAACAAGGCTGCGGCGACTGCGGACTGTATTTGGCGACGGCGTAATATAGTTCCGGTATGGCGTTAGACATAGTATGAAAGTTGCCATTCAAGGGGAAGCGGGTTCGTTCAGCCATGAAGCGGCGAAGCGCATGGTCCGGGGCTGCAGTATCGTGGCCTGCGCACGCTCGCGGGAAGTTTTTGATCGGCTCGAGCGTGGCTTGGTAGGGGCCGCAGTGATTCCTATTGAGAATTCGCTTGCCGGTTCGGTAGCCGAGCACTTCGATCTGTTGTTGACCCGGAATGTTTCCATTCAGCAGGAGTACCGCTTGCGAATTGTGCATAACCTGATTGCCGCGCCGGGAGTGAAGATGAAAGATATCCGGCGAGTGTATTCGCATCCCGTGGCACTCGACCAATGCCGGGATTTTTTTAGGACGCATCCGAAGATCGAAGCGATGCCGTTTTACGACACGGCTGGAAGCGTGAAACAGGTGGTCGAGAATCGACTCAAGGATGCGGCTGGGATCGCGGGACGCCAGGCTGCGGCCGTGTACAAAGGCCGGATCCTGGCGGCGGGCATTGAGGATGACAAGAGGAATTTCACCCGATTTTTTTTAATTCGCAAGGGTCGGCACATCGTTTCCGGCGCGAATAAGACGTCGATTGCATTCCGGGCGAAGAATGTGCCGGGGGCGCTATTCAAAGCTCTCAGTGTATTTGCATTGCGAGATATCAGCCTGTCTAAGATCGAATCCCGGCCCATGCGTGGGCGACCGTGGGAATACGTCTTCTACGCGGACCTGCTTTGTGGAGACGACAAAGTCGGGCGCAACGCTCTACGGCATTTGGCGGAAAGCGCGAGTCCGGTAAAAGTGCTGGGAGTGTATAGATCGGCCTGATTCGGTCCGGCTAAACGTCCCGTGTACCTTTGGTTTAGTGCAAAGCCGACTGGGAAGGTTTAGTATTTGGTTAGTTCCCAAAGAATCGTTTACGGAGGGTGGTTTGCATCTTCCGGGGTCCTTATGTCATCAAACTTGAGCATATCATACTCAAGGTGAAATCATGGCACAGTCGACGCGCTCCGAGCGCACTGCAAAAGAAGTGAAAGAAACGAAAGAAGTGAAAGAAAACACAAGCATTAGCGAGCCCGAGGACCGGGCGCTGCCGGTTCTGCCGGTGCGGGATACGGTACTTTTTCCCCATGCGGTATTACCGCTTACGGTGGGTAGGGAGAGCTCTGTCCAGCTGATTAATTCGCTGGGTGAGGACAAGACCATCGTGGTGGTGGCGCAGCGCGAAGCTCGCGTGGATACGCCGCAGCCCACGGACCTTTATACGGTTGGAACCCTGGCGGTGGTACACAAAGTCGTCAAGATGCCGAACCAGAGCCTGTTTGTCTTCGCTGAGGGCCTGGACCGGGTGAGGTTGGCAGAATTTACCCAGCTTGCGCCGTTCATGCGGGCACGGGTGGACTCGGTTCCAGAGGCCATTCCGCCGAAGAGTTCGGAAGTCGAGGCATTGCAGCGCAACGTTCTGACTCTGTTTCAGCAAATTGTCGCGGGTTCGCCGACCTTGTCGGACGAGCTCTCGACGGTGGCAATGAACATTGAAGAGCCGGGCCGGCTGGTGGATTTCATCGCCTCATCGTTGCCGTCTCTTTCTACCGCGGACAAGCAGGACACGCTCGAAACTACCGATGTTCGGGTTCGCTTGGAGAAGATCAATCAGCATCTGGCGAAGGAACTCGAAGTCCAGCAACTGAGGAACAAGATTCAGTCGGAAGTGCAGGATCGCGTACAGCAGACGCAACGCGAGTACTACTTGCGCGAGCAGATGAAGGCCATCCAAAAAGAGCTGGGTGAGCAGGACGAAGGCGCGCGCGACACCGAAGAACTGCGACAGAAAATCGAATCCGCGGGAATGCCGGATGAAGTCAAGAAAGAGGCGCTGAAAGAGTTGGGTCGACTCTCGCGCATGTCTCCGATGGCCGCGGACTATTCGGTGACCCGCAACTACATCGAGTGGCTGGCGGTGTTGCCGTGGGCGAAAACTTCCGGCGGCGACGTGGACATTATCAAAGCCAAAGAAGTTCTCGATACCGATCACTACGATCTGAAAAAGGTGAAGGATCGCATACTCGACTATCTTTCCGTGCGCCGTTTGAAGCCCGGAATGAAGGGACCGATTCTCTGTTTTGTCGGACCTCCGGGCGTGGGAAAAACTTCGCTGGGAAAATCGATCGCGCGGGCGTTGGGACGCAAGTTCGTGCGCATTTCGCTGGGCGGAGTTCACGACGAAGCTGAAATTCGCGGTCACCGGCGAACCTATATCGGCGCACTCCCGGGGCAGATTATTCAAGGCATTCGGCGCGCCGAAACCAAGGACCCGGTTTTCATGCTGGATGAAATCGACAAGGTAGGCCGCGATTTCCGTGGCGATCCTGGTTCAGCGCTCCTGGAGGCGCTCGATCCGGAGCAGAATGCTACGTTCCGCGACAATTATCTCGATGTGCCATTCGATCTTTCGAAGGTGTTATTCATTACCACGGCGAACATGCTTGATCCGATCGCCGAGCCTTTGCGGGATCGCATGGAGATTATCGAACTGCAGGGCTACACCGAGGAAGAGAAAATCCACATTGCGTTTCAGTATTTGATTCCGCGGCAGATCGAAGAGAACGGAATCACGCCGGAAAACATCGAGTTCCCGGAAGAATCGGTTAGCAACGTTATTCGGCACTACACCCGCGAAGCTGGCGTGCGCAATCTGGAGCGGAACATCGGAACGATCTGCCGCAAGCAGGCGCGCCGTTTGGCGGAAGGCAAGAGCGAAAAGCTGGTGGTGACTCCGGAGATCGTCCACGAATTCCTTGGCGGCATCAAGGTTCGCAGCGAAGGTGAAATCGCAGAGCGCACCAAGCGAGCCGGTGTTGTGGTTGGCTTGGCGTGGACTCCTTCTGGTGGCGACATTCTTTTCGTTGAAGCCAGTACCATGAAAGGCAAAGGCAACCTCAGTATCACCGGCCAAATTCAAGACGTGATGCGCGAGTCGATGCAAGCCGGCCTGAGCTGGGTGCGTTCCAATGCGGCATTGCTCGGCATTCAGGAAGACTTCTTCGAGAAGCATGATATTCACATTCACGTTCCAGCGGGCGCAATTCCGAAAGATGGCCCGTCGGCGGGTGTGACGATCGTGACCGCGCTGGTTTCGTTGTTGACGAACCGTCCGGTGCGACCGTTGCTGGCGATGACTGGAGAAATCACGCTGAGTGGAAACGTGCTTCCGATTGGCGGCGTCAAGGAGAAGGTTCTTGCTGCCAAGCGAGCCGGAGTGCATGACATCATTCTGCCCGCGGAAAACAAAACCAACGTCGAAGAGGATTTGACTCCGGAGCAATTGGAGAATGTCGAGATTCACTACGTGAAGCTCATCAGCCAAGTGCTCGAACTGGCGCTGCCCTCGACGCCGCGGGAAGAGCGGCAGGATGCGGAAGAACGCGAGAAAGTCTTGAGTGAGCAACCTGTCGGCTAACGATACAAAAAGTTGACAAATGAGATGCCAGCTTTCTACAGGAAAGCTGGCATGTTTTTTCAGGCCGTAAGTTACTTCCGTGCAGGATTTGCGGGATGGAACTTATCACCACGGTCGGGGTTAATACAGAATGGGAAGTGCCAATAGGCGTTGCAAAGAGGAAGATAAATTCATGAAGACGCACAGAGTCTTGGCAGTTGGAATCGTCCTGGCGGGAATGTTGCTGATGTTGCAAACGCCGCAACGGGTCCTCGCGCAGGAACCACCGCCGCAGGATCAGGCGCAGCCGCCGGAGCAGCAGGGGCCGGCGCAAGATCCGCCGGGCCGCGTGGCGCGCCTCAGTTTTTCTGACGGATCAGTGTCCTTTCAGCCGGGCGGAGAAGGCGATTGGGTGCAGGCAGTTCCGAATCGTCCGCTGACCACCGGCGACAATATCTGGGCAGACAAGGATTCGCGGGCGGAACTGCAGGCAGGTTCGGCCTCGATTCGCTTGGATTCGGAAACCAGCGTCACTTTCCTCGATATCGACGACCACACGACGCAGTTGAAGCTTTCTCAGGGTTCGATCATCGTGCGAGTGCGGCACCTCGACGACGACGACCAGTTTGAAATTGATACTCCCAATCTGGCTTTTCAGATCCAACGCACTGGGGAATATCGAGTTGACGTGAGTGCGGATGGAAATGAAACCGATACCACGGTTTGGCGAGGCCGAGGCGAAGCTACCGGAGGCGGGAACTCTTACGATGTGGTTGCCGGCCAGCGAGCGAGCTTCACCGGCTCCGACCAGCTCGATCATGAGATCGGCCAAGTACCGAGCAATGATGATTTCGACAACTTCGCGTTCGATCGCGACCAGCGTGAAGATCATGCTGAATCCTCCAATTACGTTTCACCCGACATGACGGGCGCATCCGACCTAGATGAGTACGGCCACTGGAGCTATGCCGCGGGCTATGGCCCAGTGTGGGCGCCCACTGTAGTCGCTGCCGGATGGGCCCCCTACCGCTACGGCCACTGGGTTTGGGTCGCGCCGTGGGGCTGGACTTGGGTTGAAGACGAGCCTTGGGGTTTTGCTCCCTTCCACTATGGACGGTGGGCATTTGTAGGAGCTTCGTGGTGCTGGGTACCGGGTCCGGTCTATGCCCGGCCGGTCTATGCGCCAGCTCTGGTCGCATTCGTGGGCGGAGGAGGTTTCAGCTTTGGAGTTGGCATCGGCGCCGGCGTGGCTTGGTTCCCGCTTGCACCAAGCGAAGTTTTTGTGCCTTGGTATCGCACCAGCCCGGGCTACGTGAACAACGTGAACGTCACGAACACGCGAGTCAGCGTGACCCAAGTGACCAACGTCTACAACACCACGATCGTCAACAACAACACCACCAACGTCACCCGGATTACCTACGCCAATCAACATGTGGCGAACGCGGTGACAGCAGTGTCGCACGACACCTTCGTGAATGCGCGGCCCGTGGCGGCAAACATCGCCAGAGTGGATCCCAAACAATTAGAGAGCGCTCCCGTGGCGCGCAACATTCCGGCGCAGCCTAGCCGGGCGAGTGTCATGGGCGCTGGTCGGCCTTCGACTGCAAGGCCGTCGCCTGCGGTGATGAACCGGCAGGTAGTTGCGGTTCGGCAGCCCCCGCCGCCACGTGCGCCTCTGGGCCAAGGGCATGTTGCGGAACCGAATGTGCGCACGGAAGCTCCAGGACAGGCGCAACCCGCTGCCCGAACGGCGAGTGAGCCAGCAAGAGCTGCGCAGCCTCCGGTTCGACCAACTCCACCGCCCGCAGTGCAGAATAATCAAGTTGCCCATACGCAGGCTTCGAGTCCGGCAAACAACCGTCCGGGGGCGCCACCGAACGTGCCGCATCCGCCAACGCAGGGCGGACACCCGCTGGTCAGGCCCGCTCCTCCGGTGCAGGAAAATGCTCAACACCAGCAGAATGAGCAGACGAAGTTCAACGCATGGCAGCAGCAACATCAGGCTGCAGCACCGAAACCGGCACCAAGACCGCAGCCACGGGCGCCACAGCCCTCTGGGCACGAAGAGAAGCGTTAGGTAATGCGGCTCTAGTTTGTTCGCGCGACCGACCTCGCCAGTTCTCGAAAGGGAACTGGCTTTTTTCTGGCTGAATAAAATTAGTGCCACGGCAGCCGCGATACACTAATGGCAAAGGTTTTGACAGTCACGACGGCTAAGATTTCATGCAGGTTCGCATTTTATTTTTCGGAATGCTCAAGGATCTCGTGGGACGGGGCAGCGATCTCCTCAATTTGCCTGAACGCGCCACACTGGGCGACGTCTTCACACATTACGAAGAAATCAATCCACCGCTGGGGAAACTTGCCGCTTCGATTGCGATCTCTGTGAACCAGGAATTTGCCGGGCTGGAATTGAGCCTGAAAGAAGGAGACGAGGTTGCGTTTCTGCCGCCGGTGAGCGGCGGTTCGACGGATCCGCGTGGCGATATGCCTGCGTCGGGTCGGCGGTACTCTTCGATTGTGCACGGGAAAATCGACACGCAGGCGGTACTCGACAAACTCAAGCAGCCCGCGGACGGCGCCGCAATCGTATTTGAAGGCATCGTTCGTGACAACACCCGGGGCCGACGTACTATTTATTTGGATTATGAAGCGTACGAGGAGATGGCGCTCAAGCAGATGGATGCGCTGGCCGAGCAGGCACTGCAGCAGTATTCCATCCGCGATGTGGCTATCGTGCATCGTTTAGGCAGGCTGGAAATCGGCGAAACCAGCGTCCTGATTGCGGTGGCCTCGGCGCACCGTGCAGCCGCTTTCGATGGCTGCCGCTGGCTCATTGACACACTCAAGCGCACCGTACCCATCTGGAAAAAAGAATATTTTGAGGATGGCGCGGTCTGGGCGGATGGCGAGCCCTTTCCATCCGGGATTCCCAGGGTCGAAGGCAGCCATTCGAGAAGGCCTGCATCTAAATGATGAGATTGACTTTTCGTAACCCGGCCAAAATCTCTCATCAGACTTTGCGATCAAAATCTTTTTTTCGAGAAGAATCCATCCGTGAAATTTGCGAGGGTGAATCCTCAGCGAGGAAAAGTTTCAGGCTGGGGACGCGGCTCGCATTCGTTCTGCTGACTATCGCGGTTGCGGTTGCACACGCCCAGGTTCCCAAGCCGCCCTGGGCTTCGAGCGCAACGGGTTCCGCAAAGCCGGCCTCCACTGATAATTCGAAGAGCAGCGACAGCGCGGGCACCACGCTGAAGGTTGATGTCAAACTGGTAAATGTTTTCGTTACAGTCACCGACGAGCACGGCGCCCCGGTCGCTGGTTTGAAAAAAGAAGATTTCACGTTACTGGAAGACGGAAAGCCGCAGGCCATTTCTGTTTTCGACAAAGAGTCGGCATTGCCGCTTTCCATTGTGCTCGATATCGACACTAGTCTGAGCACGCGCAAGGATTTGCCGCTGGAACTTTCTTCCGCCCGCCGCTTCGCACATGCCATTCTTCGGCCAGTGGATGCGCTCTCGCTTTATAGTTTCAGCGAGATCGTCAGTGAAGTCGTACCCTTTACTCCGGACCTCAAAACGATTGATCATGGCGTCGACAGGGTTCGCATGGGATCAGCAACCGCTCTCTACGACGCCATCTATCTTGGATCGCAGGCGCTCGAACCGCGAAAGGGAAGAAAGGTTTTGGTAGTGATCACTGACGGCGGCGACACGGTGAGCCGTGTGGATTACAAAGAAGCGGTCCGGTCGGCGCAGGAGGCCGAGGCTATCGTCTACAGCATTATTGACGTTCCCATAGAGGCGAGTGCGGGGCGTGACATTGGGGGGGAGCACGCTTTAATCCAGATTTCCGAAGACACCGGCGGAAAATATTTTTACGCGACGTCCGTGCCCGAACTTGATGATGCTTTTCGAAAAATCAGCGATGAGCTTCGCACGCAATACCTCTTGGCTTATTATCCGTCGCAACGGCTTTCCGATTCCAACTTCCGACGTATTGAAGTGAAAGTGGACGGATCGTCAGCAGGTTCTTCGCTCACCGCGCGGTATCGGACGGGCTACTACACAACCAAATCCAAGTTCTGATGGCACTGTTCGTGTCTACCTTCCGATCTTATTTTCAGTAACAATCTACAGAATATGGAATTCATGAGCTCGAAATCACAGAGCAAAACAAACTGACTGCACCACTAATCTATTGACAGAATTGGAGTGACATGACAAAGTGTCTCCTCTAATTGTCTTGGCTAGTCAATTGCAATGGGCAGTGACTAATTGTGTTCGGGTTCTGTGACGGGCGACACTTGTTTTTTGTTTGCTGACGGAAAAGGACCGCGAAGACCTTCCGTGAGCGGACGTCGGACTGTCCCACCTACTCGACTGCGAGAGCGTTATTCAGCTGGCAACACTGATTCTGAACAGACTCTGACAGATTCTGAAAGGTAGGTGGACGATGTCCCTGAATTTCAACCGCCCCCTCCGTCCCGCCGGAATATTTGTAAC
>JBEKGG010000152.1:0-10245 GCA_050012915.1 Terriglobales bacterium | reverse complement strand
GCAAAAGAGGAAGAAGCTCCCGGCCCCGAAGTGCCCGACGAAGCGTTCGCCTGAATATAGATATGTTGCAGGACATTAGGATCGTGTTGGAACTGCGGCAGCGCTTCCAGGATCACGTGATACTGATTGAGTTGGGTGTACATCGTATTGATCTGGCGCTGTCCCAGGGCATCGTAGAGAGTGTTGTCGATGGTCGATGGTGCAATACCGAGACGCGAGGCGGTTACGCGATCAATGATCAGCGAGACGGCTAACCCTCCGGTTTGCTGGTCCGTTGCGACGTCCTCAAGTTGGGGCAAGGATTTCAGTTTGGTGACAAAGCGGTTGGTCCATGTGTTCAGTTCGTCGGCGTCGGGATCTTCGAGCGTGTACTGATATTGTGTGCGGCTCACGCGGTCATCCACGGTGATGTTTTGCACTGGCTGCATGAAAACCGCGATGCCGTCTACATTCTTCAGGCTTGATTGGAGCCTGCGGATAACGTCGGAGGCGCTGAGGTCGCGATCCTCGAGCGGCTTCAGGTTGATCGACATGCGGCCGCTGTTGAGAGTTGTGTTGGTGCCGTCGGCGCCGATAAACGAGGAAAGACTCTGCACTGCCGGGTCCTTAAGGATGACCTTTGCCAGTTCCTGCTGTTTCTCCGACATCGCCTTAAAAGAAATGGTCTCGGGAGCCTGCGAAATTCCCTGAATAACGCCTGTATCCTGGACTGGGAAAAATCCCTTGGGAATTACGATGTAGAGAAATATCGTGAGCAGCAGCGTGCCCAGGGCTACGAAGAGTGTGATGGTCTGATAGCGCAGTACAAATTTCAAGGTTCGGCCATAGAACGCGATCATGCGTTCGAAGGCGCGCTCGGAAACCTGATAAAAGCGTCCCTGCTGATCGGCGGGCTGATGGCGCAAAATGCGAGCTGACATCATGGGAGTCAGGGTCAGCGATACCACGGCAGAGATAACAATCGTGACCGCGAGGGTTACGGCAAACTCCCGGAAAAGTCGGCCGACTACATCTCCCATAAAGAGCAGAGGAATAAGCACGGCGATCAGCGAGACGGTCAACGACACGATGGTGAAGCCGATCTGTTCCGCTCCCTTGAGCGCTGCCTCCATCGGCGATTCACCCTCCTCGATGAATCGCGAGATGTTTTCGATCATTACGATGGCGTCATCGACGACAAATCCGGTGGAGATGGTGAGCGCCATCAAAGAAAGGTTGTCGAGGCTGTAGCCGAGCGCGTACATGGCGGCGAAAGTGCCGACCAACGACAGCGGCACCGCCACGCTGGGGATGATCGTGGCGTAGAGACTTCGCAGAAACAGAAAGATCACCATCACCACCAGCCCGATGGTGAGCATCAATTCGAATTCGACGTCAGACACCGAAGCCTGAATCGCAGTGGTGAGATCGGTGAGCGTGGTGACCTGCACCGATGCGGGAAGATTGGTTTCGAGCTGGGGCAGCAGCTTCTTGATGCCCTTGACCACGTCGATCGTATTAGCGCCCGGTTGGCGCTGCACGTTCAGGATGACGGCGGGCGTCTGGTTCATCCACGCAGCCTGTTTATTGTTCTCGACGCCGTCGATCACTTCAGCCACGTCCGTGAGCATGACCGGTGAGCCGTTCCGGTACGCGACGACGACGTTGCGATAGTCGTCGCTGCTCACGAGCTGGTCATTGGCATCGATCTGATAGTCCTGCCGCGGACCATCGAAGTTACCTTTTGCGGCGTTGACGCTAGCCTGCGTGAGAGCCGTGCGAACGTCCTCGAGATCGATGCCGTACGAAGAGAGCGCAACCGGATTGGCACGAATACGGACAGCCGGCTTCTGACCGCCGCTGATGCTGACCAAGCCAACTCCGTTGAGCTGCGAAAGCTTCGGAGCCAGCCGTGTATCCACCAGGTCTTCGACTTGCGACAGAGGAACGGAATCAGAGGTGACCGCGAGAGTCAGAACGGGCGCGTCGGCGGGATTCGTCTTGCTGTAAACCGGAGGCGCTGGCAGGTTAGAAGGCAGGTAACTCTGCGACGCGTTGATCGCGGACTGAACTTCTTCCTCGGCAACGTCGATGTTGAGGCTCAAATTGAACTGCAGCACGATGACCGAGGTTCCTCCGGAACTGGTGGAGGTCATCTGGCTGAGTCCCTGAAGCTGGCCAAACTGGCGCTCGAGCGGTGCCGTAACCGTCGTCGCCATCACGATCGGGCTGGCGCCGGGGTAAAAGGTGAGAACCTGGATGGTGGGGTAATCGACCTCGGGCAGTGCCGAGACCGGTAATTGGGTATAGGCAACGATACCGACGAGTAAGATCGCCGCCATCAGCAGCGCGGTCGCGACGGGCCGCATGATGAATGGGCGAGACGGACTCACGGAGCTGGACCCTCGCTCGTTGTGCCCGGAAGAGGCTGTTTGGAAATTGTGACCTTCGAATTGTTTTGCAGTTTGTCAAAACTGCTGTTGGCAACCGCATCCCCGGGATTAATGCCTTCAACCGCGGTCTGGCCGGCATTGGTGACACCTGACTTGATATTGCGAATTTGCGCCGTGCCATTCTGAATGATGTAGACGAATGAAGTCTGGCCGTTGTGTTGAATGGCAGAGGTCGGAATCAACGTGACCCCTTGCAAGGTATTTACCAGCAGACTGGTGTTGACGAACTGATTGGGGAAGAGAGCATCGTTTTTGTTATCGTAGAGCGCTCGCAACTTCACCGTACCTGTGGTGGTATCGATCTGATTGTCCAGGGTCAGCAGTTTTCCGGTTGCGATCTTAGTCAGTTGCGCCCGATCATAGGCGTCGACTTCAAGCCGTTTTCCATGACGGGTCTGCGCCTGCACTTGAGGAAGGCTGTCTTCGGCAATGGTAAAGACGACGGTGATCGGCTGTACCTCGGTGATCACGACCAGGGTCGTGGTTCCGGTCGATTGGACGACGTTCCCAGGATCCACCAGCCGCAGCCCTACGCGTCCCGCGATCGGAGCCGTAATGTGGCACCAGCCGACCTGGACTTGGTCATACTGCACCGTGCCCTGATCATTTTTTACGGTGCCTTCATCTTGCAGTACGATTTTTTCCTGGTCGTCGAGAGTTTGTTTGGGAATGCCGTTTCGCGCCCACGCGTCGCGGTACCGCTGTAGGTCCATTTTTGCTTGCTCGAGCACATAAGTGTCGCGCTCGAGCGCGCCTTGGGCTTGCAGAAGTTGAGCCTCGTAAGGGCGCGGATCGATATCGATCAAGGCTTGTCCCTTGCGCACTAGCTGGCCTTCCTGATAATGCACCTGGGTAATCATTCCCGTGACCTGGCTTGTAATCGAGTCGGTATGGACCGGAGTGACGGTGCCAATCGCATCCAGATAGACTCCGATGTTTCCCTTTTGTGCAACTGCGGTCACAACCGTGACTGGGCCGGTCACGCCCCGCCGGGACGAAGCTGCGCTTTGGGCGTCGTCGTGATGACGCAGCACCAGCATGAAGATCACGCCGAAGGTCAGCAGCAGCGCTGCCCACACGAAAAGCCGTTGCCATCTGGACTTATGGGGATGACTCGGAGGCTCCGTATGATGCTGCTGCTGGAGCTCAACGGTCGAAGCAGGAGGTTTGTTTTCCATCCGATGTTTTTATATCAGTTCCCGTAACCGGGTGCTCTCCAGTAGCCGAACATCAAAGCCACGCGACAGTAACGATGCAGTCTGCCGCTTTGGTTAAAGATGTTCAGGATATGCAAATATATTAACTTTGCCGTACGACTTTTAGAATCAGCATTTACCTTTCCGGAGTTACGTCTGTGATTCGAGGCACTGCTGGGCCAAAACCAAAGCCGAGACGATTTGATGCACTCTTTGATGTCCTGTTTGTCCAAGAATTTCTAGGTCGCTCCTCTCATAAAAACAGGTTTTGGGGCTTGTGAGGTAAGAATTTGTAACGGAACGTAAATGTTCGTAACTGAAACGGGAATTCTGTGCGTGGCGGGGTGACAAATGCGCAGCCAATTACTGCCTCAGCAGCAATGCCAGCCGAGGGAACGTAAATCGCCCAGCGGCGTCATCCACCACATTCACCTGGCAAGTATAAAACCCCGGCTTGAGCTGGGTGAGCGGTACGTCTAACTGAAACACAGCTGCGCCTCGATCTCTCGCGTTCAGCTCTTTTACTTCCTGTAAAGGACTCTCATATGCCTTCACTTTACCCTGGAAGAAAGCTATGTTGGTCAGGAGCCGGATGCCCGAATCGTTGCTCCCTTTCGATTTACCGTTTCCTTGACCTGCATGCCCCGGATCGTAGACTTCGTAATACAAATAGAGATGCTGCCCGGTTGAGAAAACGTGAGTGACGCTCGGAATAATTTCCGAGCCGTTCCGAATTAAGGGATTGCTGTTGTTGCGAGTATTTTTCGACGGCTGGATTTGATTCGCCAGTACCACCGAGCTGATCTTCACGGATTCGGTTTTCAGATCAGGGATTTCGATATCGGTTTCAAAGGAGCCCATCCGCCCGGTCTGGTTTTCGCGAACCACAAACTTCAAATGATATTTCCCGGCTAGCAGGATGAATCCGCTGTCATACTGGACGTTCTTTCTCTTTACTTCAGACGATGTATTCACGGCGAGCTTCACCGTATCGCGCATATCACCCACCTGCCGTTTGTTGCTGTCGAGCGCCATGCCGATGACATCGAGCGTAGCTTTGTCCTGATTGCTGGTGCTTGTGAAAGGGATCTGCGATCCCGGCACGGCCAGTGAGATGGGGACAAAGAATTTATTGTCCCCGATGCGGAAGTAGCCCGCGGCAAGGTAGAGCGGAAGGTCGGTAGCGGGCAAGTCTGAATTCAGTTCCTCTTCAAGCTGGCGCTCACGGTCGTCTTTGGTGGAATGCTGGTAGTCGGCCGGAGCGTAGTAGCCGCGCCGGTAGTCAATTTTCATGCCGGGCCGATTCAGGCTCACTGTTATGCGCCGGTAACGTCCATCCCGCGCGGGATTCGTGCTGTGGTAGCCGAGAACGTAATAGCTGGAAGTATCGTCCTGTACGCCTTTGAAGACTTTGCTGAAATCGTTGGAATCGAGGAAGGCGCGGCCGCCGGTGTCCGCGGCGAGGGTCACGAGAGTTTCCTGAGTGGTGAAGTTCGAGTTCAGCGCGTTCAGCGTTGACTGTCCAGAATACGGCGACGTACCCCGAAGGCTGGCGTTTTGCGCTTCGCCGCCGGCTACCAGAGCCTGTAGCCCGCGAATGTCCATGGTGTAAAAAGCAAGATTGGCTCGAACTGCGGCGTTGGTGGCGGCCCTCAACTCCGACTCGTTTTCGATCCCGGTACGATCAATGCCGCTGGAAAAATAGATCAACGATTTCTTTTGTTGTACATGGGAAAGCCGTTCGGCGACGGAACGTAGCGCTTCCAGCCGGCGGTCGGTGTTGAAGATGTTGTACTCGGTATCGTCAACGGTAAATGATCCTCCGGTGTCTGGTGTGCCTTCGGTCGAGCCGGTCGATCCCTCTTCGAAGCCTTGCCCGGCTCCGGGATTCAGAGCCTGCAAAGCTTTTTTCAGCAACGCATGGTCGCTAGTGAAATCCTGATCGACTTGCAGAGAACTTCCCAGCGAAACAATCGAAACCAGGTCGGCTGGCGCCATTTGTTTGTCGACGTAGTTTAAAGCCGCGGTCACCGAGTGGTCGATTTCATCGGGCTCCATCCCCGAAAGATCGAAAAAAAGAACGATCAGGCGGCGATCTTTGAACTCGACAGCAGCAGCCAGTTGCGGCTTATCCGCGGTTGACGCCGGTGCCGGCGCGTTTTCAAATGGTTTCGCCTGGGCTACATCCAGAGAGGGAACTGCATCGGTGTTCTCAATATCAAAAGAGACGACCTTTTGAAGTTTGCCGTCTTCTTTGATCTGAAAGTCTTCCGGTTTCATGTCGCGGACGAGCTTGCCGCCCTTGTCACGCACCGTGACATTCACCAGAACCAGTTCGGTTTCGGAGTGGAAAGTGTAATCGGTTTGCGACGGCAGAGAGGAACCCATCAAAATGAGGACGAGAAGCACCGCTGTCGGCCTATTTATGCAGGCTCTGCGAATTGGACTGCAACTAAGCATCACTAAAACCGAAACCTCGAGGTCAACTGTATCGCCCGCATCGCCCCGATTGCAGTCACTCGGCCGAACGTCGGGGAGTTTACTTGGGTATCGATCGTGGCATATTGCGGCATGTTGAAAACATTAGTTGCCTGGGCGCGAAATTCCAGAACACGTGACTCCTTCAACGGAAAGATTTTGGTGAAGGCCATATCGAAAACCCTGGTTGGAGGACCGATGACGCTGTTGCGGCGAGCGTCGCCGTATTGACCCGCCGGCGGCGCGACGAATGCGGCTGTATTGAACCACTCGCCAATCGACGGATTGGGAATCGAAACCGATTCTCCTGGAACTAGATTGGGTCGCAACGTGCCATTTGTGCCTCGCTGCACATCCGAAAAATCGCCCAGGAGTCGAGGCGTGAAGGGAAGTCCCGAAGCGATCGTCCAGTCACCGCTCCACTGCCAGTCGCCGAATATGGCGCGCGGAACGCTATTTCCGTTGAGCCATCGTTTGTCGTGACCGAAAGGCAGTTCCCACAAATAGTCGGCGGTAAAGCGATGAGTTTGATTGAAGCTGGAGAGGCCGCGTTCGGCAGAGAGATCGAATGCGTTCTGCGCGACATTGGTCGCGCCTGCGCTGGACGTCCCGCTGGTGGCGCCACTTCCAGCGGCAGTGCCTCCAGCGCCCAGCCCGGCGGAGCCTGATCCTGAAGTTGCTCCGGCTCCGATCGTAGAGGCATCGTCGAGCGATTTTGAAAATGTGTAAGTACCGCCGACCGAGAACCCGTGAGCCAGCCGTTTACGTAGGCGCACCGACCCTGCATTGGCTTCGGAGTCGGCAACCGAGTTTTGATAATCGAAGGCCTGCACGCCCGGAATGCGGATGCCGGTTGCAGTACGATTTGGCGCTTCCAGAATGTCGAGGTCGGTTCCTTTGGTTCCCGTGTAGTCGATGTTGAGCAGCACCGTCGGTTTAATTTGTTGCTGGATGTCCAGGTTCCTGATTTGCACGTAGCCCAGCCGGTAGTTGGGATTCACCGCATAGTTATTGGTGATTCCCTCTGATTGCGCGGGTGGAAATCCATTCTGCAAAGTGAGCTGTCCGGGGTTGGTCTGGACGTTGGTCTCAGCAAAAGAAAACGGCGGCTGGAACGCAAGTTGCTGAACGATCGTCTGGTACGCGCCCGTGTTGTAGTTGATGCCGTAACCGCCTCGCACTACGGTCTTGGAAAAAGGTTTCCAGGCAAAACCAACGCGCGGGGCGAAATTGTTGCGGTCGGGCCGCACCAGCGTGAGCGGATAAAGTCCGTTGTAAGGCCCGACCTGGCCAGGCAGTACGACTGCCACGGCTGGAGGTCCGGCGGTGAGGCTCAATACGCCAGGCGACAGATCGAGATTGACGATGCGATTGTTGATCTCGGTATAGGGCGAGACATATTCGTAGCGTACTCCGAGATTCAGTGTGAGATTACCGCGCATCTTCCACTCGTCCTGCGCGTACAAGTCCCACGAATTTCCGCGGAAGTGATAGTTGTTGTCGCCAAACTGCGCCGAGGTTTGTTGCGGCAGGCCGAGAAGAAAATCAGCGAAGTCGAAGCCGGTACCGGCGACGGGCTGGCCATTCAAGATTTGCGAAGTATTCAGCCCAGTAAAAATAAAGCTGCCGCGCGCGTTGCTGTCGGTTTCCGTGTTGACCTGAATCCGGCGGAAATCTCCGCCCCACCGCCAGGTGTGCTTGCCGTGAGTCCAAATCATGTTGTCGGAATAGGTAAAAGTCTGGTCGCGCAGAAGGGCCGGATTGACGTCCTGCAAACCGCCAAAATTTGTGAACGATAGACCAGGCAGGCCCCAATCGAAAGGATTCGTCGAGACTCCGTCAATTCCCACAGCCCCGGTGATGTTGTTTACAAATGCGTAGAGGTTCTGCGTACGCGTACGGCTTCGGTTGAAATCAAAACGGGCGATGTTGGTCAACTTTCCAAAACTGCGAACGTAGGAAATCGGTATATCGAAGCTGCGAACGTCGGTGTGACCGCCGACGCTGGGAAAAGGATTGGTCAGCTCTGCGCTCGAGCCGTGATAATGAAACCCAAACGTAAGATTGTTCTGCGGACCTCTGCGGCCTCCTCCTTGACGCCGACCGCGCAGGGCCGCGCCGAAGCTATGATTTATGCGAATATTCAAGTCGTCGCTGCTGCTGTTGGCGGAAGTGATGAAGTGGAAATTCTGATAATTGCCCGGCAGGTTGGGCATTGGAATATAGGGCAACAATCCGGCGGCTACGGGATTGATCTGCGGAATCGTATTGTTTGGGAATTGCGTGCCAGTTGCGGGATTGAAAATCTGTACTTGTTGTCCGATATTCGCGCCAGAGGTGTACAGAGTTTGGGAAAAATTCCCCTGGCGTTCTAGCAAAGTCGGTACCGTAGAAAACTGGTCGAAAGGATTCTCGCCGCGCTTTCCGTTGTAATTCACAAAAAAGAAAGTCTTGTCTCCGCCGTGGTAGATCTTGGGAATATTCAGCGGCCCGCCGATGGATCCGCCAAAGCTGTTCTGTTCATAAGCGGGTTTGATTTCGGGTTGTCCCGTCAGTGAGTAGGGAGCGGCGTTGAGAGCGGAATCACCAATGCCGTAATAGATCGAGCCGTGAGGCTTGTTGATGTCAAGGCCTCGTCGGCCGAAAAGCATGGGCCCCCCGCCGCCACCGCCACCAAATCCGCCCGGCCCACCAAATCCTCCACCGCCGAAACCGCCACCCTGCTGCCGAGCATCATTAAATCGCTGCTGCATTTCGGCGCTGCTCATTGTTGCGAACGGGCTGGAATTGTTGCCCGAGATGGCGACAGATTCGGTCGCGCTGTCGGGAGCGATTCCCGGCACCGGCATACCCAGCGGCACAATGTCACCTGCGCCGCTGCCGTTCAATTCACGGCCTTCGGCGCTCTGTTCCAAAGTGAGGTTCTGGAATCCGCGCCCCGCACCGGTTGCCGCAGCTTGGGCGGGTGCGGTTGGGCTTGTCGATTCTGTCTTTGGTACGCGGGAGAGCAGAATCAGTTCGAGATTTGCCTCGGCGTTACGGTTGGTGGCGTTGACTCGCACTTCCTGTGTGACCGCGGCGAAAGCTGCCATCTGGGCGCGGACAACATAGCGTCCGTCGGATGCGACTTGCAGAGTGTAGCTGCCGTCAACGTCGGTTGAGGTGGTCACCTTTTGGCCAGTGAGCGTGTTTGCGGCAGTAACGGTTGTACCCGGAAGTGGCATGTTGCCGGATTTCACCACGCCATGAATCGTCCCTCCCTGAGTTTGTGAAGTTTGCGCGCTGAGCCAAGGGCAAAACAGCGCGATTGCCATTGGCAAGCAAACTCGCGCCCGCCGATGCCACCAAATCTTCGACTGATTTCCAATACGCACGTAGACCTTAAGGGCATCGCCAACTATCTTGCCCATCGTCAATGAGGCGGAGGCGCTTCATTCTGCCCCTGCATTCCGAATTTCGGCTGCCCGACGTTCAGGACAGCGGGCACGAACACGTCGTTCTTAAGTTCACCACGGCCGAACACGTGGTCGCCAGGTTTCAAGTCGGCGAGCGTAACGCTCTCTCCATTCTTACGAAAGGAAGTATCTTCGTCGACGGAAATCTTCTGCGTAACGCCGTCCGGTCTCTGGATGGTCAACTGCGTCCCATCGACGGACTTGATTTCGCCGGCGATGAAGCGCTTGCCCATACCTTCAGCGAAATCTCCGACGGGACCGTCGTCCTGACCCCGAGTGGCGACAACCGCCGCTCGCCATGCGTTTTCGCCGGTCTTTTCTCCGCGAACAAAGACCGCATCGCCCACCTTCAAAATACTGAACGTTGCAGGTTCGCGGCCCTTGCGATATTGCGTCTTATCGTCAATCGCCACTTGTGCAGTCTGGCCGTCGCGAGTTTTCAACGTGATCGCGTGCGCATCGATCGCGGTAATAGTTCCGCCGAGGCTTGGTGGCCGTAGGTTGTTTCTGTGCGAACCTTGTGCAGGTGGCGGGCCTTGATCTTCGGAAGGCGGACTCGCCGGCGTGGTCTGCGCAACGCACAACATTGAAACAAACAAGCAGAGCGAGATGAAAATCCACTTCATCGGAATTCCTCCAGACTCAGTTGAGCGCTGATGCCCCAGTTACATTGGAGCATTGTTG
>JBEKGG010000151.1:0-10255 GCA_050012915.1 Terriglobales bacterium | reverse complement strand
GACTGACTGCTAACGGAATTAGAATAGAACCGGGGCCAAGTACAAAAAGGGGTGAGGTCGGATGGCAGACGAATCCGCCAATGCTGGTGTTCTCGGGCATCTTCCGCCGTGGCCGCGGAATGCGCTCAATAATTCGGTCATCGCAATGGAACAGGCCTACCGCCAGCGCAAGGGTCTGCCGTTGCTCAGCGACGCCGATATCGAAGCCCTGAAGGCCGGCCAACCGATGGCGTGGGAAAGTGGGAACGGCGGATCGGCGCCCGTTGCAGCAAGTCCAGTTCCCGCCCCACCGCCGCCTGCTGTAGTTTCAGCCGCAACTTCCAGTGCTGGGCTTAGCGAGGACGTCGCGAAGTGGGTTGCCGAGGGTCGGAAGTGGAGTAAGTCAACCATTGCCGCGGAACAAGCCCGACGCGGGCGCAAAAATTTGCCGGCGCTCAACGACGTCGAAATCGCAGCTCTGCTGGGAGAGCCTGTCGCCGCTGCGCCGGCTCCCGCTGCTGCTTCGAATCCCGCACCCGTAGTTGCCTCCGGACCCATCAGCGAGGACGTTGCGAAGTGGGTTGCCGAGGGTCGGAAGTGGAGCAAGTCGACAATTGCGGCCGAGCAGGCGAGACGTGGTCGCAAAGGTCTGCCCACGCTGAACGATTCCGAAATTGCCGCGCTGCTCGGAGAGCCAGCCGCACCTGCCGCGGCTCCAGCGGCGGCGGCTCCGACTCCTGCTGCTCCACGGGCTGCAGCCGCAGCCGTGACTGCTTCAGCGGCCTCCTCTGTATCGCGCAGTGGCGAATCTACAAGCTATGTCGGATCCCCCGCTGTCGGAACTTCAAGAGCGGCGAAGGCCGGAGGCATCGCGTCGATCGGCCCGGAGGACAATGAGGTCAATCAGCAACGCCGACGATTAGTTTGGAGCGCGGTCGCCGCGTTCCTGGTGGCCTGGTTCCTGGCATTCTTCCGGTTCTTTCTGCCGCGTACTTTATTCGAACCCGCGACCAGTTTCAAAATTGGCTATCCCGAGGAGTACGGTCTGGGAGTCGATACAAAGTTTCAGCAGAAATACCGCATTTGGGTAGACCGGACACCCGATCGCATTTTCGTGATCTACGCGCGTTGCACGCATCTAGGCTGCACTCCAGACTGGAAGCCGAGCGAGAACAAATTCAAGTGTCCATGCCACGGCAGCGGATACGACAGCGAAGGAATTAATTTCGAAGGTCCGGCGCCGCGCCCCATGGATCGAGCCAAAGTGGAAGTCGCGCCCGACGGTCAAATTCTGGTAGATGTTGCGAAGCTTTATCAATGGCCCAAGGGGCAGCCCAGTCAGTTTAACGACGACGGAGCATTTCTACGCGCATAGATTTTGTGGCGCGGGCGCCTTCGCCCGCGGTTTGTAGACAGGGATGAAGTTAAGAGGAACCGATGCCTGAAGAGAATGGAAACGGCAAAAACGGCAACCGAGTAGGCCTGCTCGAACGGGTGAAGGCTGGAGTGAAAGAAGATGTCCAGTCGCTGAAGACGGACATGCCGGCCAAAGCTAAAGAGCAGATTGAAGGCCTGAAAGATCCGACCAAGACTCAGGTCTACACTTCAATCTTCCGCCACAAGCACGACGACACCCCTCGCAATCGCGCGCTGGGCGTGCTGTCCAACGTTTTCCTACATCTGCATCCGGCCAAGATTAATCGCGACGCCGTGCGCTACAGCTACACCTGGGGCATGGGCGGAATCACGTTCTACTTATTTATCGTGCTCACGTTCACCGGCGTCCTGCTGATGTTTTATTACCATCCCAGCAAAGTGCAGGCTTTTCGCGACGTTCTCTATCTTGAGCACGATGTCCCCTTCGGCAAGCTGTTGCGCAACATGCATCGCTGGGCTGCGCACTTGATGGTGATCGCGGTCTGGCTGCACATGTTCCGGGTTTTTCTGACCGGCTCCTATAAAAAGCCGCGTGAGTTCAACTGGAATATCGGCGTTCTCTTGCTCGTGTTCACGCTACTGCTTTCCTTCACCGGTTATCTGCTTCCCGACGATCAGCTCGGATTCTGGGCAGTGACAGTAGGAACGAACATGGCGCGTGCCACGCCGCTCCTGGGCCATGAAGGCCCCTTCGGAAAAATGCTGGGGATGACGCCGTATAACGATGTGCGCTTTGGTCTGCTGGGCGGATCGATCGTGGATGCGAATGCGCTGCTGCGTTCCTACATCTGGCATTGCATCGGCATTCCCATCGTGGCTTCGGTTTTGATGATCGTGCATTTCTGGCGAGTAAGAAAAGATGGCGGCATTTCCGGTCCAGCGCCAGTGATGCTGACCGCGGAAGCCGACAAACCACGCCGTAGCAGCTAGGCCAGACGTAACAAGCTACGTCTCTACAGTAGACAAGACTTGCGGTAGAGACATTGCTTGCAATGTCTCCCTGGCTAGGAGCACTTTATGGATTGGCGACAACTTTGGGAGATCTGTTCTGCGCCGGACAACGTGCCTATTGTGGGCTTGATCCCGCTTTTAATTTTCTACATTTATCTAGCGTGGAAACAGGCGAAGGCCAACGACGAACTGATCGGCGAGCTTGAAACCAATCCCGCGATGGCGAAAACTCATCATCGCAAAACGTGGCCCTTCCGGCCGGGCTGGCAAAAAGAAATTCACGTCTGGCCATTTCTTCTCAGAATCGAATTCCTTGCCGCGATTATCGTCACCATCATTTTGATGGTCTGGTCGATCACGCTGAGCGCGCCGCTGGAAGAGCCATCGAATCCCAACCTGACCATGAATCCAGCAAAAGCGCCGTGGTACTTCCTCGGCCTGCAAGAAATGTTGGTGTACTTCGATCCCTGGATCGCGGGCGTGGTTATGCCGACCCTCATCATCGTCGGTCTGATGGTGATTCCCTATATCGACACCAATCCGCTGGGGAGCGGGTATTACACCTGGAAGCAGCGCAAATTTGCCATTGGGACGTTCCTGTTCGGCTTCGTGATTCTCTGGGTCGCGATGATCATTATTGGAACATTCATTCGCGGGCCTGGCTGGCAATGGTTCTGGCCGGGGCAAACCTGGGATCACAATCGGCTTATCTACGAGGTGAATCGTGACTTGCCCGATCTTTTCGGAATTACATCGAACCTCGGCAAAGTCATCTTCGGGGCAATCGTGGTCGGAGGTTATTACCTTGCCGGCGGATTTTTGGTCCATGCGCTCTTTCGGCGTTACAACCCGAAAGATTATCAGCGCATGAGCTTGCTGCAATATTCGATCATGATGTTTTTCTGGCTGACCATGGTCGGACTGCCGCTGAAAATGCTTTTGCGGCTTGCGTTCAATATCAAGTACGTATGGATAACGCCGTGGTTCAACGTGTGATGGTCGTCGGTCATTGGTCATTGGCTTGGAGATCGCAATCCTGGCGACAGATGCCGACGACGGACGACCAACGACGGACGACCAACGACTAAAGGGAGAATCTGGTGCCTGAACAACCAATCCCCGAGCAAGATCCGGTAGTCACGAAGTCGTACGCGATGTATTACGTCGTATCGATGGTCTTGCTGATGGCGACACTGTTTTGGGCTCTGTGGGATGAAGCTTATGGGCAGCGTCCATGGAAGACTTTCCAGAATGAATGGAAGCACCGCTATAGTGCTTTTCTGGCAAAGGCTGAACCGGCTTCCGACAAATCGGTGAAATCCGTCGAGACCGACCCTGAGTATCTGCAACTGGAGCAGGCTTACAAGCAAGTTGACGCGGCGACCAAGTCTCAGCGCGACGACCTTCAGAAACAGATTACGAGTCTCAGTGCGCAAATCCTCGCAGTGCAGAATGTCTTCACCGACAAACGGGCTTATGCCAATGCGTTGTCCTATCAGATCGAGACTGAGAACAGTTCGTCGGGCAAACAGAGCAAGAAAAATGAATTGGAGGAATATAAGAAAAAGCTTTGGACCGTCGAGTTTCCCGACGGCCACAAAGAAAAATACGACTTCCGCCAACTGGAAGAAAAATACAACGACCTCAAGGACCAGCGCACCAGGCTGAATGCGAAACTGGGCGAGGTGATCAAGCCTGTGACGGCGGCCGGCACCGCGATGACAACTTATGTTGCCGATCACATGGTCGATCTCACGCCGACCCAGATCGAGGGCTTGCAGAGAAAAACAAAAGAGTGGGACCCGAAGATCGTGCAGGTCAACGTAGCGGACGCCAATATTGTGGACCGTTGCGAGTCCTGTCATATGGGCATTCGTGAGCCGCTGAAAATCACGCCTGCAGTCATGACTGCGAAAGGCGAAAAGAAGCCCGACGAATATGCTCAAGCGTTCGTCAGTCATCCATCACCGGGGCTGTTGAAAATCCACGATCCTGACGTGTTCGGTTGTTCGCCTTGCCATCAAGGAAATGGCCGCGCAACGACGAGTGTCGAAAAGGCGCACGGAAACTATGAACACTGGCTCTGGCCACTGTTTCCCAAGCAAAATGTCGAAGCCGGATGCCAGACCTGCCATGCCGCCGATATGGTTCTGGTCAGTGGCAATGCGGGGTGGACCATCAGCGAAGGCAAAGATTTGTTCCGCCAAAAAGGCTGCATGGGTTGCCATCGATACGAGGGCTACGACAAGGAACCGGAGGACCTGAATACCTTCAGCCAGCACATCAAGCAATTGGAGCAGCAGAAAAAGGAGAACTTCAAGCAAGCGGCGTACCTGATGAAGCAAGCCGACGCGGCCGAGACCAACGAGGAAGCCAATCAGCTGAATGATGACGCCACCGCGCTCAACGTTGCCAACAGCAAGGCCGACGGAGAAATTCAGCAGCTCGATTTTCAGATGCACAGCACGATGCAGGACATGAAAAAGGTTGGGCCGAACTTGAAGGACATCCGGCTCAAGCTGAACAAAAATTGGATTCCGGTGTGGCTGAAAAAGCCGACTGATTTTCGTCCGACGACGAAGATGCCTAACTTCCGCCTGACGGATCATCAGATCCAAACGATTTCGGCGTATTTGTGGCAATCGGCGCTGATCGATCCGCTGCCGAAACAAAATCCTGGAAACGCCGACCACGGCAAAGAACTTTTCGAGACCCGCGGCTGCCTGGCTTGCCATTCCATCGGCGAAGGCGACCAAATGCAGGGCGGCACGTTTGCAGCGAATCTGTCACGCGAGGGCGAAAAGGCCAACTACGATTACCTGGTGCGCTGGATTCACAATGCCCGCCAGCGCACGCGCCCGTATTGTCCGTACGAAAAGAAGGATATCGGTCCAGAGGATTACGCCAAGAAGGGCTTGCCCTATGTGTTTGATTTGGAGCACAGCCAATGTCCGAACGACGGACACGAACTGCAAGTGCAGAACATGACTGTGATGCCCAGCCTGCGGCTCGCTCCAGAAGACGCGCAGGACATTGCGTCGTATTTGATGACGCAAAAGAAACAGGAGCCGTCTGCCTACGCCGAAGCTTCCTTTATGGATGATCCCGCGCTGAAAGAAGAAGGCAAGAAGTGGATTCGTCACTACGGTTGCTCTGGATGCCACGAAATTTCTGGTATGGAGGATGAAGGCCGCATTGGCACTGAGCTGACCTTCGAAGGCAGCAAGCCCATTGAGCGTTTGGACTTCGCTCTGTTCACCGAAACGGCGCAGCGTGGCGGCAAGAACGCGGAACCGATTACAAATCCGGAAGACCTGGCTCGTCTCCCCGAGGGTGCGGCAACTGGAACATGGTACGACCACAAGGGCTTCTTTGAGCACAAACTCGCCGAGCCGAATATTTTTGACAAGGGCAAAATAAAGTCCGAGACCGAAGCCCTGCGCATGCCTAATCTGCACTTAACTTCAGAGCAGATTCGCGCCCTCACCACATTCCTGTTGGGAAGCGAAGAGAGTTCCCTGCCCGTCCAGTACCAATACCGCCCCGGCGATGCGCGCCGTGATATTCAGGAAGGCTGGTGGGTGGTCAAGAAATATAACTGCATGGGATGTCATCAATTCATCCCGGGGCAGAAAACAATTCTTATGGGCCTGCCGCAATACCGCGAGAACCCGGAACAGTTGCCTCCGAAGCTCTTTACTGAGGGTGCGCGTGTCGATCCGGAATGGCTGCGCCGATTTTTGTCCAATCCTTCGTTGAGCACGACCGACACAAATCGCAATGGCGTGCGACCGTACCTGAAAGTGCGCATGCCCACGTTCTCTTTCTCGGACAACGAATTGCGCAAGCTGGTGCGATTCTTCCAAGCACTCTCGCAGCAGGCCATGCCGTACATTCCGGAGCAGGTGCCGGTGTTGACCACGAAGGAAACGGACATGGCTCGCAGTCTGTTTTCGAGTACAGCAGCGCCTTGCTTGAAATGCCACGCAACGGGCGATCCGGCGCACGACAAGATCGCCACTGCGCCGAACTTTCTGCTAGCCAAGGAACGTTTGAAACCAGACTGGGCGCAGCGCTGGGTGCTGGACCCACAAGCGATCAGCCCAGGCACGTCGATGCCGTCGGGATTGTTCCGTCGCGAGAACGATCACTGGGTTTTCGCTGGCCCGACGCCTTCGTCGTTCCAAGGTTATGAGGGAGACCAGTCCAAGCTGTTGGTGGATTATATTTTCCAACTGACGCCGGACGAGCAAAGACACGTGGCTGCTTCAATTGGAAAAAAAGCCGCTGCAAACCAGCCACCAGCGAAATCCAGGCAAGCTGCCTCGCCGTCTCGCGCGGCAAACAGCGGAGGTTCGCGGTAAAATGTTGGGTTTTATAAATCGGGCGTAACCTGAATTCAGCTTTGAGAACGTATTCGAGATTCCACGCAAACGCGAGATCATGAGTAAGAAAGCAGCCGCAGCAATGTTTGGCCTTTTCAATCTCGGCCTATGGCTCCTCGTAGGCTGCAGCAAGAAAGAGGAAACCAATGACGCCCCGGCTTCCGCACCGTCTTCGATGGCGCAACCCGCAGTACCAGCGGCCAGTCCAATCGATCCCGACACGGTAGCTTCTGTCAGCGGCACTGTGAAATTCGACGGCGCAGGCCCCAAGCCGATAGAGATCGACATGAGTCAGGATTCCGCTTGCAAGGGCACGAACGCATCTGAGACTGTCGTTGTCGATGCCGGCGATGTGGCGAATGTTTTTGTCTATGTGAAAGACGGTCTGGGTGACCGGACATTTGAGGTGCCCAAAGGCTCCGTCACGCTCGACCAGCGGGGCTGCAAATATCACCCTCATATTCTGGGAGTGATGGCCGGTCAGAACATTGAAATCAAAAATAATGACCAGACCACGCACAATGTTCATCCCACGCCACAATCCAATCGCGAGTGGAACGAGTCTCAACCGGCTGCAGCCGCTCCGATCGAGAAGACCTTCGACCGTGAAGAACTCATGCTGCCGGTGAAATGCAATCAGCATCCCTGGATGCGGATGTATGTCAACGTTGTAAAGAGCCCGTTTTATGCGGTCACGGGTCCGGATGGCAAGTATGAAATCAAGGGCCTCCCGCCGGGCGATTACACCATTGCATTCGTGCAGGAGAAGTTGGGCGAGCAGGATCAAAAAGTTACACTGGGAGCGAAAGACAGCAAGACCGTGGATGCAACATTCAAGGCACAGTAAGCTTGCGTGGGGACGGCCGCGGTCGGCTGTCCCTCCGAGCGAACCTCGGCAGTTTTATATCGAGTCTAAGGAGTAATCGTCTGAAATCTCTCGCCACACCGTACAATCGTGCGCACCATCGCTTCGCTGTGTTCGTGGCGTTCGCGACTTTTCTGCTGATCATCGCTGGCGCGCTGGTCACGAGCAACGACGCCGGGCTCTCCATTCCTGACTGGCCTACATCTTTCGGCTCCTTCAGCGTTCCGCCGTTGCGTGGAGGGATCAAGTATGAATGGAGTCATCGCGCGATCGCCGGGTCGATCGTATTACTGACGATATCCATCGCCGCATGGACGTGGTTTGCGGATCGCCGACGCTGGATGAAGTGGCTCGGCGTCGCCGCCCTCGGAACAGTGATCACGCAGGCAATCCTCGGCGGGCTCACTGTCCTGTTGTTTCAGCCGCCATGGGTCTCGTCGGCGCACGCCGCCGTGGCACAGACGTTCTTCTGCATCGCCGTGAGTATCGCTATGTTCACCGGGCGGAGGTGGGTAGAAGAAGTCCCGCAAATTGAGGTCGACAACCGCCGGCCCAGCCTGGTTACGCTCACGTGGCTGTCGATTTTCGTACTCTACGTTCAATTGATTCTGGGCGCCATGTTTCGCCATCATGGCATGAGTTGGTGGCCGCATGTCGCAAACGCTGCGGTTGTCGCTTTCGTGCTCACATGGACCGCGATCCGCGCCTTATCACAATTCTCGAAGATTGAAGCGGTGCGGCGGCCCGCGATCATTCTGGTTTCCCTGATGATCGTGCAACTTTGCCTTGGCTTCATAGCATTTGTGACGCGCGTGGCCTGGGGCCGAGATGCGGTCCAACCAGAGCTTCCAATGGTGATTTCAACCGTGGCTCACGTGGCTGTTGGCGCGCTGCTTTTGGCAGCGGCCGTTATTCTCGCGATTCAAGTATGGCGGCAGATCCCGGTTTCGTTTGAGCAGCGAGTCCCGAGCCGAACTCGAAAACCGGTCGCTGCTTAGTCCCGCCGGATGGCTTTCTCATCGTAGAATGGTCTGTGGCTTCTAAAACTCCATTTGCTGTTGCTGGCTTTGAAACCGACCTCGGTGTGGAACCTGCCGTTATTTCCGTGCGCGATGTCGTCCATCGTTATGGCGATCGGGCCGCGCTGAATGGTGTCTCCTTCGATGTGCGTCCGGCCGAACTTTTCGGATTGCTGGGACCAAATGGCAGTGGTAAGACGACGCTATTTCGCATCCTGTCCACTCTGATGATTCCAGTTGGCGGACGTGCCGAAATCATGGGATTCGACGTTGCCCGCGACCCTAATGGTCTGCGCCGCCACATCGGCGTCGTCTTCCAGGCGCAAAGCATTGATGTGAAGCTTACGGCTGCCGAGAATCTCTGGCATCAAGGGCATCTTTACGGCTTGCACGGCGCGTCGCTGAAATCGCGCATTACAGAAATGCTCAGCCGTGTCGGTCTTGCAGATCGAGCCAACGAGAAAGCTGAAACTTTTTCCGGAGGAATGCAGCGCCGTCTGGAATTGGCCAAGGGCCTGCTTCATCACCCCTCGGTCCTCTTGCTCGATGAACCCACGACCGGACTCGATCCCGGAGCGCGGCGCGATCTTTGGCAGTATCTTGCGATTTTGCGAGATGAAGAACGAGTGACCGTGATTGTAACCACTCACCTTATGGAAGAGGCCGAGCGCTGCGATCGTCTCGCCATTTTGAACCAGGGGAAGGTGGTCGCGTTGGGTACACCGGATGAGCTTAAGCACGAAATCGGCGGAGATGTGATCCTGCTGGATGCGAAAGACCCCGAGTCGCTCGCGGAAAGAATTCGCGCGCGCTTTCATCTGGACGCGCAGGTTCTTCACGGGCAGGTACGCATCGAACGCGAGAACGGCCACCGCTTCATTACCGATGTGGTCGAAGCTTTCCCCGGCGAGATTGATGCCATCTCTGTGAGCAAGCCAACGCTGGAAGACGTTTTCATTCACCGCACTGGCCATCGGTTCTGGACGGACGACGAGGCCGAAGCAGGAAAATAAAAGAAGGAGCTAGCAAGCCCATGATGCTGGTGCTTTCGATCATACTAGGGACTGTGCCACTTATAGGAGTGGCCTGGATTATTCTGAAAGCAAGCATAACCACGGTCGACGGGCTCTTCATGACCCTGATCCTGCTCACGCTTTCCGGTATTCTCTTCCTGAATACTTACTTAGAGATTCGCGGAAGACTAAAGAAATCCGCGGCGCCGTCGGCGCAGAAAATGAGTTGATGTGGTCACACAAACTGCAACTTTGACAGCGCAGGTTGCCCCAATTTCCAGCGGAGTGATGTTGCCCGCGTTCACCCTTTGGTGGCGGGAAATCGTTCGCTTCTATCGCCAGCGTTCGCGGGTGGTTGGTGTGATCGCCTCGCCGTTGCTGTTCTGGCTGGTCATCGGATCAGGCTTTGGCACTTCGTTCCGCTCAGGCAATGCCCCGGGGCAGCAGCACTATCTTGATTATTTTTATCCCGGCGCTCTGATCATGATCGTATTGTTCACCTCAATTTTCGCCATGATGTCGTTGATCGAAGATCGCAAAGAAGGATTCCTTCTATCGGTTATGGTCGCGCCTGTGCCCCGTTCTGCGATCGTGCTTGGCAAGGTG
>JBEKGG010000150.1:0-10431 GCA_050012915.1 Terriglobales bacterium | reverse complement strand
CGGGCAAATTGGAGGGAGTGCTCTGTGCAATCCTGGCTTTTCCTCTTTTGGCGCTCGGGCTCGGGGTTGGCGTGGTTTTGGGCTACCTTTTCCGGCGGTACGTTCTCGAAGGCCTCCAACATCAGATGACGAGTACGGTTGCAGTTTTCATGCTGTCGCCGATGATAGTTCTGGCGGGACATCAATTGGAGCGGCCAGCCCTCGACACGGTTCGTCGCGAAACCATATCGAGCAGCATCTTTCTCGCCGCGCAACCGGAAGAGGTTTGGACCAGCATACAGTCCATTGACAGCATCAACGCGGACAAACCATGGCTAATGCATTTTGGTCTTCCCGTTCCCTTGCGCTGCACTTTAGAAAGAAAGGGCGTGGGCGCAAAGCGGACCTGCTATTTCGAGAATGGATTCATTGAGGAAACCATCACCGAGTGGGGTCCGCCCTACTCGATGCAACTTATCATCGACCGCACCAACATGCCCGGTCGCCATTGGCTCGGATTTGAAACGGCTGCCTACGAGCTTCGTCAGAACGGAACCGGGACGCAACTGACTCGAACTACCACAATCACTTCGCATCTCTACCCAGTCTGGTATTGGCGCTACTTCGAAAGGCTGGGGGTGTCGTCGGAACATGACTACCTGCTTCGTGACCTGTCCAATCGTCTAAACCGCTAATCCGAAGCAATGGTTCACACCGAAGCAGCCTCCTCAGAGAAGAACGAGTTGACGTCTCTCCAGAGCGAGCAGTTTTTCTTTGATAGGCAAACCGCCGCCGTATCCGGTGAGTTTGCCATTGCTGCCGATCACGCGATGACACGGAATCACGATGGGGATTGGATTGGAGCCGTTGGCTAGACCTACGGCTCGCGAAGCTTTCGGATTTCCGATTCGCCCCGCCAGTTCGCCGTAGGAAATTGTCTCGCCGTAAGGAATGTCGCAAAGGCGCCGCCAGACTTCGAGTTGGAATGGCGTGCCCTCGGGCGCGAGTTGCAAATAGAAGTTTTCCAACTCTCCAGCGAAATAAGCTTCGAGCTGGCGGATGGTTTCGCTGTGCGCAGCGCGGTCTTCTATCCAGGAAGATTGCGGCTCTGCCGGGTGTCGTCCTTTCACAAACATGATTTCACGGAGACCGCCGTCATCGGCGACTAGTAGCAACGGTCCGAGCGGGCTTTCGATCTGGGTGTAGCGGCGGGTCATTTTCTCTGAACTTACAAAGAATAGATCATCGAAAAGAAAAAGGCTGGTCGTTTTCGGACATCAAGACCGCCGCCCCCACGTATTTACAGGACGGCAGCTTGTTCGCGGCGCTTAGCCTGAATCTCGATGTAGACGTGTACCAGCGACACCGCAGCAGGGGTCACACCGGGAATCCTCGATGCGTGAGCCAGCGTGCGCGGCCGTATTTTCAGCAGCGTCTCCTGCATCTCGTGCGAGAGGCCGCTAACCGAGTGGTAGTCGAACCATTCGGGGATGGAGCGCTGCTCGGCCTTCTTCAGCCGGTCGATGGCGCGCTGTTGCTGCAGCAGGTAGCCTTCGTATTTGATTTCGGTTTCAACCGATTTGAGTTCGTTGCGGACTTTTGAAGAAAGGGCCACGGATTCGCGCGGATTTGCACGGAGTTCTTCTCGGTCGAAGAATTCTGGGGCGAGTTCGCAGAGCACCGGTATCAGTCTTTCGATTGTGATCTCGGGTCGCTTTAACAACTGGGCGAGAGTCTGACCTATAGCGGAGGACAAATCGAGTGCCGCCGAGCTTTGCTCGGCCTGGACGGGCGAGGGCGCCCGTCCCCACACGATCTTGTGAAGCTTCGCGCTGGTAAGTTTAGTTTCTTGCAGCACCTGTTTTATCGCCTCCAGGCGTTGTTGCTTGGCTTGGAAGTCTTCCCATGCTGGATCAGAGATCAATCCGATTCTGCGGCCGTGCGGGGTGAGCCGGCGGTCGGCGTTGTCGATGCGCAGGTGCAGGCGGAACTCGGCCCGCGAAGTGAACATGCGATAGGGCTCATTGGTGCCCTTCGAGATCAGATCGTCAATGAGAATCGCAGTGTAGGCCTCGGTGCGATCGAGGATGAGCGGCGACTCGTTTTTCACTTTCAGCGCCGCATTGATTCCGGCCATCAGCCCCTGGCAGGCAGCTTCTTCGTATCCGCTGGTCCCGTTGATTTGGCCGGCAAGAAACAAACTTGCAATTTTTTTGGTTTCGAGCGTGCGCTCAAGTTCAGTGGGATCGATCGAATCGTACTCGATGGCATAGCCGGGCCGCAGCATTTCCGCCGTCTCCAGACCGGGGATCGACTTGAGAATCGCCAGTTGAACCTCAACTGGCAACGACGTGCTCATGCCATTGACATAAATCTCGTGCGTATTCAGACCCTCGGGTTCGAGGAAGAGCTGGTGCGTAGTCTTATCGGGAAACTTTACGATTTTGTCTTCAATCGACGGACAATATCGTGGCCCGATAGACTGAATCTGCCCACTGTACATCGGCGACCGATGCACGTTCTCGCGAATAATGCGTTGCGTTTCCGGCGTGGTCCACGCAATGTAACAGGGCACTTGCGAATCGTGATGAGCGACCCGCTTGGTGCGAAAGCTGAACGGAGTAGGATCGGCATCGCCGGGTTGGAGCTGAAACTTCGACCAATCAATGGTACGTCCGTCGAGCCGCGGCGGCGTCCCCGTCTTGAGGCGGCAGCCGCGCAGTCCGAGCAGCTTGAGCGATTCTCCGAGAAGCACAGCCGCCGGTTCCCCGGAACGTCCCGCAGGATATTGCTGCTCACCGCAATGAATCAGTCCATTGAGAAACGTGCCGGTCGTAATGATGATCGCGTCTGCCCCAACGGTCCGCCCGTCGCGAAGTTTAATGCCGCGGCAGATACGGTCGTTGGTCGTTGGCCGTCGGTCGTCGGCAAGATCGCATTCGTCGGCAACAGTGGCCGACGACGAACGACCAACCAACGACTCTTCTACAATCAGCTCCGCCACTTCCGCCTGTTTGATCTTTAAGTTTGGCTGTGACTCCAGAACCTCGCGCATCTTGAGGCGGTAGGCTTGCTTGTCGCACTGGGCGCGGGGAGACCAGACAGCCGGTCCACGAGAAGTATTCAGCAAGCGAAACTGGATGCCGACCGTGTCAGTGATCTCGCCCATGATGCCGCCCAGCGCATCGACTTCCCGGACGAGATGTCCTTTCGCAATTCCGCCGACCGCAGGGTTGCACGACATTTGCGCAATCAGATCCACGTTGAGCGTGTATAACGCAGTCTTGAGGCCCATGCGCGCAGCGGCCATCGCGGCTTCGCACCCTGCGTGGCCCGCGCCAACTACCACTACGTCGAAATGTTCGGTAAATGCCATCCGCCTTCTATTCTAGCAACGACTGCGCGAGGATGCTGTGAGCGCCCCTCACCGTGTCACCGCCCGCTCCCTCGCAACGCCAGCGGACGGTACAATACCGGAGTGAGCGCCGCAACCACTTCGCCAGTCTCGAGCGAGGCATCGACCCAGCGTCAGCCATACACGTTGTGGCAGAGATTTCAGCTCTGGCTTATTGTTTGGGCAGGATTTTTGCTGGTCCGGCTGATTGGCCCCACGCTGCGTTTCTCGGCCTCCTATGAAGATGACGCGCCACCGACTCTCGAAACGCGCCCGATCGTTTATGCGTTTTGGCACAGCTGCATCCTTCCAGCGATGTATCTTTGGCGCAACCTGCAGATCAGAGTCATGAGCAGCGATAGCTTCGATGGAGAATGGATGGGGCGCATCATGCGGAAATTCGGTTTTGTAAAAGTACGCGGATCGAAGAGCCGGGGAGCCGTGCGCGCGTTGCTGGGCATGCGCCGGGAGCTCGAGCAGGGCTGGACGGTTGCGTTTACCATCGATGGCCCGCGCGGCCCGCGATACGTGGCCAAGCCAGGGCCCGTGGTGCTGGCGCGTGCCACCGGAATTCCCATGGCGGTTTTTCATATCGCGGTTGAGAGAGCCTGGATTCTGAATACGTGGGACCGATCGATGATTCCCAAACCGTTTTCGCGGGCGTTGATGCGTGTGAGTTCCAAGATTCCTGTCCCCGCCAATGCGGATGATTCCCAGAAAGAACGACTTCACGCGGAACTGCAAACTGCGTTAGAGCGAGTGAGGGAGTTTGCGGAAGCGAATGTAGCAAAAGTTGGGACGGCGGAATTTCCCGTGATTAAAAGTTAGGACGTGCTGGTCTCTCGTGGAAGGGCACGAGTTTACTCGTGCCGCAAAGTGCGGAAACAAATTGGGCTTTAGCCCCTGAGGGAGCTGCAGGGCTGCTCCCGACGCTAGATAAGGTGCACGAACGGATTCGTCTCATCAGAAAGAGGGTTGATGGCTGCGACTATTCTGGACGGCAACAAAATCGCCGGCGAAATTCGGGCGGAAGTCGCGTCCGAAGTAAAAACAATGACCGCTGCCGGAATGCGTCCAGGGCTGGCCGTAGTTCTGGTCGGGCACAATCCGGCCTCGGAGGTTTATGTTCGGGGCAAAGTGAAGAGTACGGCAGAGGTTGGAATTTACAGCGAACAGCACACGCCGCCAGCGACCAGTTCGACAGAAGAGTTGCTCGAATTGATCGCTGAACTGAACGCGCGCGATGAGATCGACGGCATTCTAGTGCAGCTCCCGCTCCCGGCTCACGTCGATGCCAAGAAGATTTTGATGGCGGTCGATCCTGCTAAAGATGTCGATGGCTTCCACCCGATGAACGTGGGGTTATTGTCCACGCAACGGCCCGGCTTGGTTCCCTGCACGCCCGCGGGAATCATCGAGATCCTGAAGCGCCACAAGATTCCAATCGCGGGACAGGACGCGGTGGTGGTGGGACGCAGCGACATTGTGGGCAAGCCGACAGCAATGCTGCTGATTAACGGCAATGCAACCGTCACAGTTTGCCATTCCAAAACGCACGATCTTCCTGGAGTCTGCCGGCGAGCCGATATTCTTGTCGCAGCCATCGGCCGGGCCGGAATGATCACTCGCGAATTCGTGAAACCGGGCGCTACGGTAATTGACGTCGGCATGAACCGGGTAACCGATCAGGCGGAGTTCGAGCGCCTATTCGCGGGGAATGCAAAGCGCAAGGAAACGTTTCGCGCTAAGGGATCAACGCTGGTCGGAGACGTACATCCCCATGTGGCCGATGTTGCAGGAGCGCTCACACCAGTGCCGGGCGGCGTAGGCCCCTTGACCATTGCCATGTTGATGACGAACACCGTGCGGGCTGCGAAGCTGCGCCGCGGCGGCAGGGTAGCAGAACCTTCGCGGGCTTGAGGATTTCACCACAGCGACACAGAGAACAAACTTTGGATCTTGAGAGATCTAGCGAATGCTTCCATATTCTCGAAAATCAAAAATCGAAAAGTTTTCCCTCTGTGTCTCTGGGGTGAATTGGTCTTCGAAATGAGGCTGGATTGCTGAAAGTCGGACTGACCGGAGGAATTGCTGCAGGCAAATCCGTAGTGGGTGAAATGTTTGTGGCGCTCGGCGCTCACCTCATTCAGGCCGATGCCATCTCCCACCAGCTCATGCAGCCCGGCCAAGCCGTTTATCAGGAAGTCGTGCGGCATTTCGGCCCTGGAATCCTCAACCCTGATGGCACCGTCAACCGTGCACGGCTGGCAGAGGCGGCGTTCGGTGCTCCAGGAACAAACCAAACTTCCCGCATTCAAGAGCTGAACCGGATTGTGCATCCCGCAGTGATTCGCAGGCAGGAAGAATGGATGCAAGAGGTCGGCCGACGCGACCCGCGAGCCATCGCAGTTGTAGAAGCCGCGTTGATTTTGGAGGCGGGTGCGGCCAAGGATTTCGACCGCCTGGTAGTCGTAACTTGCCTTCCGGAGCAGCGGATTCAACGCTGGGCCGCGCGGATGGGCGTGGATCAAGACACTGCGCAGCGCGAAGTTACGCGACGGATGGCGGCTCAGTTTCCCGATGAAAAAAAGATTGAGGCCGCGGACTACGTGATCGACAACTCGGGATCGTTAGACGAAACACAGAAAAAAGTGGGACAAGTTTACATGGAGTTGAAACGCGAGATGGAGAAAAATGCGTAAGAGCTTATGATCGCAGAATTTCGCGAGAAAAGCGGCTGAGTGCGGTGAGATCCGCATTGCATTCAGGCCAACTGATAATTTAATACAATGCATCTGGAAGGTTTCTGACCTATGAGGTTGCTTCGGCCTGTTTTGTTTGGCGTCATGATCGCCGCCGCATTTTTCTATTTCACCACCTATCGGGCGAACCATGCCACGCTGGCGGATTGGATCGGGCACCCAAATAAAATCGAGATCAGTGAAGCCTCCAGTAACGATTCGCTCGACGCCGAAGAGCAAAACAATATCTCGGTCTATCGCAAGAACATCAGTTCAGTAGTGAATATCACTTCGAAGGCGGTCACCTTCGACTTCTTCTACGGTCTCGTGCCGGAAGAGGGTCAGGGGTCGGGTTTCATTATCGACAAAGACGGGCACATCCTAACCAACTACCACGTAATCGCGGATGCGCGCCAGATCGAAGTCACACTGCACAACCGCAAAAAATATCGAGCCACAATCGTGGGCACGGATCGCTCACATGATTTGGCGGTGGTTCAGATCAAAGTACCGGATCTCACGCCGATGGTGCTCGGCGACTCCGGCAATCTGCAGGTCGGGCAGAAGGTATACGCAATCGGCAATCCTTTTGGGTTGGCAGGCACGCTAACGCGAGGTATCGTGAGTTCTATCCGCCAAGTGCAGGAACCCGATGGCATGACAATTGACGAAGCCATCCAGACCGATGCTTCGATCAACCCAGGAAATTCTGGCGGCCCGCTGTTGAACATGCACGGAGAAGTCATCGGCATCAACACCATGATTGCTTCAAACGTCGGCCAAAGCGCGGGCATCGGTTTTGCGATTCCAATCAACACTGCCAAAGCGGTAATCAACGATCTGCTCACCCTCGGCCGGGTACGCCGTCCGGCGCTCGGCGTGCGCACGATTCCGATCGATTCTGAGTTGGCGAGTCAGATGGGGCTTGCTTCTGATTACGGGCTGCTGATTGTCCAGGTCGTTCCCGGAGGAGCCGCGGATAACGCGGGCCTGCGGGGCGGGAGTGAGCGCGCGTTCCTGGGCAACATTCCGATCATGGTGGGCGGAGACTTGATCGTAGCCGTCGACGGAAAACAAGTGGAGGATCAGCAGGAATTGGCGCAAATCATGAACAACCATCGCGCCGGCGATACCGTACGCGTCACGGTTTACCGCGGGAAGAAAAAGATGGATGTGAACGTGGTGCTGGGTGAGGCCAGGCAGGAAGTGTAGAGAAACCTTTCCGCCATCAGCTCACAGCTATCAGTCTCACTCGTTCCCTACGCCGCCGTCTGTTCGAAGAAATCTTCGATTTCGTTCACTTCTTTGTCGCTAAGCTGGAACTCGCCGGCACGCATCACGCCGTTGGCTTGCCGAGCGTTCCGCGCTCCCACAATTGCGCCGGTCACGGCGGGATTGCGCAATGTCCACGCGATCGCCACTTCACCCGGCGAACGCCCATGACGCTTACCAATTTCGCGTAACTGCTCCACCAGCGAAAGATTTCGCGACAATCTCGGTTCTCTGAATTCAGGATCACTGCTCCGCCAATCGTCTTTGGGCAATCTGGTGGCGCGCTCGCGTGTCATTGCCCCCGTCAAAAGTCCGGAAGCCATGGGTGAATACACGATCACGCCGATTTCCTCGCGCAAGCAATAAGGCAGAATGTCCTCCTCAACCCCGCGATTGATCAGCGAATAGGGCGGCTGCAGAGAAGTAATAGGAGCAATGCTTTGCGCGCGGCGCATTTGTTTGACGTCGAAATTGGACACGCCAATCCAGCGTACTTTGCCCTGCTTTTGTAACGCTGAAAGAATGGACCACCCTTCCTCAAGGTCCGGTGACTCTGGATTTTCGGGCGGCCAGTGGATCTGATACAGGTCAATCGTTTCCACATTCAGGCGGCGTAGACTGTCTTCGATTTCGCGGCTAATGGAATCGGCGTGCAGGTTCTTCTGAATGTTCCCATCCGCATCCCAGCGCAATCCGCACTTGGTGAAAACGTAAGGTTTGGCGCCGGACCACTCTTTGAGCGCACGGGCAACGACTTCTTCGGAATGCCCAAGGCCGTAAACCGCGGCGGTATCGATCCAGTTGACGCCCAATTCAAGCGCGCGGTGAATTGCCGCGACGGAGTCGTTGTCGTCCTGCGTTCCCCAGCCAAACTGCCAGCCGCCGCCCCCGATCGCCCAGGCTCCATAACCGACGGGCGTGATTTGCAAATCGGACTTGCCAAGCTGCCGGGTTTCCATTTTCAATCTCCTATGTTGCGCAGGTTCGTTGGTTATTTTAGATGATGTTGAGCTATGAACGTCGATTTCGTTCGAGGCTATTGTCTTTCGTTTCCGCAAGCAAGAGAAAACTTGCAGTGGGGCGAGACGGTCTGCTTCAAAGTCGACGGCAAGATCTTTGCCATGTTGAGCCTGGACTCGGTTCCGCCGAGCTTATGTTTTAAGTGCTCACCCGAGAACTTTGCCGAGTTGTGCGAGCAGGAAGGGATCAAACCAGCGCCCTATGTGGGCCGCTACAAATGGGTTTTGCTGCAGCGGTTGGATGTGTTAAGTAACGAGGAACTGAAAGATCTGATTCGCCAGTCCTATAAGATGGTGGCGGAAAAGAGCAAAACGAAAGCGAAGACCGAGGGCTCTGGCGTGAAAACGCAAAGAACAGCCGAGAAAAAGAGCAGGCAGACAAAAAATTAATAGCTGAAAGCTGACGGCTGAAAGCTTCAGTCCAATTTGACTCCTACTCAGTCCCTACGCTAGCCTCAGAGGTCTGCCCACAAGTTTAGATTCCATGCGATCCAAGTGTGAGCGATTGATCGTGCTGCTGGCAGTGCTGGCGGCTTTCACCAATCCCGCGAGGGCGGGGGTGCAGCCCGTCCATGCGCCTCATGCTATCGTGGTCAGCGTTCACGAGCTGGGTTCGCGCGCCGGGGTCGAGATTCTGCGGGCCGGCGGCAATGCGATCGATGCCGCCGTGGCCACGGGATTCGCTCTGGCCGTCGTTTATCCGCAAGCGGGAAATTTGGGCGGCGGCGGATTCATGCTCATTCGCCTGGCTGATGGTCGCACCCATTTTGTCGACTACCGTGAAAAAGCGCCTGCAGCAGCGACGGCCAGTATGTATCTCGATGGTCAAGGCAATGTCATCGAAAATGCCAGCTTGGTGGGCTATAAAGCCATCGGAGTGCCGGGTTCGGTGGCGGGCATGGTCTACGCCGAAAAGGCCTACGGCAAACTGACTATAAGTCAGGTTATGGCTCCGGCAATCAAGTTGGCACGGGACGGTTATCCGCTGGCCTGGCAGGATGCGAAAGACTTTCAGGACGAAGACTTGGCGAAGTTTCCCGAGTCGCGACGCATCTTTCAGCGGGACGGGAATTATTATAAACAGGGTGAAATCTTCCATCAGCCAGAATTGGCGCGCACGCTCGAGCGAATTGCGCAAAATCCTGACGACTTTTATCGCGGGGCGATGGCGCGTGAATTAGCAGCGTCGATGCAGAAGGGCGGTGGCCTGATCACCGCCGAGGATCTTGCGCACTATGAAGCAAAAGAACGCGAGCCGATTCGCGGCACCTATCGCGGTTACGAAATTATCAGCGCGCCTCCTCCGTCGTCGGGAGGGATTGCGCTAATCGAGATATTAAATATTCTCGAGGGATATGATCTTGTCAAAGCGGGCGACCGCTCTGCCGCCTCGGTCCATCTGACGGTTGAGGCATTCCGGCGGGCGTTTTATGATCGAGCCGAATTCTTGGGAGATCCTGATTTTTCCAAAATTCCCGTGGCCCAACTCATCGATAAAAAATACGGCGCGGCTTGGCGGGAATCGATTGATCCAGCGCACGCCAGCGTCAGCAAGGACTTGAAGCGGCCGGCGATCTTTAGCGAGCTTGAACAGTACGCGTCGCAGCATTCGCAACCCTTGGTGGTGAGGGAACCCGCACACACCACGCACTATTCCGTCGTCGATTCGGACGGCAACGCGGTCGCCGTTACGACGACGTTGAATGACAGTTTTGGCTCGCGCGTGACAGTGGAGGGATTGGGCTTTTTGATGAACGATGAGATGGATGACTTCGCGGCGAAGCAAGGCGTCCCCAATCTTTACGGGCTGATTCAGGGCCCAGCTAATGCCATCGGACCTGGCAAGAGGCCGCTTTCCGCTATGACGCCGACCATGGTCCTGAAGGACGGAAAGCTCTATCTGGTGCTGGGCTCCCCGGGCGGAGCGCGGATTATTTCTACCGTCGCTAATATCCTCATGGGCGTGGTGGACTACGGTATGAATATCCAGGAAGCTGTGAACGCGCCGCGCTTTCACAATCAATGG
>JBEKGG010000149.1:0-10559 GCA_050012915.1 Terriglobales bacterium | reverse complement strand
GGAACAAGTTGAATCTTGCGGTCTCCAGATGCCGTGGCCAGAGCCTTGAGGTCGAGTTCGGTATTGCCGGGAATCACGGCCATACAAATTCCGTTGCGATCGCCACGCGCCACCAGCGTCTTGAAAACCTGCTCGGGAGGTAATCCGATCTCGGCTGCTACGGTTTCTGCGGCGAGATCTTCGGGGTCGATTTCGTATTCCCGCAATTCATAACGGATAGCAAGCTGATCGAGCAAGCGCGCCGCATTTGTCTTGTGGGCCACGATTCAAGTCTATGCCGGTTCACGTTTGTAACGCCGGCTTGCGAGTTGCTAGGTTTGGCTTTGCGCTTTATAGTCTGTTTGCAGTCGGGAGGGTCGACTTATGCTTCGAATGCTGTTGCACTGGTTCGTCAGTGCGCTGGCGGTCTGGATCACCTCGCGGGTAGTGCCGGGGTTTTATGTGGATGGCGCGGCGGCCGCGCTCATCGCAGCCATCGTCATCGGACTGGTCAATGCGACGCTTGGGTTGTTTCTAAAGATCATCACCTTCCCACTCACACTACTCACATTAGGATTGTTCTGGTTCGTGATCAATGCCATCATGCTGGAACTTGCATCGGCATTTGTTCCGGGCTTTCATATAAGAAGTTTCGGAGCGGCGTTCATAGGTGGGATCGTGCTCACGCTGGTGAACATGCTGCTGAAATGGCTTGTGATGCCGACGCCGCATGGATGAAGAACGTTTTACTCCCCGGTTTTCGGTGCCTTTCGCGGCTTCATAGATTTCCATTCGTCCTCTGACAGTAATCTGCCTAACGCAGTGAACTCGCCCGCACCTTGCAGTTGCTCTCCGCCATCCATCACAACCACTTCACCGTTGATGTAGCCCGAACCATCGCTCACCAGGAATGCAGCCAGATTCGCCAACTCCTCGACGGTCCCGAAGCGGCGCAGAGGGTTTCGATCGCGGGCAAATTGTTCGAGTTCCGGCCGCGGCAGCAAGCGGGAGAACGCTCCTTCGGTTGGAATCGGACCAGGCGCGATCGCGTTCATACGAATGCCGCGGTCTCCCCACTCCACTGCCAGACTGCGAGTAAGAGCGACAACTCCTGCCTTGGCCATGGCCGAAGGCACAACATATGCGGAACCGGTCGACGAGTAGGTTGCGGCAATGTTCAACACCACGCCGGGATGCGCGGCTTTCAACCATCGACGCCCGCAAGCCATCGTGGCATTGATCGTCCCCATCAGCACGATTCCGAGAACAGCTTCAAATGCGCCCGGGGACAGCTCTTCGGTGCGGGCCAGGAAATTTCCCGCTGCATTGTTGACCAGAATATCGAGCGGGCCATCTTTCCAGATGGACTCGATCATTTTTTCCACGAGCGCCAAATCACGGATGTCGCAACGGAAAGATCGGATTTTATTCGGCGCCACGCGGCTCAGTTCGGCTTCTGTTTCTGATAGAACCTGCTCGCGGCGTCCGCAAATGTAGACGGTCGCACCCAGTTCGAGAAAACGGTGGGCCATGCCTTTGCCCAAACCGGTGCCGCCGCCGGTGATGAGAATGCGTTTGTGGTGCAGCAGGTCGGGCTGAAACATGCGAATCCTCCGCTTTTGGCGCGACGAGACTGCGAGGATTGTAATTCAGGAAGGTTGGCTGGCTCGATCAGTTGCCGGGAGCCGGTTGCTTTTTCTTGGTCACCTTGCGGCGAATATCGGGCCAGAATTCCTTTACCACGTAAGTCACGGTGTCGTATCCCACCTGTGTTCCCCAAACGCTGGCAGTGTTTGATAGAGTGCGATCGGCGCTGGGATGGTAAGTGTACGTGGAAATGGCAGCGGCGGCCCCGCTGCCACAAATCTCAGAGAAATTAAATTGCCGGTGGCCGGAATCGGTGCGAGTGATAAAGATGCGGCTTATGGCGTAGCGGGTGCGATGCCAGAATGTTCCGTTGCTCTCCTGAAAGAAACGAGGATCTTGGCGCAGTATGGACGGAAGAATCGCGCCGGTCATGAAGTTCTCGATGGTGCCATCGCCAAAGGCTGCTCCGAAACGCTTTCCATAGCCCTCGGCGCCTTGTCCGTAGCCAGGTTCGCTGTTTTCAGCCTGGCTGACGCCAGCCAGAGCGGCGTACCAGGGAATTTGGATGTAGTCGAAAGCGCCACGGGCCACTACTTTGAATTTTTGCCCCACGGTGAGCGGCGGAACCTGCCCCGCATTTTCCAGCGTCAAAAAGTTTGGCAGCGCGAAAAAGAGGCGATCCTTCGAGGTGCTCTGGGTCGTATCGGAGGTCTGCTTTTGACCTTGGGCGTCTTTGGTCTGGTCGGCTGGCTGGGCCTGCGCGGTCTGAGGCTGCTGCGGCGCGGGTGGATTGGCAGGCGACGTTTGTTGCGCGGCCGAGGCGAGCGACAGCAACGTACTAAAAGCAAATACAAAAAGAGCGTGGGACAAAAAAGTCTTCAAAAATACGTCTCCTAATAATTCAGGCTTAATCAGAATGAAGCCTGAAATTTCATTCGATGAAACATGACTTCAGGTCTTGCGGCGCGATCGGATAAAGCGGGTTGGCTTTAGAGTAACAAAAGTTCAGCGAGAACGGAAAAAACGCACCTGAAGAACGTCAGAGAATTCCGTTCGGAACCTACAGTTTATCCCTAAAAGGTAAACCCGTGGGGGCCGAATCGGCTGGTGCTTTACATTATTTTACAGAGAAGAATGGTCGGGACGGGCAGATTTGAACTGCCGACCCCTCGCACCCCAAGCGAGTGCTCTACCAGGCTGAGCCACGTCCCGACAAGTAGGAAAATCCGCCGTCTGGTTGCGATGACAGCGGATGGGGTTGACTAGGGAATTTTACACTACTCAGGCACATTTTCATCCCAAAGACGCTGCGGAGTCTCTACTAGACGGCTGGGGATGCCCGTCCTCCACGTTTTCGCTTCGCCGGTCGATGCGGTTTTTCTTCGAACACAGCAAACTGAATCTTCTTCTCGACCGGGTCGATGCGATCCACGAGCACGCGTATCTTTTGGCCGAGCCCGTAGATCCTACCAGAACGCTGGCCGATGATCTCGCGAGTGTTTTCGTGGAAGCTATAACGGTCGTCGGTTAACGAATCCAGCGGGACCAGGCCTTCGATGAATAGGTCCGCGAGCTCAACGAAGAATCCGAACTTGGTCACGCTGATGATCAACCCGTCGAAGTCTTCGCCGACGCGGTCCTCCATGAATTTGACCTTCTTCGATTCCATCAGGTCGCGTTCGGCTTCGTCGGCGCGGCGCTCGGATCGGCTGGATTCTTCGGCGATTTCGTGAAGCTCTTCGATAGAGATTGGGCCGGCGAGTGGCTCAAGCGCTTCGCGATGCGCAATATGGTCGCGGCGTTTGGACCATGGAGAGGGTATGTCCGCGGCTTCGGCCTTCGCGGGCGGGAGCGCCCGCGCCACATGATCGTTCGCGGCATCTCGCAATACGTTTTTCAAAATGCGGTGCACGATCAGGTCGGGATAGCGGCGGATGGGCGAGGTGAAGTGCGTGTAAGTCGGCGCAGCCAGCGCGAAGTGCCCAAGGTTCTCTTCCGAATAGCGCGCTTGCTTCAACGAACGCAACATCAGGTAAGAAAGAATTCGTTCCTCCGGCTTGCCAGCAATTTTCTCGGTCAGCTTCTGGTACATGCGCGGCGTAATGTGAACTTCTTTCGGAATTTCAATTTCGCGCGGACGCTTGCCGGTGCCGTGACTGGCGCGGCGTTCGGACTTGAACTGCACCCGTTGAATAGGTAGCGCGCCCACCCCCAGGGAATAGCCGAAGGCGGCGGCGATGACTTCGAAATCGTAGACCCGCTTAGCGTCGGGCTTTTCGTGGACGCGGTAAAGCGAGGCCACGCGTTTGTGCTCAAGATATTCAGCTACGCATTCGTTGGCCGAGAGCATGAACTCTTCGATGAGGCGGTGCGCGATATTGCGTTCGGAACGGGTAATGCTTTTCATCAATCCAAGTTCGTCGAATTCGATTACGGGCTCGGGCAAATCGAAGTCGATAGATCCGCGCCGCTCGCGCTTGCGTTTCAGAATCAGGGCGAGGTCGCGCATCATCTCGAAGGTGCTTACCAGCTTTTCGTAACGCTTTCGTGTTATGGCATCGCCTTCGAGCACCGCGTTGACGTCGGTATAGGTCATGCGCTCGGCCGAACGGATAATCCCTTCGCTCAACTCATAGCCAAGAATCTCACCGCGGTGGTCGATCTGCATCACGCATGAAAGCACGAGCCGGTCCACATGCGGGCGCAGGCTGCAGATATCCGTCGAAAGCTCAAGTGGAAGCATAGGCACGGCGCGATCGGGGAAATAGACGCTGGTGCCCCGCAGCCGCGCTTCCTGATCGAGCGCCGAGTCGGACGCGACGTAGTGGGCCACGTCGGCGATATGTACTTGCAGTTCGTAGTTGCCGCCCTCGATTTGACGGACGGTGACTGCGTCGTCGAAGTCGCGCGCGGTTTCGCCGTCTATCGTGACAATCGGGAGAGCCCGGAAATCCTGTCGCTTTTGCACCTCGGGGGCAGGAATGATGGGCTCGATCTTCTGGGCCTGATCGAGCACTTCGGGCGGGAAACGATGCGGCAGATGATATTTGCGAATAACGATTTCGACGTCGACTCCGAAATCGTCTTCGTAGCCCAGTATCTCAACCACTCGTCCCCGCGGATTCTGCGTGGCTGACGGCCAATCAGTAATTTCCACATCCACGACGACGCCTTCGAGATCATCCAATTCTTCGCGGCGGGCAGCTTCTTTGCCTAGAACGCGATCGGGAGACTTGCCAGGACGCGGCGCCCTCGCGACTCCCGGCGGGACACCGGCGCCCGCAGGAATTTCCATGCTCGGCGGAATTATGATTTCTTGCGAAATCTTCTGGTCGATTGGCGTCACATAGTTGCCGCGATTGCCGTGATGGAAAATTCCGACGACTGTGCTATGAGCGCGAACGACCGGGCGTACGATGCGGCCTTCAGCACGGCCATCAGGGCGAATCGTGCCGACCTCTACCAGCACGCGATCCCCGTGCATTGCCGAGCCCACTGCCGGCGGCGGGATGAAAATATCTCCGGAGAGTAGCGTTTTGAGGTGTGGATCGAGGGTAGCGGCATCGGGCGTGACAAATCCGTAGCCGTCGCGATGCATGCTCAACTTTCCGACTAAAACGTTCTTGCCCGCGGCAGCTTTTGGAATCGCGTACCTGCCGGATTCGACTTCAATCAGTTGATTGCTGCTCACCAGACGCTTCAAACGATCAGAAAGTTGCTGGCGTGCGTCGCCGTGGAGTCCCAGTTCCCGCACCAACTGCTTGAAGCCGGCGGTGCCTTTTGGCTGGCGTTCGATCTTCTTCAGGATGGCGGAATCGGAGAGTCTGTCCAAGATCGTGGATTGTCTATCTGTAGTTCAAACCATAATACTCCGGTATTGTTGCCGCGATGTTTCTGCCAGGCAGGCTGTCGCGCAGCCCTGAATAGTATAGAAACGGACCCGCCGCGGCAGGAATTACATTGAGAGGGTTTCATCCCCCGTGCATAACTAGGTTACGAAAGGGCTGAAAAGTGCAGAAAGCACAGAATTTCCACAAGACTTGAGCTGGCAGCGGGAGTAGAATTTGTTTGGTCACCAAAATGCGAGTTCGACCGTTTAATCTACTTGTGAGGAAAGGAATTTTTTGACATGTGGAAACCCACGAATCAGCCTTCTACGACACCTTCGCGGCCAGGTGAGCCAGAACGTCCCGCTATGCCAACTCCAGTGACGTCTACGCCAAGCGAGCCCGCCAGCGCGCCCCGTCCGGCAGTTGCGGCCAGCACGGCGGATCAGGCCACCATTGGGAAATCGCTGGTGATCAAAGGCGAAGTGACCGGTTCGGAGTCGCTTTACATTGATGGCCGCGTAGAGGGTTCCATCAACCTCGCCGGTAATCGGGTCACGGTCGGTCGCAATGGTGTAGTGGCAGCGAACATTAACGCCCGCGAAATTGTGGTCCTGGGGAAAGTACGCGGCAACCTGACGGCCAGCGATCGAGTGGATATCCGCAGCGACGGTTCGCTGACTGGCGACGTGGTCGCGGCGCGCATCTCCATTGAAGATGGTGCATTCTTCAAGGGCGGCATTGATATTCGCAAGGGCGGTCAGAAACCGAATGGCGAAGAAGTGAAAGCCCCGGCCGCAGTCGAAGCGGTCGCAGCCCGAGCCTAAGCAGATACCACGGTCAGGTCTTGGCCGCGAATTGGTGTCCGAGACCTGCAACCTGCTACGGCGCAATTCCTTTCGTCAACTCTTCTGCTTGCCTTTCCGCCACGCGCGGGAGGACCGAACCTTTCCGCCGACGCAGATCACCCGGCAGCTGAGATCGCGTCAGCCAAAGTCCTGCCGCAACCGCTCCGGCCCAAGTGATGCAAATTAAAGCCAGCGCCTCGACGTCCGCAACGCGGCTGCCAGTGATCACGATTGCGCGAGCGACCCGGTAACTCAACAGTCCCGCCACAGCCGCAGTAATCGTAGCTTTTCCCAACTCACCCCACTGCAATTCATCCCATCGAACCAGCTTGCGTTGATGCAGCAGAATTCCCATGGCCAGACAGTTGGCCGCGATTCCGAGATCGGAGGCGAGCGCAAGTCCTACAGATGAGAAGGCGTGGTACAGCGCGCGGTACATGGGCAGCGATGCGATTGTAATCACGGTGCTGGCAACCATTGGGGTGAGTGTATTTCCGGCGGCGTAAAAAGCACGCGCATAAAGGCCCTGCGCCGACCAGAAGACCAGAGACACGGAAAACCAAAAGAAGTACGTTGCGGTGGCCTGCGAGTCGGGAAAAACGAAGTGTCCGTGGGGTAACCGGTAGACCAGGTCGATCAACGGGAGCGCGGCCGCCATCATCAAACTCGTAAACAGGAGCGCAGCGGCAGCGGTGCGGTAGACCGAGCCATTTACGGTGTCCGCAAACGCCTGCATGCGTTTTTCACCAAACAGGCGGGCGAAAAATGGTAGCGAAGCTTGTCCGACAGCTTGCCCGAGAATCGCGATCGGCACGGCTAGCAGGCGCTTGGCATAGTTGATGTGGCTGATGGCGCCGGGTGAATCAGAAGCGAAGTAACGCAGAATCCAGTCGTCCGCGCTGACCAGCGAAACTCCGATCATCAAAGGAATCGACATTCGAACCCATTCGCGAAAGGCGGAATTGCGCATGTCGAAGGAGACGCGATAACCAGCGCCAACGCGCGCGGCGCCGATCGCGTTGATGAGGAAGGGTCCGACAAAGGTGCCGGCCAGCGCTCCGTAAGCCAATGAGGCGATTCCGAAAGAATGGGAAAGCGTGATGCCGCCTAGAATGATGAAGGCGTTGTAAATCAGCGGTCCCAATGCCGGGAAAAGAAAAAGCCGGCGCGAAGAAAGCACTGCGGAAACCACGCCGCCGACGTAGAACAAAATCTGGGCAGGTAGCAGAATGCGTGTGAGGTGCACACAAAGATCAATCTGTTCCGGCTTGAAGTTGTGGAACATGAGACGCGTGATCTGCGGGGCGAAGATTTCGGCGAGAATGACGCCAATCCCCAAAACCAACGTCATCACCGTGATGATTACGGAGAAAGTCTTTTGGGCGTCGTCTTCCCTTTTTTCCGCCAGGAATCGCGTATAGATAGAAACGAAGGTGATGGAAATGGTGCCGCCCGCAACCAGGTAGGCGAGGAAATCGGGAATCTGGAAGGCGGCGATGTAAGCGTCCGTCGTCGGGCCGGCGCCAAATGCCCACGCGGTGTAGGCTTCGCGAAGGTAGCCCACAACACGCGACAACACCATCGCCGTCATCAACAATACCGTGGCTGAAAATGCGGTGTGCTGATGAGACGGCTGGAAGAGGCGTAGCCAGCGCGCTGAGACACTCATCGGGCTGCGAGGACCGTTCGCCGGAGATGCCATTCAAGGCCGATTCTACACGGCTGGCGCTACTCCTTTATTAGGCCGCGTGGTTCGTCGATACGCACGTAGTGACATCGACGTTTTGACACCTGTATGCAGGCCGCCGGATAATCCGAGACGTGCCGGAGTCCTCTGTGATCGATCCCTCTTCTTATTCCGCCGTTCTCCGGCGTTCGTTCCGCAAGACTTTTCCTCCGGCAGTGCGTGGTGAAGGAGTTTATTTGTGGGATACGCGCGGCAAACGGTATCTCGATTTCTCCGGTTCTGCGGCGGTGAATTTCATCGGACATGGAGTTGTAGAGATCGCGGCAGCGATGGCGACTCAGGCAAAGCAGTTGGAGTTCGTGCACAGCAGCCAATTCACGACTCCGGTGGCGGAAGAGTATGCGACGGAGTTGCTCGATTTTGCGGGCAAGAATTTTGCGGGCGGCTGCGTCTACTTTACTTGCGGAGGCTCGGAATCGGTCGAGACCGCTCTAAAACTGGCGCGTCAATATCAGGTGGAGATCGGTCAAACCAGCCGTTATCAGGTGATTAGCCGCGGACAGAGCTACCACGGCTCAACGCTGGGCGCATTGTCGGTGTCGGGAAATAAACAGCGGCGCGAGATCTATCGTCCCATGGTTAGGGAATTTGCTCATGTCGGATTTCCCTATTGCTACCGCTGTGCATTTGACTGCACCGATAGTTGCCGTAGCTGCGGACAGGAGTATGCCGCAGAGGTAGACCAGGCGATAACGGCGACAGAGGGTGAAGTAGCTGCCTTTATTCTCGAACCAGTCAGCGGAGCAACTTTGGGCGCGGTCGTTCCGCCGCCCGGGTATTTGCAGAGTGTCGCCGAGATTTGCCATCGGCATGGCGTTCTCTTGATCGCGGACGAAGTGATGACCGGCATGGGCCGTACCGGTCGAAATTTTGCCGTCGAACATTGGGATGTCGCGCCCGATCTTCTGGTCACGGCCAAGGGACTGTCGAGTGGATATGCGCCGTTGGGCGCGGTGCTGGTTTCGAAGCGGGTAGCGAGCGCGATTGCCGATGGCTCCGGAGCCTTTCTGCACGGTTTTACATACAACTCGCATCCAATTTCTTTGGCCGCGGGCCGAGCCGTGTTGAGATTTTTGCAAGAACGAAAACTGGCTTTGGCTGCGAATTCTAATCGTCAAGGTTCGACGGCTGCGATTCTGCACCACGAACTTGAGGGCTTGCGCGATGCAGAGACAGTTGGCGATGTTCGCGGAATTGGATTGCTGTGGGCCGTTGAGTTCGTCGCGGATAAGGGGACGAAACAGCCGTTTGCCGCGGGACTGAATTTTGCCGGTCGCGTAGCTCAAGCTGCGGTGAGACGAGGACTGCTGGTTTATCCCATGCAAGGCTGCGTGGATGGAGTGTCAGGCGATCACTTGCTGATCGCGCCGCCCGCGATTATCGATAACGAGCAAATTGATTGGGCTGTGAAGCAGTTGAAAGCGGCGATTCAAGAAACTTCCTGTTGAACGATATTCGTCTCGCCCGCCAAGCTTGCCAAACACACGCGCGGGAACGTCCCGTGCTCCATTTGAACCCGAAAAGATTACGCGGCCTATGATGCGACTTTCTGCGATGTGTCTTCGGGCAATCCAACCGCGAGCAGAGCTTTGTTCGCCGCCTCGGTTCCTGACCGGACACAATCTGGCACTCCAATACCGCGGTATGCGTTACCTGCCAGCGCCAGGCTTGGAAGTTGCAGTAATAAGCTCTCGATTCGCTGCAAACGCTCCAAATGGCCGACTCCGTATTGCGCCATCGCGTTCTTCCAGCGGTACACGCGCGTGAAAAGCGGATCGGCTTTGAGCTTGATGATTTGTCGTAATTCGTCACGGACAATGCCGATGATTTCATCTTCGGGAACTTGGAGAACCTGTTCGTTTCGGGCGCCGCCAATGAAGCAACGCAGTAGAGCGCGTTCGACAGGGGCACGGTACGGGAACTTGTTGTGCACGAACGTGGCCGCGAGCATGCGTCGGCCCTCGCTGCGAGGCACAAGAAATCCGAAGCCACGCGGCAGAGATGCGCGCACGTTCCGGTCATAACCGAGATTGACCGTGACCGACGAAGTGTATTGGATGCCGCGGAGTTCGGAGGCGAGGTTCTGGTTGGTCACGCTCAACAATTCGGCTGCCGCGTGGGCTGGTATGGCCATGACCACTGCATCGAATTCATCCGAAGCATAGCCGGCGGAAATAACCCAGCCCCCTTTCTCCCGTTGAACACGTTGCACCGGGGTGCCGGCGTTAAGCGAAGATGCCGGAAGCCGAGATACCACCGCGTCAACCAACTGCTGCATGCCATTTTTCAGTGAAGTGAATAAAGGTTTCGTCGGACCTTGGGAAGCATGTGCCATTTTGTTGCGGGCGGCCAGCATGGCGCGTCCGAGGCTGCCGTAGGTGGCTTCCATTTCGACAAAGCGTGGCAGAACAGCCCGCACGCTGAGCTGGCTGGCCTCGCCTCCATATACGCCGGCCAGCAGTGGATCGGCGAGACGATCCACCATTTCGGCGCCGTAGTGTCGCTCGACAAAGGACGCGACGGTCTCATCCGCATCGGCCTTTCGCGGAGGATGAAACCATTCGCGCGCCA